>NZ_OZ244111.1:1478750-1804062 GCF_965215655.1 Nioella sp.
GCTGCGTATCGTGCGAACCTCGTGAAAGTGCTGACCAAGCGGGCCGTTGCCGCCTGCTGACACACGCGCCTGCGCTGAAACAAAAAACCCCGCGCCTCGGCGCGGGGTTTCTTTTCGTCTTGTCGAGAGATCAGAGCCCAAGCGCGTTGCGCAGGCGGGTCGTCACTTCGGGGATAAGCGCTGGGTTGTTGCGCGCCTGCTCGATGGCCGCGGACAGCGAGGCACGGGCGACGGCCGACAGATCGGCATCCGCCACGGCCGCGAGGGCGGCATCGGCGTCGAACCCTTCGACGGAGAACAGGGTCGACAGGTCCGTAGCCCCTTCGATCGCATCGACCGCTTCGGTGGTTTCCTCGACGGCGGCTTCCGTTTCCTCGGTCGCGGCTTCGGTGGTTTCCTCGACGGCGGCTTCCGTTTCCTCGGTCGCGGCTTCGGTGGTTTCCTCGACGGCGGCTTCCGTTTCCTCGGTCACGGCCTCTGTGGTTTCCTCGACGGCGGCCTCCGTTTCCTCGGTCGCGGCTTCGGTGGTTTCCTCGACGGCGGCCTCGGTTTCCTCGGTCACGGCCTCTGTGGTTTCCTCGACGGCGGACTCGGTTTCCTCGGTCACGGCTTCGGCGGCTTCCTCGACGGCTTCCTCCGTGGCTTCGACCGTCTCTGCGGCGTCTGAAGTGCCTTCCTCAACAGCATCTTCGACCGTTTCGGTCACGGCTTCGGTGGTCTCTTCCGCCATATCGGAGGCCGCCTCCGCAGCGTCTTCCGTGGCGTCGGCGGCCTCGTCTGCCGTGCCGGTCACCTGGTCGAGCAGCCCTTCGGCCTCTTCCATCACCCCTTCAACCGCTTCGGTTGCGGCGTCGGTCACCGTGTCCACCGCGTCCTGTGCGGCTTCCTCGACGGCTTCCACGACCTCACCAGCCGTGTCAGCCGCGTCTTCGGCCATCTCTTCGACAGCGTCTGCCGCGTCCTCAGCGGTTTCTTCAGCGGCCTCTGCCGCCTCTTCCACAGCTTCGGTCGTTTCTTCCACGGCTGCCGCGGGGGCGGTTTCGGGTTCTGGCTGGCCAAGAGGGCTCAGGTAATAGGCGGCGGCGCCGACGACGACCAGCGCGGCAACAATTGCGATAATACGGGACATGGGGAAAACTCCGATGCTCAGAGAGGACGATTCCGGCGATTCCATACGCCCCCTGATGCCGCAGCGCAACGAGAACGGGGGCTTTGACCGGATTCCTGCGGCATTCAGCCGGGATTCGCCTTGAAACGCCCGTTGGGTAAGGCTAGTTTCGGGCACCGCATATCGTGGCAATAGAAGGATTTTACCGATAGCCCGCAGACCGCATAACGCGCCCCCGCAGCGCGACACAGGCCCCCGCGTCAATGACCGCATCCGGGCCCCCGAGATCCGCCTTATCGGCGCAGATGGAGAGAATATCGGCGTGGTCAGTCCGGCCCGCGCCATGGATCTGGCGGCAGAGGCCGGTCTGGATCTGGTGGAGATTTCGCCAAATGCGGCTCCTCCGGTCTGCAAGATCATGGATTTCGGCAAGTTCAAATACGAACAGCAGAAACGCGAATCCGAGGCTCGGAAAAAGCAGAAGATCATCGAGGTCAAAGAGGTCAAGTTCCGCCCGAACACCGACACCCATGACTACGAGGTCAAGATGCGCAACGTCTTCCGCTTCCTCGAAGGCGGCGACAAGGTGAAGATTACCCTGCGCTTCCGGGGCAGGGAAATGGCGCACCAGAACCTTGGCCGCGAGCTGCTGGAACGGGTGGCGGAGGATGTCAAGGAAATCGGCAAGGTCGAGAACATGCCGAAGATGGAAGGCCGCCAGATGGTTATGATGATCGGCCCTGCGAAGTAACAGGGCCAGTCGATCAATCGGGAGGGCGCGCCAGAGGTGGTCGCGCCCTTTTCTTTTGGGACCAATGCCTTACATCTCGAACCTGAAAGTTGGAAAGGGCCTGCCATGGATAGGGTCGAGAATATCCGTCCCGATGTGGCGGATCTGAAAGAGGCGGACCGCCCCAAGGCGCCGCCAATCGCGGGCGCAACGGATCTGCAACGGCGGCAGGGACGGCAGTTGGCCGCCATCCACCGGATGCATTTGCAGCAGATGGGGCAGGTGCGCCGGGTGATGGAGGGCATCGCCGCGGGCAGCACCGCACCCGCCGCATTGGCCAAGGCCGTGCCCGAGATGGACATGACCCGCAACTATCGCCAGTTCGGCAATCTCTGCGGTCAGGAATGCCAGTTTCTCGACTATCACCACGGAGCCGAGGAGCACCGGGTCTTTCCGCATCTGGAGGCGCGGGCCAGCGACGGGCTGCGCAAGGTCATCGCCAAGCTGCGCGAGGAACATGAGGTCGTTCACGCGCTGCTGGAACGGCTCTACGCCGATGCGGTGCGGCTGGTGCAGAACCCGGGCGAAGACGCCTTCGAGGAAGCGCGCCAGACCTTCGATGCGCTGGAACGCGTGGTCCGATCGCATTTCGGTTACGAGGAAGAGGAACTGGAAGAGGCGCTTGGCGTCTATGGCGGGCTCTGACCTCGCATGGAAAAGCCGCATCGGAGAGCGGCTTTTCGGTTCGGCGCTGCGTCAGTCCAGAAACGCTTTTTCCACCACGTAGGTCTTGGGGTCGGAATTCGCCCCTTCCTCCAGCCCGTATTCCTCCAGCATCTCTTTCAGTTCGAGATTGAAGGCGAGATTGCCGCAAATCATCGCGCGGTCGTTTTCCGGACAGATCGGGGTCACGCCCAGATCCTCGAACGCCTCGCCCGAGCGCATCAGGTCGGTGATGCGGCCCATCTTGGCACTCTCTTCGCGGGTGGTGGTGGGGTAATATTTGATCTTCTTCCAGAAGCCTTCGCCGATCACCTCATTGAGCAGCTCATCGGTCTTGAGGCTTTCGATGATCTCGCGCCCATAGGTCAATTCGCCCGCCTCGCGGCAGGTATGGGTGATGATGACCTCATCGTAATCCTCATAGGTCTGCGGTTCGCGCAGGAGGCTTGCGAAGGGGGCGAACCCGGTGCCGGTGGCAAAGAACCAGATCCGCTTGCCGGGCAGCAGCGCGTCGTGGACCAGCGTGCCCACGGGTTTGGGCCGCAGGATGACCTGATCGCCGGGCTGAATGTGCTGCAGGCGGCTGGTCAGAGGGCCGTCGGGCACCTTGATCGAGTAGAACTCCAGTTCCTCATCCCAGGACGGTGAGGCGATGGAATAGGCGCGCAGCAACGGTTTCTGTTTGCCGGTCTTGGGATCGCGGTCTCCCATCAGGCCAATCATCACGAACTCACCCGAGCGGAAGCGCAAGGAGGCAGGCCGGGTACAGCGGAAGGAAAACAGGCGGTCGGTGTAATGCTTCACCTCCGTCACGGTTTGTGCGTCGGGCAGGGTGGGCACTTTTACAGGCGATGCGGTGGCTTCGGTCACAGGTTTTTGCTCGGTCATGTCTTCAGTTGCGGCCTGAGTAAAGCCGACTCCTTCATTAAGCTTTGATCTAGGTCAGGAAAAGGGGGCGCTTTTACGCAGCCCGCAGCCGCGATCTGTGGTCGTGCTCGCGCCAGTTGGCACGGTCGAGCCATTGTGCCTCGGGCTGGCGGGCCGCCAATGCGCGGTCGATCTCCACATCGTCGAAACCAGATCGGCGGGCCATGGCGTATTGATCCGCCAGCACATGCCCCTTTGCGCGCAGGTGCCCGGCAAACCCCATCTGCCGCAACCTGCGGGCCAGGGTAAAGCCGCGCCCGTCGGCGAAGCTGGGGAAGTCGATGCGGATGGTGGCGCTCGTCTGAAGCGCCTCGGTCAATGCCTCAGCATCCGCGTCACTGGGCAGGTCCAGAACTTCGGTCCCGTCCACGGGGGCAAAGCCGGTATCGGTCACAAGCAGGGTTTCGGTTTCCGTCAGGGCCTCTAGGGCTGCCAGGTCTTTCATGTCGTCGCTCCTTACGAGGCGGTTTTTAGGGGGCCGCGGACAATGCGCCCGTCGATGAAGTGAATGCCGCATTCTTCCTTCTGCTCGCCCCGCCAGCGGCCCGCGCGGGGGTCTTCGCCGGGTTTCACGGGGCTGGTGCAGGGGGCGCAGCCGATGGAGGGGTAGCCCTTGGCCACCAGCGGATGCCGGGGCAGGCGGTTGTTGACCATGTAGTCCTGCACATCCTCTGGCGCCCAATGGGCCAGCGGGTTGATCTTGATGCGGATGTCGCCCTCGGTCTCGAAGAAATCGAGCGCGGCGCGGGTGCCCGACTGAAACCGTTTCCGGCCCGTGATCCAGCTGTCGAAGGGGGCCAGCGCCGCCTCCATCGGGCGGACCTTGCGCAGGTCGCAGCAGGCGTCGGTGTTCTGTTGGTGCAGGGTGCCGTCGGGATCGCCCGCCAGTAGTGAGATTTTGCTGGCATGGATGGTGCGCAAGTCCTGCAGGCCCAGATGCGCGGCCACATCCTGCTGGTAACTCAGCGTCTCCGGGAACAGCATCTGCGTGTCGATGAACAGCACAGGCGTGGCTGGGTCGATGACCGACACCATGTGCAAAAGCACGACAGATTCCGCCCCGAAAGAGCTGACCAGCGCGATCCGGCCAAGGTCGGGGTCTTTCAGCGCGCGTTCCATCACCGCCGTGGCGGAATGGTGCTTGTAGCGCGCGTTCAGCCCCTCGACCCAGGTCGCAAGCGATCCTATGGGCGCGTCAAGCGGCACGAGTCTTTGTCTCCGGGTAGAGGGCGGCCTTGAACGGGTCGATGCCGACACGGGCGTATGCTTGCAGGAAGGTCTCCTCCGCGCTTTCCCGCAGATCCAGATAGGTCCGCACGATGGTCTCAATCGCGCCGACGATCTCGCCATAGGCAAAGCCGGGGCCGGTGCGCGTGCCGATCACCGCATCTTCGGTGCCGTCGCCGCCAAGGGTGATCTGGTAGTTTTCCACTCCCGCCCGGTCGAGGCCCAGAATGCCGATATGGCCCACATGGTGATGCCCGCAGGCATTGATGCAGCCCGAGATCTTGATCTTGAGCGGTCCGACCTCGTGTTCCAGCTTCAGCTCCTCGAAGCGCGTCGCGATTTCCTGCGCCACGGGGATGGACCGCGCCGTCGCCAGCGCGCAGTAATCCATGCCGGGGCACGCGATGATGTCGGAGATGAGCCCGATATTCGCGGTCGCAAGCCCGGCTGCGCGCAGTTCCGCATGGATCTGCGGCAGGTGGCGTTTGTGCACATGGGGCAGGATCACGTTCTGCTCGTGGCTGATGCGCAGTTCGTCATGACCGAAGCGTTCCGCAAGATCGGCCATCACGCGCATCTGGTCTGCCGTGGCATCACCGGGAGTGTCGCCCTGTTTCTTCAGGGAAATCGTGACGATGGCATAGCTCTCGGCGCGGTGATCAGACAGGTTCGTATCGGCCCAGGAGCGGAAGACCGGATCGCTTGCGTAGAAAGCGTCGAAACTGTCGGTGGCCGCGGTCTCGAACGCGGGCGCCTCGAAATGGGTCTTGATCTCCTCCAGCAGGGCAACGTCCTTCCCGCCCGCATAGAGCGGTTTGCGCAGGGTGAATTCCTTCTCCACCTCGGCCTTCAGGTTCTCCAGCCCGAATTCATGAACCAGGATCTTGATCCTCGCCTTGTACTTGTTGTCGCGCCGTCCGATCACGTTCCAGACAGCAACGGTGGCCTCCAGGTAGGGCAGGAGGTCGTCCGCCGGAATAAACTCCGCCAGCACCTTGCCGATCATCGGCGTGCGGCCAAGCCCGCCACCCACCAGCACCTGATAGCCGATCTCGCCGTCCTTCCGCACGATCCGCAAGCCGATGTCATGGGCCGCCGTCACCGCGCGGTCATTGGGGGCGCCGGTGATGGCGATCTTGAACTTGCGCGGCATGAACTGGAATTCCGGGTGGTCGGTGGACCATTGCCGCAGCAGTTCCGCCACCGGGCGGGGGTCGGCTACCTCATCGGCGGCGGCCCCTGCGAAATGGTCGGCAGTCACGTTGCGGATGGTGTTGCCGCTGGTCTGGATCGCGTGCAGCCCGACCTCGGCCAGTGCATCGAGCATATCCGGCACATCGCGCAGGCGCGGCCAGTTATACTGGATGTTCTGGCGGGTGGTGAAATGGCCATAGCCCTTGTCCCAGGTCTCGGCCAGATAGGCCAGTTGCCGCATTTGTGCGCTGTTCAAAGTGCCATAGGGAATGGCGACCCGCAGCATGTAGGCATGTAGCTGCAGGTAGAGCCCGTTCATCAGGCGCAGCGGCTTGAACTCGTCCTCGGTGAGGCTTCCGTCGATGCGGCGTTCCACCTGGGCGCGGAACTGGCGGTTGCGTTCAGCGAGGAAGTCGCGGTCAAATTCAGAGTAACGGTACATCTTGGGCGTATCCTTGGTCATGGGCGCTGGCGAAAATCCTTGGAAGGATCTTGAAAAAGCTCTTCGAAGAGCTTTCCCCGCTCAGAGCTCCACCTGTTTTCCATGGGCATAGTTGGACGGGCCGCGGGTTCGGAAGACCTCACGGAAATGGGTGGGTTCGGGGCCTTTCGGTCCGTCCTTGGCGTCGGCCAGATAGGCACCAACGATGGTATCGACCTGCCGTTCGGCATCCAGCAGCCGGATCGCGGCATGGGCCTCATCGGTGATCAGCTCGGCCTCGGCATGATACCGGGTCCAGCGGTCATCGGCGGTCAGGTAGACGACATCGCCTTCCAGCAGATGATTGGCGGTAATGACTTTAGGGGTGAAGTCACGGGGCATTTGCAAGCTCCTGCAAGTCGGGCAACCGGGCCTCTGCCGCACGGGGCGCGAGACCGTATAGAAGGATGGCGGGGCCGGTCAGATCGGCGGTGTCGAGATCGGCGGCCAGCGTTGCGAGCGTGCTGGCGACAGTGCGTTGATCGGGGCGAGACGCGTTCTCAACGATCGTCACAGGGGTCGCGGCGGGGGCGCCATGCATCAGCAGGCGGCCCTGCAGGAACCGCGCGCCCTTCTTGGCCATGTAGATCGCGGCGACGGTGCCGGGGCGGGCCAGAGCGGCCCAATCCTGCTCGGCAAACCCTTCGGTATCGTGGCCCGTCAGCACCCGCAGCGCCGAATTGCGGCCCCGGCGCGTCAGGCTCTGGCCGATCCCGGCGGCGGCAGCAGAGGCGGAGGTGATACCGGGTACGATGGACCAGCCGATCCCGGCGACCTCCAGCGCCTCTATCTCCTCGTCGAGACGGCCATAAATGACGGGATCGCCGGATTTCAGACGCACCACTTGCAGGCCCTTGGCGGCATGCTCGACCATCAGCCGGGCAATCTCCTCCTGCGGGGTATGGCGGCCAAAGCCCTGTTTGCCGACGTCCAGAAGCGTGGCTTCACGGCGAGCAAGTTCCAGGATCTCGGGCGCGACCAGCCGATCATGGATGATCACATCGGCCTCATCCAGCGCCTTGCGGGCCTTGAGCGTCAGAAGTTCCGGATCGCCGGGACCTGCGCCAACAAGTGCCACATGCCCCTCGCGCGGCGCGGCGGTCAGATGTTCAGCCAGAAGCGCGCGCAGACCATCTTTCACGCCTTGTTCCCCGCGCTCGGCCAGCGCCTTTGGGCCGGTGTCAAAATAATACTCCGCCCAGAAATCGCGCCGCTTTCTGCCGAAGGGCAGGGCCTCCACCGCGACGCGAAAGCGTTTCCCGATGCGGGCCAGCGTGCCGAGCGTGACGGGCAGTTTCTCCTCCAGATCGCGCTTGATGGCGCGGGCGAGGACGGGGGCTGCGCCTTCGGTGCCGATGGCGACGGTCACCGGGTCACGGTCCACGATGGCGGGGGTAATGAAGGCGCTGTCGTTCAGGTTGTCGACGATATTGACCAGCAGGCCGGCCCGGTCGGCCATGGCCTTGATCCGGGCGTCCCGTGCCTCATCCTCATCGGCGGCATAGACCAGCACCGCGCCGGTCAGATCTGCGGGCGCAAGCGCGCGGCGGTGCAGGGTCAGGAGGCCCTTATCGGCCCAGGTGGCAATCTCTGGCGCGGGGCTGCCAGCATAGACCTCGACCCGCGCTTCGGTCTTGAGCAGAAGCCTTAGCTTCGCCAATGCGGCCTCACCACCGCCAGACAGCAGGATGCGCCGGTTTTCGACCGCGAGGAAGATCGGAAAATGTTTCATTCGGGCTGATCCTGTCATTCCAGTTTCAGCCCCCAATGTAGAACAATTTTCCAATTATCCGCCAGATGGGCTTGCGAATAAGAACATATGTTTGCTATTTAGCTGCTTGAGTTGCTTGGTGTTCTTGAACGGAAAGGAGGCGCGAATGTCTGCCCAAATCGACGCGCTGGATCGGAAAATCCTCGCTGCACTGCAGGAAGATGCCAGCCAGTCGCTGGATGACATCGCCAGGAAAGTCGGGTCCTCCAAGACGCCTGTCTGGTCCCGAATCCGCAAGATGCGGGAGGCGGGGATCATCGGGCGGCAAACGGTTCTGCTGGATGCAGAGGCGCTTGGGCTGGAGGCGTGTTTTTTCGTGCTGATCCGCACGTCGGAACATGAATCGGACTGGCAGAGAAAATTCCTGCATGCCTTGCAAAGCCGCCCCGAGGTGCTGGAGGCGCACAGGCTGGCGGGCGATATCGACTATATTCTCAAGGTGCGCGTGGCCAATGCCCGGGCCTATGACCGGTTCTATCAGGCGCTGATTTCAGAGGTGCGCATTCACAATGTCACGGCGCTGCTTAGCATGGAGGAAATCAAGTCCACCACGCTGTTGCCGATCCAGACCGAGACCTGAACACCCTCAGGCGCGGTGCATCACATCGCGGTTGCGGCAATAGGACGGCGCATCATCCAGCTTGGCGTTGTCGTCCAGCAAGTGGCGGCAATCCTCGTGTTGCGTGCAAGCGGTGCAGGACAACACCATGGACCGATAGGCCAAGGCAGAGCTTTCCACGTCCAGACCGCCAATATGGGTCAGGTCCACATCCAGCCGGTCGGCCATATCGTCCACCAGCCCGGCACTGTCGCTGAGGGTCTTGAAAATGCCCATCGGGGCCTCCTGTCTTCCTGTTCAGGGTCAGAAGGCATGGGTTTTGTTGCAAATGCATTGATCTGGATCAAGCGGGCGCGGGCAACAGCTCCGTTTCCACGGTCGCGCCATGTTCCAGCGTGCGATGCACGGGGCATTTGTCGGCAATTTCGCGCAGCCTGTCCCTTTGCGCCTCGTCCAGGGCGCCCTGCAGGGTGATCCGGCGCATGAACCGGTCGATCCGCGCATCCTGCCCGCCTGCGTCCTGCGCGTGCACCTTGTCATGGGTCACATCGACCGACACATGATCGAGCGGCCAGCCCTTGCGACGCGCATACATGCGGATCGTCATCGAGGTGCAGGCCCCAAGCCCGGCGGCGAGGAACTGATAAGGGGTGAACCCCTGATTGGTGCCGCCATAGGCAATTGGCTCATCGGCGACCGCGTGATGGATCAACCCCGCCTGAACGTCCTGACGAAAGCCCTTCGGGTCGGCCTCTGACACGCGGGTCACGCCCTCGGGCGCGCCAATCGGCGGGGCGGGGCTGCGCAAGGTCAGGTAACGCCCCGCCCATGCGGTGATGACTTCGGCGGCGTATTCCGCATCTTCGGGGCGGCTGATCAGGTGATCGGCATCATCGAGCGTAACGAAGCTTTTGGGGTGTTTCGCGGCGAGGAAAATCTCGGTGGCGTTCTCGATCCCCACGACGCTGTCGCGCGGGGCGTGCAGCACCAGAAGTGCCTTCTTCATGCTGGCAATCGCAGGCCCGAGCGCCTCGGCCCGCACATCCTCCACGAACCCCTTGCCGATCCGCACTGGACGCCCACCCAGATGCACCTCGGCCACGCCGTCGCTGTCGATCCGGTCCAGCGCGTCTCCGAAATTGTGGGTGACATGGCCGGGATCGAAGGGCGCTCCGATCGTCACCACGGCGCTGACGCTGTCGATCCGTCCCGCCGCCTTCAGCACCGCCGCCCCGCCAAGCGAATGGCCGATAAGCATCGCAGGGGCCATGCCACGGTCGGTCAATGCCTCGGCGGCAGCCAGTAGGTCATCCACGTTGGAGGTAAACGAAGTGTTCTCGAACTCGCCGCCCGAATGGCCCAACCCGGTGAAATCGAAGCGCAGAACCGCGATGCCCATTCCCGCCAGCCGCGCGGCAATCCGGCGCGACGCCGCGATATCCTTCCCGCATGTAAAACAATGGGCGAGGATGGCCGTGGCCAGATGCGGGCCTTCGGGCATGTCCAGCCGGGCGGAGAGGTCGTGCCCGGCATGGCCGGGAAATGTGAAGCGATCAGTGGGCATGTGGGGCGTCCTTCGGGTGCGTGCCCTAGAAGACTGGCGATGCCCCGCCGGTTTCGCAACCCGCCTCACGGGGGCGTGTTGGTCCGTGTGACGCGGTGACCGAGCGTTTACGTTTTTGAAGGGTCCGACCGCTAGGCTTGCCGCGATCGAGGAAGGGATCGGAAGATTGCGCATGTTTGTCCTGTTCCTCCTGTCCACTGCGTTCCTTGTTTTCAACGGGGGCATGGCGCAGGCGCAAACCGCGAGCGCGCTGTCGCTGGAAGAAATGGCGCTGGCGGATTGCGCGGGGCGGGCGCTTGCCGTGGAACAGGCGATGCAGGAAGGTGCCTCGCCCACGGAACACCAGACGGCTGTGGCCCGCGCCGATGGGTTGCTGCAGGTTGCCATCAATCGCTATGTCGTGATCAGCCGGGTGGAGGCATTTCGGCGCCGCGCTGCGTTGGCCCTGGCGGCTGAAAACATGCGGATGGAGCTTGCGACACAGATCACCGGCGCTGCGGATCGGGCGATTGACCGGGCCGAGAGCAACCTGGAAGAGGCGTGCCAACACTACCTCGACTGACGGTGGACGGGCGCTTCACCGCGTGTATCGTCAGCATTTCGGCGCGGGGCTGGACGGGCCGGGCAAAACCTGATGCTTCTTAGGCCATGCCAAGTGCCATCCCGGAGGTCCGATGAAGCAAAGCGCGCACTGGATCATCCCCATCCTTCGCGGATCGGGGTGGGTCGTGGCAATCGCGTGCTTGGTCCTGCTGCTGGCGGGATTTGCCGGGGCGCTTCATCCGGCGCTCGATTCGCTGGCATTGCTGCGCATTCCGGCAGCTGCAGGGTGCTTGGTTCTGGCGCTGCTTCTGGCACGACCGCGGGCGCTGGTCTGGTCCGGGGCCGGGGTATCGGCATCGGTCCTGATCGTGCTTGGTGCTGCAAGGATAGTGGCGGGACCGGACGGGCAGGGGATCACGGTCTACCAAAAGAACCTCTGGGCCGGGAACGTTGCCAGCCGGGCGCTGATCGCGGATATCCTCGACAGCGGCGCCGATCTGGTGATGCTGCAGGAGGTGTCGGAGCGCAACATCCCGCTGCTGGCCCTGCTGGAAGACGACTATCCCCACCAGCAGTTCTGCCGCTTCTCGGCCTGGAGCGGTATGGCCGTGCTGTCCCGCCTCCCCGCTCTCGGCGACGGCATCTGTTCGGACGGGCGCGGCATGGCGGGGCTGCGGGTCGAGGGGCCGAACGGCCCGGTCTGGGCGCTGTCCATCCACTTGCACTGGCCCTGGCCGCATGGCCAGGCACGGCAGGTGGCGCGACTATTGCCGCAACTGGACGCACTGGAGGGGCCGGTAATCATCGGTGGCGATTTCAACATGGTGCCTTGGGGGCATGCCGTGCGAAGGATCGCGGCAGCCACCGGGACGCAGAGGTTCGGTCAACGCCTTCCGACGATCTACCCCTATGGTGTGCCCCTCCCGATCGACATGGTCCTTGCGCCGACGCCCGGCCGCAATGAACGCCGCCCGCTGTTCGGGTCCGACCATTATGGCCTTGTCGCGCGTGTTGCCGCCCCTTAGTCGCGCCAGCCCAGAAGCCGCTCGTCGAACGGGTACTGCGTCAGATTCTCGAACCCGTCTTCGGTGATCAGCACCTGATCTTCCAGCTTGATCGAGAAATCGCCGCCCTCGGGGCTGACCAGCGCCTCGACGCAGAGTGTCATGCCCGGTTCCAGAACGTAATCGAACGCCCCCTCGACCGCGTGATCGGGATAGGCGATCAGGGGCCATTCATCGCACAGCCCCACTCCGTGCATCAGGCAGCCGTATTTCTGCTTCTGGTACTGCGGCTCCAGCACATGGGTGTTTTTCGTCAACTCGCTGAAAGGAACGCCGGGCTTCAGCATTTCCATATTGGTCATGATGTGATCATAGGCCACGCGCATGGCGTGGATCATGTCGGGGCGCGGGTCGTCATCGCCGATCCACCAGGTGCGCGACAGGTCCGAGCAGATGCCATAGCAACCGATAAGGTCTGTATCGAAGGCTAGGATCTCGTTGTTTTGCAGCACCCGCGGCCCGCATTCCTGGAACCACGGGTTGGTGCGCGGGCCGGTGGTCAGCAGCCGGGTCTCGATCCACTCGCCGCCACGCCGGATGTTGGCCTTGTGCAGTTCCGCCCAGATGTCGTCTTCGGTCATGCCGGGTTCGGTCGCGGCTTCCATCTCGGCCATCGAGGCCTCACAGGCCAGCATCGCGCATCGCATCGCCAGGATCTCGTCCGGGCCTTTGATCGAGCGGGCCTTTTCTGTGACCTCTTCGCCTTCCACGACCTCGAAGCCTCGCGCCTCTAGCGCCCGCAGCCCGTGCAGCATGATCTTGTCCACCGCCAGCCGCTTGTTGCCGCCGGCATGTTCGCGGATCAGGTCCTCGACCTCGCCGGTCACCGCCTGCGCCTGCTGGCCAAGCTTGTCGCCCCGGTCGAAATAGAACAGGTCAAAGCCGGACCGAACCTCGCGCACCAGCGGGTTGTGATCGGCCAGGAAGGGCGAGTTCTTGTAGTCCCACAGCACCATGTAACCATCGGCACAGACCAAACAGGCGCGAAACGGGTTATGGGTGTTCCACAGCTGCATATTGGTGCTGTCGGTGGCGTAGCGGATATTGAGCGGATCGAACATCAACAGCCCGCCAAGCCCGCGCTCGTTGATCTTGTCGACCAGCCGGGTCAGCCGGTACAGGCGCATAGCGGGCAGATTGGGCAGGATCAGCCCCGCCGCCTCAAACTCCGCATAGGCCAATGCGGTCGGGCCGATCTCGATCCGGTCATTGTCATTCAATGTGCCATCGGGCAGGGACACGCCCTTGGTGGGGTCGATCTTGCGCGCGGGCAGGCGATAGGCTTCATTCATGACGAAAGCTCCCATGGTCTTTGCGCCAGAGTGAGCGTGGAAACCCCGTGCTGCGCGCCGTTTTGCGGCATGAGAGAGGTCGAAAATGGAAGAAATCTGCCAAAACAGCCTGCCCTTCGCGCCCTGGATGCATCCCGCCACGCGGCGGCTGCCCGGAATCCAGCCGCTCGATATGGGCGAGTGGCTGGTCCGGGACGAGGCGTTTGCCGTCCAGATGGCCCTGCGCGACCGGCTGTTGGAGGAGCGGCGGGAAGATGTATTCCGCGCTTTGCCAGAAGCGATGGCAGCAGCAGAGGAACTGTTGGGGCTGGTTCTGTCACGGCTGGATGACGGTTACCAAAGGCTGGATAGCGCCGTAACGCGGCCCGATGGAGTAACGGTCGATCTTGCAGGCGATCACCCTCTGCTCGTGGCCGCGCGGCTGGTGCAGGAGGACCTGTGCCTGCTGGACCAGAACGGGGGCGAGGGTGAACATATCCTGACTGCTGCAGCCCTGTGCTTTCCCGCAAGCTGGACCCTGGCCGAAAAGATCGGCCACCCCATGACCCGCATTCACGTTCCGGTCGAGGAGTATACCGACAACATGGCCGTCCGCGTGCAGCGCCTGTTCGACGCGCTGCATGTGGACCGGCCGCTGTGGCGGGCCAATGCGCTGCTGTATCACGATCCGTCTCTCTACCAGCCACGGCGGGAGGGTGACCGGCGTGCGGCTCCGAAGGGCAGGGCAGACTACCTGCGGTCAGAACGCCAGAGCCTGCTGCGCCTTCCCGAAACCCGCGCGGTGGTGTTTTCCATTCACACATGGGTGTTGCCTTGGGCAAAGCTGAGCGAAGACCAGCGCGCGGGCCTTGACATCCACCCCGTCGAGACCGCAGGGCAGGGCGCATGAGCCAGATCGAAGACCAGTACAACGCCTACCCCTACCCGGAACGTGATCCGGCGGACGAAAAGACACGTCTGATCACCGGGTCGCCCTCGCATCCGGTGGAGCTGGATCATTTCCTGTTCGCGGGAAAACGTGACTGGTCGCGGCCCCTGCGGGTTCTGGTGGCGGGCGGTGGCACGGGTGACGCGCTGATCCAGTTGGCGCAGGTCATGACCATGGCCGGAAAACCCTATGAGATCACCTATCTGGACCTGTCACGCTCTGCCCGGAAAGTGGCCGAGGAACGGGCCAAGGTGCGCGGGCTCAAAGGCATCCGCTTTGAAACCGGGTCGCTGCTGAACGCCGCGCAATACGGGCCCTTCGACTATATCGACTGCTGTGGCGTGCTGCATCACCTGCCGCATCCGCAGGAGGGGTTCAACGCGCTGGCCGGGGCGCTGGCCCCCGATGGCGGCATCGGCCTGATGGTCTACGCGCCCTATGGCCGGTCCGGGGTCTATCCGTTGCAGGAAGCGTTCGGCGCTCTGTTGCAGGGCAGCCCCAAGGACCGGTTGAAAGCGGCCAAGGCGATCTATGCGCGGCTGCCGGAGGGCCATCCGTTCAAACGCAACGCGGTTCTGGTGGACCATGAACAGGGCGATGCGGGGTTCTATGACCTGCTGTTACACAGCCAGGACCGGCCCTATACGATCCGCCAGTTGCACGAGTCGCTGACCGCCGCCGGCCTGGAATCCGTGGGTTCGCCGCAGGCTTATGCCTATGATCCCGCGCCCTATATCGGTGACCCGGGGCTTCTGGTCGGGATTGATCCGCTGACCCGGATGGAGATTGCTGAGAAACTGCGCGGGACGATCAAGACCCATGTGCTCTATGCCGTGCCCGCAGGCAAGACCGAGGGCCGCGTGGCGCAGCCGACGCCGCAATCGGTGCCGCATTTCAAGGGTGGCAATGCCGCAAAGGTCGTGCAGGCGATTGCCAAGAAAGGGGTGCTGCCCCTGAACCTGGGTGGCGAAAAGGTCGAGATCCCGGTGTCTGGCGCTGTTGTGGGCCTGCTGCGCCATGTGGACGGACGTAAATCTCTGTCTGAAATCGCGGCGGCAGAGCGGTTGGACCCGGTGGCGTTCTCGGCTCTCTGGAATGGGTTTTCCAAGGATCTGGCGCGCTACGGGCTGCTCTATTATTCTGCTATCCTGAGATGAACATCGCCGCGTTACATCTTGAAATGCTTTGATAGTTTCAGGCCTTGGCCCTGGTAGTTCGAGGCCAGATCGGCGCCGTACAAAACCTCTGGCAGCGCCGCCATGCGTTCGTAGACCAGCCGCCCCACAACCTGCCCATGTTCCAGCACGAAGGGCGCCTCGTGACAGCGCACCTCCAGCACCCCGCGTGCGCCTTCGCCACCTGCCGGTCCATAACCGAAACCGGGGTCGAAAAAGCCCGCGTAGTGGACGCGGAACTCGCCCACCATGGCCAGATAGGGGGCCATTTCGGCGGCGCAATCGGGCGGGATTGTCACCGCCTCCTGGCTGACGAGAATGTAGAAAGCGCCGGGGTCGAGGATGATGCGGCCCTCATCGGTTTCGATCTTTTCCCAGAACTCCGCCGGGTCATAATGGCCGATCCTGTCGAGGTCGATCACCCCGGTATGGGGCTTGGCGCGGTAGCCCACAAGATTGCCCGCAGCAGGGCGCAGATCGACGGAAAAGCCAAGCCCGTCGTCAATGACCGCCTTGCCAGAGACAAGCGGTGCCTCGGCATGGCGCGCGCGCAAGTCGGCATCCGACAGCACCGCCTGACCGGAGCGAAACCGGATCTGGTTCAATCGCATGCCAGGACGGACCAGCACCGAGAAGCTGCGCGGGCAGATCTCGGCATAGAGCGGGCCCTTGTATCCTTCTGTAATCCGGTCGAACTCCACACCGTTATCGGTGATCGCGCGGGTCAGCAGGTCGAGCCGCCCGGTAGAGCTTTTGGCATTGGCGACAGCGGTAATGCCCGGCGGCAGCGCCAGCGATTCCATCAGCGGCACCACGTAGACGCAGCCCTTTTCCAGAACCGCGCCTTTCGTCAAATCCACTTCATGCATGGTGAACTCGGCCAGACGATCCGCCACCGTGCGACCCGCGCCCGCAAGGAACGAGGCGCGCACGCGATAGGCCGTAGTCCCAAGCCGCAGATCGAGACTGGCAGGCTGCACCTGCGTGTCGGCAAAAGGCGTGTCAGTCAGGATTTCGCCGCGCGCCGCCATGGCGAGGATCGCGTGATCGGGCAGAACGCCGGGCTGGGTCTGATCGGCTGTCATCGCGTCCTCCTGATACGGAAAACCGCCCCGCCCGAATGGGCAAGAGCGGTTTTAGGTGTTGGTCGGGCTAGCAGGACTCGAACCTGCGACCTTCCGTCCCCCAGACGGACGCGCTACCAGGCTGCGCCATAGCCCGACGTTCGGCTGTTCTAGCGATTTTGCTGCGGGGTGCAAGCGGGAATAGGCCGGAAAATCGCACATCTGCAAATTAGATCAGGCCGAAGGTCCGCGGCCGTCCAGCCGGTTTGCCAAGGCTTCCAGCCGGGCGACCATCGGGGCCAGTTGTTGCTGCTGCGAAAGCGAGAAGGGAACCGCGCCGTGGATCAGCGCCCGAAGCTCGGAGAGCGGGGTCGGTGGGGCGTTCTCGTCCAGGTCTTCCGGCAGGTCCACCCCCGCGCTTGCCATGGCAGCGATGGCGCTGTCCGCCGGTTCGGGTTCGGGTTCGGGTTCGGGTTCGGGTTCGGGTTCGGGTTCGGGTTCGTTTGTTTCTGAGGAGGCGAGCGCCGGGATAACATCGGGCTCAGGGGCAGGGGACATTTCCGTCGGTGCTTCCGGTTCGGAGCTGACCTCTTCCACCTCGGCAACGGGCTGTGCCGCCTCCGCAGCGGGCTCGTCCCCCGCCAAAGCCTCGATATCGACGAACCCGGCCGTTCGCGGGGCCGTGTCTTCGACGGCAATGGCCTCAACCACCTGATCCTCTGCACCGCTATCCAGATCCTCGTCGAGCGGCGGCGAGAGCGCAGCCACATGGGCCACGCCTTCCTCGCGGATCAGCTTCTGGACACCGCGAATGGTCAGGCCTTGGTCATGGAGCAGCGTCTTGATGCCGCCAATCAGGCGCATGTCAGCAGGGCGGTAATAGCGCCGCCCGCCAGCGCGTTTCACCGGCTTGATCTGGCTGAACTTGCTTTCCCAGAAGCGCAGGGCATGGGCCTCGACCTCCAGCCAATCGGCCACCTCGCGGATGGTGCGGAAGGCCTGAGGCGATTTGTCGGCCATTCGGACTTACCCTTTGTTGCCAGCGGCAACCCGGTCCTTCATCAGATGCGAGGGCCGGAAGGTCAGAACCCGGCGGGGCGGGATCGGGGCCTCTTCGCCGGTCTTGGGGTTGCGGCCGACACGGGCCGTCTTGGAGCGGACCGAGAAGGTCCCGAACGAGGAGATCTTGACCTGCTCGCCGTCCACAAGGCTGTCGGACATCAGTTCAAGCACCCGCTCGACAAGGCCGGCGCTTTCATTGCGCGACAATCCTACTTCTCGGAACACGGCTTCGCTCAGGTCCATGCGTGTCAGGGTCTTGCCGGTCATGACTGTCCTCCCAGGGTGGTTGGCCCATCCTGCGCCTTCACAGATAGCAAGTCAATATCAAGGGCTTGGGCGTTAACGTTCTAAGCGGGGCCTCGCCGCCCTACCAGCGCAGAACCGCCGAACCCCAGGCCAGGCCGCCGCCGATGGCCTCCGCGACCAGCAGGTCGCCGGGCTTGATATGGCCCTGAGCGACGCCAACCGACAGCGCCAGCGGGATCGAGGCAGCAGAGGTATTGCCGTGATCCTGCACCGTGACGATGACCCGATCCATGCCGACACCCATCTTCTGGGCTGTGCGGGTGATGATCCTCAGATTGGCCTGATGTGGCACGATCCAGTCAACATCATCGGCCCCAAGCCCGGCGCGATCCAGCGCTGCATGTGCGGTTTGTGCAAGCTTTTCAACAGCATGGCGGAAGACCTCTTTGCCCTCCATCTTCAACACGCCGCTGGATTGGGTGCGCGACACGCCACCATCCACATAAAGCAGGTCGCGGAATTGCCCGTCGGAATGCAGATCGACCGACAGGATGCCACGATCGGCACTGGACCCGTCGCCTTCCCGCGCTTCCAGGATCAGCGCACCCGCGCCATCGCCGAACAGCACGCAGGTGGTGCGGTCTGTCCAATCCATGATGCGGCTGAAGGTTTCGGCGCCGATCACCAGCACACGCTTGGCCTGGCCCGCCAGAACATAGGCATTCGCGGTCGAAAGCGCATAGATGAAGCCCGCACAGACCGCCTGCACATCGAAGGCAAAGCCGTGGCGCATGCCAAGGCCCGCCTGAATCATCGTGGCGACGGAGGGAAAGGTCAGGTCGGGAGTCGAGGTGGCGACGATGATCGCGTCGATATCGTCCGGGGTCAGCCCGGCATTGTCCAGTGCAGCGCGGGCGGCCTTGATGCCCAGATCGGAGGTGGTTTCACCCTCGGCCGCAAAATGGCGGCGTTCAATGCCGGAGCGGGCGCGAATCCATTCGTCGGACGTGTCCACCATGGCCTCGAACTCGGAGTTCGGGACCACGCGTTCGGGCAGGTAATGACCAATGCCAACCGCGACGGCTCGACGGGTCTTTGCGCCGGTTTCTCCGGTCATTCTTCGGAACCTCCGTTCACCTGGGCAATCGCCCGTTCAGATGCCGCGATACGCGCGGCCAGACGGTCACTGAACCCGGCTGCCGACAGTTCTGCCGCCAGTTTGATCGCCGCCGACACCCCGGTTCCGTCAGAGGAGCCATGGGATTTGACCACGGTGCCGTTCAGACCCAAGAAGACCCCGCCATTCACCCGGCGCGGATCGATCCGCCGCGACAGGCGCTGCAAAGAGGTATAAGCCAGCACGGCGGCCAGCTTCGACAGGATGGAATAGCGGAAGGCTTCGCCCAGAAAGTCGCGGATCAACCCGGCTGTGCCTTCGCCGGTTTTCAGGGCGACATTGCCGGTGAAGCCGTCGGTCACGATCACGTCGACCCTATCAGACGGGATGTCACCGCCCTCGACAAAGCCCACATACTCGAAATTCGCGGCATTCGCGGCCGCGGCGATATTCTGCGAGGCGAGCTTCAATTCTGCCCGGCCCTTGAATTCCTCGGTGCCGACATTCAGCAGCCCCACCCGTGGACGCCGAAGCCCGAGCCCGTTGCGCGCATAGGAGGCCCCCATGAGCGCATAATGCAGAAGCTCGGTCTCATCGGCGCGGATATCGGCCCCGACATCGAGCATGATGTTGAACCCGTGCGGATTGCGCGAGGGCCAGAGGCAGGCAATGGCGGGGCGGTTCACGCCCTCGATCTTGCGCAGGCGCACCATGCTGATGGCCATGAGCGCGCCGGTATTGCCGCAGCTGATGGCCACGGTCGCTTCGCGGTTGCGCACCGATTCGATGGCCGACCACATGGAGGTGTCCTTGCCAGACCGCATGACCTGGCTTGGCTTGTCCTCCATGGTGACGACATCTGCGGCATGGCGAATGTCACAACGCCCGGCAAGTTCGGACTTGCGGGCGATGAGGCTTTCCAGCTCGGACTTGTTGCCGTGAACGATGAAGCTCAGACTTTGGTTCTTGGCGGCGGATTTCGCCATGCCGTCGACAATTGCCGACGGCCCGCGATCCCCGCCCATGGCGTCGATTGACAGCACGATCTGAGACGCTGAAACGTCGCTTGCTCGTGCTGTGTCTGCCATGTTGGACCTGCCTTGGACGAACCCGCTGCGTTACGCTGCGTCGTCGTCCAGGTCGATCTCGTCCGCCTGCGCGATAACTTCGCGATCTGCATAGGTGCCGCAGGACGGGCAAATGTGGTGCGGGCGCTTGAGTTCGCCGCAAGAGGGGCACTCGTTCGGATTGCCAGCGGTCAGCGAATCGTGTGCACGACGCATATTCCGGCGCGAACGGGTGACTTTATTCTGGGGGACAGCCATGTCTCAACCTCGGTGTTTTTGCAGGGTGGGCTGTGGCAGCTTTGCCCCGCTTGCGTCTTTCAAATCGTTCTGTCTCGTATCCGCCTTGCATGCGTCGTTCCGGCTGGTCCGGACCGGCCGGGAGCGCACGAACGGCGCGTCAGTCCTACGCGGCGAATGAGGCCGGGAACATACTCGGATTCCCCCGTCATGCAAGCCCTAATCACCAACCCGGTATCCCGCGTCAATCCGTGCTGTCATCGGCATCCGGCTTGCCAAGCTTATCGCGCAATTCCGCAAGCGCCGCAAAGGGTTTCACGGCCTCGTCGGTCAGCGGCACGACGCCCGGTTCGGCAACGCTGACAGAGCCGAGCTCGGCCCCGTCGGCGCGGGGATAGAGAGGCAGGTTCAACGCCAGCGCCTCGGCCATGACCATCGCGGGGTCGATATGGGTCCCGAGCGGCTCAATCGTGTCATCCTCGGGCATCTCGGCCTCGCCATCCTCATCCAGAGCCAGATCGGGCATTCTGGCAAGGAAGCGTCGCGTCACCTCCACGTCGATCCGCGTCGTGACCGGGGCCAGTGTCACCACGCAGGGCTGCACAACCGTCGCCCCAAGCTTGCCGTCGAGCCGCCAGTCACGCTTGCCGTCGGCCCGGATGTCCCCGGCGAAGCGCAGTTTGCGAATCCCGTCAATGCCCAGATCCGCCGCCAGGCCCGCGCGGGCCGGGGCATCGGGCACGATCTCGAACCGGGTCGGGGTCTTGGTGGACAGCTCCGACAGCGCGTATCCGGGCTCGGCAGGCTTGGATTGGGTCATCGGCTGCTCCTGTTCGATGCGGCGCGGCGTCGGGCAGCTTACGCGGAACTTGCCCTGTGCGCCATGGTCGGTTAAGCCGATAGAAAGCTTTGCCGGGCCTTGCAAGAGCCCGGTGCGATTGGGCGTGCAGGAGGATCAGGGCAGATGATCAGACAGCTTCGAGGCGGACGGCTGATTCTCGCGGGTCTTCTGGCCCTTGGTGTCAGCGCCTGTGCGGCGACCTACACAAATCACGGTTACATCCCGCCCGCCGAAGACCTGGAGATGATTCTGCCCGGCGTTGATACCCGCGACAGCGTGGCGGAAACCATCGGCCGCCCTGCGGCCTCCGGTGTCGTGTCGGACAGCACCTGGTTCTATGTCGCCTCGCGTCACCGCCATTTCACCTATAACGCCCCCGAAGTGGTGGAGCGGGATATCGTGGCGATCAGCTTCGACAGTCGCGGTACGGTGGAAAACATCCGGGAGCTTGGGCTGGAGGACGGGGAGATCGTGCGCTTCTCGCGTCGTGTAACGGAATCCAACATTCAGGAAGTCACCTTCCTGCGGCAACTGATCGGCAATGTCGGTCGGGTGAACATCGCCGAAGCGCTGAACGGCAACTGACCGGTCTTTCAGACTGGGATGTCCCCCCGATGACGGTTTCGGCAGGTTGAGGCTTGTCGTCTTGATGTCATGCCCCCACAGTAACAGTGTATGAGCAATGGTAAGCGCCGTCGGCCCGATGGCGCCGGAGTATAGAGGTTCAGCGCATGAACCGACCGCTGACGCTGACACGAGGCCGATTCACGGCCCGATTTGCCCGGTCCGAGGGCGATCTCCATGCGGCCCAGAGACTGCGATTCCGATGTTTTCGGGGCGGGCGGCAGGATCCGGCTGCGCGTGATCACGACAAGTTCGACCGGCTGTGTCGCCATGTCCTGATAGAGGACAGCGCGACCGGTCAACTGGTCTGCTGCTACAGGCTTCTGTTTCTGGAAAGCGGTGCAGAGATCGCGCGCAGCTATTCTGCCCAGTATTACGAGCTCTCCGGTCTCGCGGGATTTGCGCGCCCGATGGTCGAGATGGGCCGCTTCTGCATGGATCCGCTGAAGCACGATCCTGACATCCTGCGTCTGGCGTGGGGAACCATGACCGCTTTGGTGGACCGCGACGGGGTCGAGATGCTGTTCGGCTGTTCGTCCTTCCGGGGAACCGATGCCGTGCCCTATGCCGATGCCTTTGCGCTGTTGCGGCAACGCCATGTCGCGCCGGACTGCTGGCGGCCCGGGGTCAAGGCGGGCCGGGTGATCGAGTTCTCGACCCTGACCGGTGCCACCCCTGACCCGCGGCTGGCACAATCCGGAATGCCGCCGCTGTTGCGGACCTATCTGCTGATGGGGGGCTGGGTCAGCGATCACGCGGTGATCGACCCGGATCTCGATACGCTGCATGTATTCACCGGGCTGGAAATCCGCGCAGTACCGGCAGGCCGTGCCCGCTTGCTGCGCGCCCTTGCGAAATGACCCTCGCGCGAGGCGGGTGGGGGCAGGACCGCGATCCGGGCGCGGGAGGCGCAGTCCGGGCTGGCAACGGGTTGGGGGGCGAACGCGGCGCAAGCCAATTGCTCACTATGCCCCGAACCGATGCCGAGAGTGTCCTGCAAGTCCCGACACGGGTCAGTAGATATAGCGGATCTGGTCGGTCCAGAACCGTTCCATGCGCTTCAGCGAGTGGTTCACCTGGTCGATGCCATCGGGCCCGAGCACACCTTTTTCCTGAAGCGTGTCCGCATGGCGGCGAAACAGCCCGGTCACCACATCGCGCACTTCGCGGCCGCGATCGGTCAGTCGCACCCGCACCGACCTGCGGTCGATCTCGCAGCGCTGGTGGTGCATGTAGCCCATCTCGACCAGCTTCTTGAGGTTGTAGGACACGTTCGACCCCTGGTAATAGCCGCGCGATTTCAGTTCGCCCGCCGTCACCTCGTGATCGCCGATATTAAACAGCAGCAGCGCCTGAACGGCGTTGATATCCAGCACGCCCACGCGTTCAAACTCATCCTTGATCACGTCGAGCAAGAGCCTGTGCAGCCGTTCCACCAGCGACAGGGATTCCAGATATCCCGGCATGACACCGTGCCGGGAGGTTTCGCCAAGGGGGCTGTGCAAACTCATCATGATCTCCGCATATCTGCTTGCCCCGCAGACTTGCCGATATTTCCAAATAATGAGTTAAACGCGCCCCAGTTTTTCAGGAGCTTTGTTTCGATGCCGCCCCATCTGCCAGAACCCGTGCGAATTCCGACATGTATTCAGGGGCTTGCCGCTGACCAGAGATCCATTGGTAAAGATCCTGGTCTTCCTCTTCCAGCACCCGTTCAAAGAGATCCAGCGCCGCATCATCGGCCGATTTCAGATGCGCGTCAGCCCATCCGCCCAGGATCAGGTCCATTTCCTTGGTGCCCCTGTGCCAGGCCCGCATGTGCAGGCGCTTGATGCGAATCTCGCGCGGCTCGGTGCTCATGTGCGGCCTTCCTCTTTGGACAGGGTCTTGCGCAGCCGCTTTTCAAGGCGGCCCATCTGCTCGCCAAGCCGGGCGTGCTCCTGCCGGATCTGTCGCAGGTCGAGGATGACCTGATTGAGGTCACCTTCCACATCCACCAGATCGGGGTCTTCGGGGCCGCTGCCTTCCCCGGTCAGCAGCCAGCGGATCGACACGTTCAGCAGCCCGGCCACCATCTGCAGCTTGTTGGCACGCGGTTCGCTCCAGTCGTTTTCCCAGGCCACGATGGTCTTGAGTTTCACACCCAATCGCCGCGCCATGTCTTCCTGACTTACTCCCGCCGCCTCGCGCGCACCGGCAAGCCGATCTCCGAACGTGGCGATCTCTTCGCTGAACCAATCCGCTTGGCCTGGGGTCGTGTCGGTCATTCCATCTCCTTCCACGGGGCATTTTGGCCCCTTGATCGTTAAGCATCGCGACCCTAAGCAGGGCACGAGCCGATGTAAACCGGACCGATTGACCGGCCCCCTCGCAACCCTGGAGAATTCAGATGACCTTCCTGTCCGAAACGCTGGCCCGCGTGAAACCTTCGCCGACCATCGCGGTGTCCACCCTTGCGGCGGAACTCAAGGCCGCGGGCAAGGACGTGATCGGCCTGGGCGCGGGGGAGCCCGATTTCAACACACCTCAGAACATCTGTGACGCGGCGAAAGCGGCGATTGATGCAGGCAAGACCAAATACACCGCTCCCGATGGCATCGTGGAGCTGAAACAGGCGATCTGCGACAAGCTGCAACGCGACAACGGGCTGAGCTACACGACCAAACAGGTCAGCATCGGCACCGGCGGCAAGCAGATCCTCTACAACGCGCTGATGGCGACGCTCAATCCCGGCGATGAGGTGGTCATTCCCGCGCCCTACTGGGTCAGCTACCCCGATATGGTGCTGCTTGCGGGCGGCGAGCCGGTGATTGCCTCGGCCCGCGCCGAAAACGCCTACAAGCTGACGGCAGAGGAGCTGGAGGCGGCGATTACGCCGAAAACCAAGTGGTTCATCTTCAACTCGCCCTCGAACCCCACCGGGGCCGGTTACAATCGCGAGGAACTGAAGGCGCTGACCGATGTCCTGATGCGCCATCCGCATGTCTGGGTGATGACCGACGACAT
Source organism: Nioella sp. (assembly GCF_965215655.1). Lineage (GTDB taxonomy): Bacteria > Pseudomonadota > Alphaproteobacteria > Rhodobacterales > Rhodobacteraceae > Nioella. The sequence continues at coordinate 1,503,301 of NZ_OZ244111.1, forward strand.
GTATGAACACCTGGTCTATGACGGGTTCGAATTCGTGACGCCCGCGCAGGTGGAGCCCGGGCTTTACGACCGCACGCTCACCTGCAACGGCGTGTCCAAGGCCTATGCGATGACCGGATGGCGGATCGGCTATGCAGCCGGACCAGAGCTGTTGATCGGTGCGATGCGCAAGATCCAGTCGCAATCGACCTCGAACCCCTGTTCGATCAGCCAGTGGGCCGCCGTCGAAGCGCTGAATGGCACCCAGGACTATATCGCAACCAATAACGAGGTCTTCAAACGCCGCCGCAATATGGTGGTCGAGATGCTGAACGCCGCCAAGGGCATCACCTGCCCGACGCCGGAAGGCGCCTTCTATGTCTATCCCTCCATCGCGGGCTGCATGGGCAAGACCACGCCGGGCGGCAAAGTGATCGAGACCGATGAGGATTTCGCAACCGCGCTGCTGGAGGAAAAAGGCGTCGCCGTTGTGTTCGGCGGGGCCTTCGGCCTTTCCCCCAATTTCCGCGTGTCCTACGCGACATCGGACGAGAATCTTGAGAAGGCGTGCAAACGCATCCAGGAATTCTGCGCTGAACTAAGCTGAGCGTCCCCACTCTGCGATCATCAATCAGGCCCCGTCATGACCCATGGCGGGGCCTGTCTTTTGAACGGGCGATCTTTTGGGCTTTTGGGCGGGCGTGCCGCTCGTTATGCTTCTGCATGATCCGGGCACGGGGATGCGAAGGAGCCAAGACTTGAACATCCTGTTCATCATGTATGACCAACTGCGCTTCGACTATCTCAGCTGCGCCGGGCACCCGCATCTGCACACCCCCAATTTCGACCGGGTGGCGGCGAAGGGGGTGCGGTTTACCAATGCTTATTGCCAGTCGCCCATCTGTGGCGCCAGCCGTATGAGCTTTTACACCGGGCGCTATGCGTCTTCGCACGGGGCGCAGTGGAACGGCTACCCCCTGCGCGTGGGTGAACAGACAATGGGTGACCACCTGCGCAAGGTGGGGATGGACTGCTGGCTCATTGGCAAGACCCATATGAAGGCCGACGCCGAGGGCATGGCACGGCTTGGGCTGGAGCCTGACAGCCTGATCGGCGCGCGACAGGCGGAATGCGGGTTCGACGCATGGGTGCGCGATGACGGGCTGTGGGCCGAAGGGCCGGACGGGTTCTATGACGAAAAACGCTCCCCCTATAATGAGTACCTGAAATCAAAGGGATATGGCGGCGACAACCCGTGGTCGCAGTACGCCAATGCCGGTGTCAGGGATGGCAAGATTGCCTCGGCCTGGATGTTCGACAATTGCGACTTGCCCGCCAATATCCGCGAGGAAGACAGCGAAACCCCCTGGCTGACGCAAAAGACGATTGAGTTCATGGAGGCGCAGACCGGCCCCTGGTGTGCCCATGTCTCCTATATCAAGCCGCATTGGCCCTATATCGTGCCTGCGCCCTATCACGACATGTACGGCGCCAATCACGTGCCCGCGCCCACGCGATCCGAGGACGAATGGCGCGACATCCACCCGGTTTTTGGGGCTTTCCTGAAGGGCAAGGTGGCCGAGGCCTTTCAGCGAGAGGAGGTCCGGCAAAAGGTCATCCCGGCCTATATGGGCCTGATCAAGCAATGCGATGACCAGTTGGGGGTGATCCTCGATTATCTTGACCGCACGGGGAAGGCGGATGACACGATGATCGTGCTGACCTCGGACCATGGCGATTATCTGGGCGATCACTGGATGGGGGAAAAGGACCTGTTCCACGACCCCTCGGTCAAGATCCCGATGATCGTCTATGACCCGCGCAAAGAGGCCGATGCCACACGCGGCACCACTTGTGACGCGCTGGTGGAATCTCTCGACCTGGCCGCCACCTTCGTGGAGGTCGCGGGCGGCGAGGTGCCGGGCCATATTATCGAGGGTCGGTCGCTCATGCCGTGGCTGCGTGGGGAAAGACCGGAATGGCGCGACTTCGTCGTCAGCGAATACGACTATTCGGCGCGGCCCTTTGGCGAAACGCTGGTCAGCCGCAGCGCCGATGCGCGGCTTTTCATGGTGTTTGACGGGCGCTGGAAGCTGGTCCATGCCGAAGGCGGGTTCCGCCCGATGCTGTTCGATCTGGAGACCGACCCCGATGAGCTGAACGACCTCGCGCGCGATCCCGGCCATGAGGATCAGATCGCGCGGCTGAGGGGCCTGCTGGCCGAATGGGGTCTGCGTCTGTCGCAGCGGGTGACGAAATCGGATGCCGATATCGCCGCCATGCGGGGCAGATCCCTCCGGCGCGGGATTTTGCCGTTTCTCTATGATGGCAGCGAGGTGCCAGCCGAACTGGTGGAGAAATACCAGGGACTGGCTGAAGCGAATTACGCAAGTGGCAGCGATGAGTGAACCACGACTGATACGATCCTTCGACGAGCGTCTTGTTGATCTGATTGCAGTCATCTTCACGCTGGTCATTCTGTTTTATTCCGCCAGCGGGCCGATCTCGGATTTCGTGCGCTGGTTCATCGAGACGACGACCGACGGGTTTCAAGACCTGTCTCGCCGCGAACAACGGGTGCTCTTGCGGGAACACTGGCTGGGTGCTGGCTGGCGCGCGGTTGAACGAGGGTTCTTGCAGCCGACGGGATTGATCCTCGGCCTTCCCATCACCTTTGCCTTCGCCATCACGCTGCTGACCCTGCACAAACGCCCCGGCCAGCGCTGGTTGAATTGGGCAATGATGCTGGCCGCCGTGGGCAGTTTTACCTTCTGGATCATCAAGCTGTTTGGCACCGATGCGGGATTGTTGCCCTCGGCACAGCCCGTGGACTTCGTGCTGTTTCCTGTCGTCACAGCCATCACGCTTTACCTGGCATGGCGGCTCTTCGGCGGGTTTATCGCCGCTTTCTGCCTGTTCTGGGTGATATATTACTTCACGCGCGGGCTGTTTCCCGACTGGACCGGTATCCTTGCCGGGTCCGATGCGACCTTCATCCAGAACCTGCGCGCGATGGTGCAGAATTTTTGGGCTCAAACCGGGGGCGTCTTTGGACAGCCGCTACAGGTCGTGTCCGGTAATGTGCTGATCTTCATCGTTTTTGGCGCTGTTCTGATGGGCAGCGGGGCGGGCGATCTGCTAATGAAAATCGCCAACCGACTGACCGGCGGTTTCATCGGTGGCGCGGCGCATTCAGCGGTGGCCAGTTCGGCACTGTTCGGCACGCTGTCAGGTGCGGCGATTTCAAACGTGGTCTCGACTGGCGTCATGACCATCCCGGTGATCAAGCGCGCAGGGTTCAAACCGGCCTTTGCGGGCGCGGTAGAGGCCGCGGCCTCTACTGGCGGGCAGGTGATGCCACCCGTCATGGGGGTGGTGGCCTTCTTCGTCGCCGGACAGATCGGGCTCGAATACCGCTACATCGTTGTGGCCGCGATCCTGCCGGCGCTGTTCTACTATGTTGGCACCTTTCTCAGCGTTTATTTCGAAGCCCGCAAGCAGGGGGTTGGCACCCTGCCGTCCGAAGCACGCCCAAGGCTGAACCGGCACGAGGCGGTTCAGTCCCTGGTCTTCGTGATCCCGCTCGGGGTGTTGTCGACCTTCCTGTTCATCCAGCCTTCGGTCCCCAAGGCTGGGTTCTATGGCTTCCTTGCTGCCATTGGCTCGGCGCTTGTGCTGTTTCCAGAGTTTCGCAACCGTGAAAAGATCTGGCGTGCTTTCGTCGATGCGGGGCGTATGTCAGCCTCGATCATCACCATTGTGGCGGCCATCGGTCTGATTGTCGGGCTGATCCAGCTTTCGGGTTTCGCCGGGCGGCTGTCGCTGCTGCTGGCGCAGCTGGCTTCTGGGCCGCTCTTTATGGTGCTGGTCGTTGTGGCGCTCGGCTCTATCGTTCTGGGCATGGGGCTGCCGCCTGGCGCGACCTATTTCATCATCGTGATCGCGCTCTCCTCGGGCATCGAGGCCGTGGGCATACCGGACCTGTCGCTGCACCTGTTCGTTGTCTTCTTCGCCGTCATGTCCACCGTGACGCCGCCCGTGGCGCTGGCCGCCTTCGCGGCAGCACCGATTGCAGGTGCGGACCCGATCAGAACCGGGTTCGAGGCCGCACGGATCGGCATTGCTGGCTTCCTTATCCCCTTCGTCTTCGTTTATCATCCGGCGATGCTGTATAAGCTGATGGTCGTCTTCGAATGGGCGGGGGGTGACGTGGTACAGTCACGCGCGATGCTGGCGGCGGCAGATATCAGCTGGGGCGCATTTGCGTGGATCCTGCTGGCCTTTTCCCTGACGCTGTGGCTGCTGACTTCGGCAATGGCGGGGCATGAACGCCATCGACTGACACCGGTGGAACGTGTCCTGCGCATCTTGGCGGGACTGGCGCTGCTGGCTCCGCAAATCCCGATCGCGGGCCCGGCGCTGGCGCTAGGCGTCGCCCTTATTGCCTATCACCGTTTCATTGCAAACCCGGGGGCAGATCCAACCCCGCATCCCTGACATCGGATCAATAGGAGGAGGAAACATGAACCATCGACTCAAGGGAGCAGCGCTGGCGGCGCTGTTGGCGGCATCGCCCGCCGTCGCACAGGACCAGACGCTGCGTATGGCCACCATCGCACCCAGTCTGGGGCAGGCAATCACCATGGCCACCTTTGCGAATATCGTGAACGACAATCTTGACAGTGTGACCATCGAGGTTGCTGCCGGCGGTGCGGCGACCCTGCACCAGCTGGAGGTCGGGCGCGGCAATCTCGATTTCGCCATGACCTCGCCCACTATCTACGCGCTTATGGTGAACGGCCGGGCCATGTATCAAAATGAGGCCGACGCACCTGAAGCCGCCGAGAACCTTGATCTGCTGATGTGGTTCCCCTACGGCCAGTACCACTACACGGTCCGGGCTGACAGCGACATCGAGTACCTCGACGATATCGAGGGTGCGACGGTCTTTATCGGGCCGCAGGGCGGTGGTGCCTATAACGCCGCACGGAACTGGATCGAAGCCTCGACCGGGCTGGTCGTTGGCGAGGATTACGAGGCGATCTCGGCCAATTGGCAGACCGGGTTCCAGGCCTTCCTGGACGGCAATATCGACATGTATGTGAATGGCTGTCTGGATCCGTGCCAGCAGTTCATTCAGGTCACCGAGACCGAAGCCATCCGCTTTATCGGCCCCGAAAGCACCGAGGGCGATGCTGTGGAGGCCTTCCTGGGCAATTTCAGCTATCTGGAGGAGATCCCGGCCAACGCCTATGCAAATCAGGCGAATGACGGCCCGACTTGGTCTCACAACACCGCCGTTGGCATCGCTGTACGGGGCGATCTGGATGAAGAGACCGTCTACCAGATCACGCGTGCCTTTTGGGAAAACCTTGCTCAGGTGACGTCTGATGCGCCTTGGGCGCAGGCCATCAGCATGGAATACGCGGTGCGTGATCTGGCCGGAATGCCGCTGCATCCGGGTGCGCGTCGATACTACGAGGAAGCCGGCGCGTTGTAAGCCGCGCCTTAAAAGCATTCGGAAGGCCAGCGGGCAGGCGCCTTGCTGGCCTATTCTTATCGGCCTTTGGTCACGGCCTCCTCGATTACCGGCACGATATCCTCCACGGTCAGCGCCCTTGGGTTGGTTCCGGCGGCGCTGTCCTGAATGGCCTTGGCGGCGATGCGCGGGGCGCAGTCGGCGGGGACGCCGATATCGGCCAGCGTTTTTGGAATACCGATCTGGTCGAGAAGCCCACAGATATGGGCGTGGAAGGCGTCAAAACCGGTGTCCTTCAGCCCCATGGCCTGCGCCATGACCGGCACTTTGTCGGCAATATCGGGCGCGTTAAAGCGCAGAACGGCGGGCAGCAGGACCGCGTTGGTCAGCCCGTGTTGCGTGTCATATTCCGCCCCCACCATATGCGAAATAGCATGAACCAGCCCGAGCCCTTTCATAAAGGCGACACCGGCCAGACAAGACCCGGCCAGCATCCCCCCTCGCGCCTCCAGATTGCCGGGCTCCGCCACCGCAACCGGCAGCCAGTGCGCGACCAGCCGCAGCCCTTCCAGCGCCAACCCGTCACAAAGCGGGTGGAAGCCCGGCACTGAGTAGGCCTCGATCGCATGCACCATCGCATCGGCCCCGGTCCAGGCGGTCAGACTCGGCGGCAGGCCAAGCGTGATCTCGGGGTCCAGCAGGGCCAGCGCGGGTTTCAGGTCGGCGTGCCAGACGCACCATTTCATGCCCTTCACCGTATCGGTGATCATTGCGGTGCTTTCCGTCTCCGCCCCGGTCCCGGCGGTGGTCGGGATGGTGATCAGCGGCGGGAAGCGGGCGTGGGCGGACATATCAGGCGGACTCTGTTCGAACTCGAAGGCCCAGAGGTCGATGTCATTCGTGGCCGTCAGCGCAATGGCCTTGCCGCCATCCATGCCGCTGCCGCCGCCAATGGCGATGATCCCGTCATGACCGCCCTCACGGTACAGTGTCTTGCCACCCGCGATCTCGTCATCACGCGGGTTGGGCGAAATCTCGGAATAAAGCGCAGCGTGCAGGCCGCCTTCGGACAGGAAGCGCATGAGGTCCGCCAAAAAGGGCAGCCCGGCGCTGCCCCGGTCGGTCACCACAAGGGGCCGCGCCATGCCCGCATCCCGGCACATGCCCGCGATCTCCTTCAGCCGGCCTGGACCATAGGCAATGGGGACGGGAAAGCTCCAATCCTGCGGGTCGAGTAGGCTCATAGCGGCGCTCCTGTACTGACGTCAGGCGCCACCATCATGGGCGGCGGCAGGGGCGTCAAGGCCGCGCGGTCACTGATCTGGGTCGATCAGCCCGAGACCCCGCAGGTAGATGCCGATCCCAGAAGTTCAGATCGGGACAACAAGGGTCGGTTATTGTTTTCTTCATCACCTTCTGGAAGGGTAAACTGAACATGGCATTGAAGGTGATTCCTTGAGCACAGAAGTCCAAGAATTATCAAAAAAAGTCGCGATGCTCGAGAAACAAATCGAGGTTCTGGCCACGCTTGTGAGCGTGCTAGCAAAGCGTGACAACGTTGCTCTAATGGTTGCTTTAAAGGCCACAGCGCACAAGCCAGATGAAGCAAATGAACAACTGGCGATCCTTCAATCTACCGAGAATGACATTGAGAGAATAGTGCAGGGCTGGTTGGAGAACGTCGATGAGTGATGACAAAGTTGTTCCAATTACGACCAGTCCCGCAGATATTGAACGCGTACTTCAACGCTTGAAATCTGGCGGAGGAGACGGCACATCTGATGGTATGGAACCGCGCGTAGCAAAACTTGAAGCCAAAGCAGAGGGCATTGAAAAACGCCTTGATGACATCAAGGGCGACCTTGCGCGGATTGAGACCAAACTGTTGTCTAAGTGGGACGTTGCTCAGGTTGTATTCTATGTAATGGGCATAGTGATGGCAGCGGTGATTTTTGGACCGCGTATTTCTTCTCTTCTAGGCCCTTAATCAATCTACGCGTCCGGCTCGATCAGCCCGAGACCCCGCAGGTAGATGCCGATCCCGGCTTCCAGCAATTCCTCTGGAGGAAACGGTGCGTTTCCGCCGGGCTTGCCGCGCGCGAAGAGCTCCACCACCCCGTGGCTCATCGCCCAGATATGGGCGGAGAACATGCTGGCGGGGGGGCGTTTTTCCGGCGGGATGTGCTGTGACAGCGCTTCGGCGGCCTTTTCAAGGATCGCGCGGGACCGTGCGGCGGCGTTGGCAAGGCCTGGGGTGGCATTCATCGGAATGCCACTTTCGAACATGGCCATGTAGTGGCCGGGATACTTGCGCGCGAAGGCCAGATAGGCGCGTCCCGTGGCCTCGAACGCCGCCAGGGCAGAAGGGCCACCGGTCTCGAACGCATAGTCCATCAGGTCGGCGAAAATCTCGTGCCCCTGCCGCGCCCCTTCGGCAATCAGCGCCTCGCGCCCTTCGAAATGGCGGTAGACGGCGGCGGGCGTGACGCCAGCGGTCTTGGCAGCCTCGGACAGGGTAAACCCCGTCGGGCCTTTCTGTTCGATCAGCACAAGGGCTGCATCGACCAGAGCCTGGCGCAGATTGCCGTGATGGTAGCCGCGTTTACCCATGCGATGCGCGATCCGCCCACATCTCGGGCCCGCCGCAGATGGCCGGGTCGGGTTCGCCCACGAGGTCATGATCCTTGCGGTCATAGTCGAGGCCAGAGAGGATCTTGCGAATGACCGCCAGCCGCGCGCGGCGCTTGTCGTCGGACCGGATGACCGTCCAGGGCGCGGCCTCGGAATGCCCGCGTTCCAGCGTTTCGCTGATGGCGGCGCTATAGGCGTCCCATTTCTTCAGCCCCTCCACGTCGATCCAGCTCAGCTTCCATTGCTTCAGCGGGTCGCTTTCCCGGTCGAGGAAACGGCGCAGCTGTTCGGCCCGGCCGACATTGAGCCAAATCTTCACCAGATGGATGCCTTCGCGCACCAGCATGTCCTCGAATTCCGGCAACTGGCCAAAGAAATTCTGCCGCTGCGTGGGGGTGCAGAAGCCGAAGACATGCTCCACCACGCCGCGATTGTACCAGCTGCGGTCGAAGAGCCGGATTTCACCACCTGCGGGCAAATGCTGGATATAGCGCTGAAAATACCATTGCGTCGCTTCGCGGTCCGTCGGTTTCGAGAGCGCCACGACCGAGGCGACGCGGGGGTTGAGGTTTTCCCGCACCCGTTTGATGCAACCGCCCTTGCCCGCCGCGTCGCGCCCCTCGAAGACCACGGCGACCCGCTTGCCGCTTTCCTTGACCCAGGCCTGGCATTTCACCAGTTCGATCTGCAAAGCTTCAAGCTGATCCTCATAGTCCCTCTTGTCCATCCTCTCGTCATAAGGAAAGGACGGGTCCAGCACGCTGTCTTTCTTTGCATCCTTGATGGCCTTGCGCACCGCGTCGGGGGCCTCGGATCTGTAGAACTGGCTGATGGCGCCATCGAAGGGCAGGTCGGTCATGGCTCGCCTTTTTGCTTGTGTCTGCTCTGGTTCAATATGGGCCGCGCGGGGGGCTAGTGCAATCCGGCGCGGGCCGCGGCGCGGTCGATGGCGGCGGCGACCTGATTGGGATGTGTGTGATGCGGCATATGGCTGGCGCTGTTTATCGCGGTCAGGTTGGCACCCGGAATGGCGCGGGACAACGGCTCTGCATGGATATGGTGGCCAACGGCGGTATCGCCGGTCGCGTGCAGGATTTCCGTGGGCACCGCGATCTGGCCATAGCGGGGTGCCTGCGCGGTGATCCAACGCAAAAGATGCCGTCTTTGCAACGCATTGGCCCGCATGGAGGCGCGGCGCAGCGTCAGGCGCGGGCCGAAATGGGCGGCGTATCCCGGCGGTGGAGCCTCGGGCGCGAAGATGGCGGCGATCTGGTCGTCAATCACCCTGTCGGGGGTAAAGGCCGTCAGGGCGGGGATCAGCAGATGGCGGCCCGGCCAACTGGACAGCATGCTGTAATAGGCCCCCAGTCCGGTCGTCCACGGGTGCGACACGGCAGAGACGGGCACAAGCGCCGCGATCTGGTCAGGGTGGTTCAGCGCCCAGGCCAGGGCCACCGCGCCACCAAGGCTCTGGCCCAACACGATGGGACGATCCGCCCCCAACATCCGCGCCGCCGCCGCCAGCACCGCCGCCTGCTGGTCGAGCGAGGCCCCGTTCGGCGTGATCGGGTCGGAATAGCCAAGCCCGGGCCGGTCGAAACTGATCACCCGGTAACGGTCCGCCAGAAGGGCATACATCCCGTAGGAGAAATCCCGCAGGTTGCCGGAAGATCCGTGGATCAGCACAAGGTCGGGCCCGCTGCCCATGGCGTGGGCATGGACCTGCACGCCATCCACGTCCAGAAGCTGCCCGACCGGGGGGTGACTGGCCTCGGCGCGTGCTTCCTGCACGCCCGCGCGCCAGTGGGTCAGCCCCGCCAGAGCCCCGGCAGCGGCCAGAGAGGTCGCGGCAAGGGCCATGGGTCAGCCCCTCAGGTCGGTGCGGTCCAGGCCGATCCGCGACAGGTCGAACGGTGTTGTCTCGTAGATTTCGGAAATCCAGTTGCCGTAAAGCAGATGCGCATGGCTGCGCCAGCGGTTCTGCGGCGGTTTGGACGGGTCGTCATCGGGGTAGTAGTTCACCGGCACATTAATCGGCGTGCCCTCGGCCACATCCCGATCATATTCCTGTTTCAGCGTGTTCGAGTCATATTCGAAATGGTTGAACACATAGAGCGCCCGATGCGCGGGATCTTCTACAAGAGCGGGGCCGACCTCGTCCGAATGCAGCAGCACTTTCAGCCCCGGCACCGCCTCGATTTCATCGCGCCGCATCTCCGTCCAGCGGCTGACCGGCATCACCAGATCGTCAGAAAATCCCCTGAGAAGAGGAGTTTCCGGGGCGAGGTTCATGTGCCGGAAACAGCCGAACGCCTTGTGGTCGAGGATGTGTTTCTTCACCCCGTGGAAATGATTGATCATCGCCATGCCGCCCCAGCACACGCCGAAGGTGGCGTGCACATGGGTCTGGGTCCAGTCGAAAATGCGGCCAAGTTCCTGCCAATAGGTGACCTTGTCGAAGTCGAGATGCTCAATCGGCGCACCGGTGATGATCAGCCCGTCGAACTTCTCGCCCGTCGCCTCCACTTCGGTGAAGGGGCGGTAGAACTCCTCCATATGGGCAGCGGCGGTGTTCTTGGCCTGATGCTCGCTCATGCGGATAAGGCTGAACTCGATCTGCAGGGGCGTCGCGCCGATCAGACGGGCGAACTGGTTTTCCGTCTGGATCTTCTTGGGCATGAGGTTCAGAAGCCCGATCCGCAAGGGCCGGATATCCTGACGCGCCGCCGCATCCTCGTCCATGACCATGACGCCCTCGTGCGAGAGCACGTCATAGGCGGGCAGGGTCGAGGGCAGTTTGATGGGCATCGGACGGCTCCGGTTTGCGCGGTGAAAGGGTGGATTTAGGGGGGTTAGCGGCGGCTCTCAAGGGCGGTGCCGACCAGATCTGTCACATCCTTGGCATCGCGCACGGTGGCCACGTCGCTGGCCTGCACGGTCAGGCCCCAGTTGCGGGCCATCCCGGCATAGAGCGGCACCCGGTGACGAATGGCACGGGCATAGGCGAAGCGGATGAAATCATCGGGCACCACATCGGCGGCATTCACCCCGCGTTCGCGTTTGAAGTCGTCCCATAGCTGCCGCATGATCCGGGGCTGGTAGTACATCGGCTTCGGCGCACGGTCGAAGCGGCGGATGAGCTCGTCTGTATGATCCTCGCTGCCCTCGATCCAGACCATCAGCGTATGGGCGCTGAGCGTCTTCAACACCTCGTCGCGGGGATTGTCCGGCTCCACCACCTCGCAGATCGATCCGCCGGTGTCACAGACGAAATTCGAATAGCCATAAAGGTCATGGGCGCGGCGGATGAAATGCGGCGTGTCGAGCAGCGCGTTGACCTCGGCCCGGCGGTGCAGATCCTGCCGGCGCATGTATTCGGTAAAGCTCAGGCCCCCCAGATCCGGGTTGCCCGGCTTGCCCAGATAGGTCGAGAGCGGCGCGAGATTATCGAAGGTGATGTTCGAGCCGATATAGATCGAATCCGATTTCAGCAGCTCCGCCAGAAACGGAACCTGCATCGCCTGTTGCTTGAGGTTGTCCGAGATATGCTCGCCCATATAGGCGGTGCCGATGCGGTAATCGACGGAATAGTGAAACCAGTGCCCCTCGGCGCGCAGCAGGTTCGCCAGATGCGTTTTGCCAAGCCCGGACATGCCAAAGAACAGCACCCGCTTGTCGGGGGCCGCGTGCCAGTCGCGGGCGGTCTTGTAGATCAGGCTCATGGCGTGTTGCCTTGTCATGGGTCGCTCGGGTCCGCATTCGATACCGCGCAAGGCCCGGTGCGTCCATGCGGAATTTCAGCGCTTTAGCGCCCGCCAGAGCCGTCCGTCCAGGATCAGTAGCCCAAGCGCCAGCAGCGCGAAGCCCGCGAAAGCCGTGGGGGCCAGCCGCTCGTCCAGCACCAATGCGCCAAGGATGATGGCCACGGGCGGGATCATCAACGTCACCAGCATCGCGTTGGCGCTGCCTGCCGCCTGCACGATCCGGTAGTAGAGCAGATAGGCCAGTGCCGTGCCGATCACCGCGAAATAGCCAATGGCGGCAAAGGTTTGCGGGTGAGCGGGCAGGGTGGGGGTGCCCTCCAGCCAAAGGGCCAGGGGCAGCATGATCAGGCTCGATCCGGTCAGCATGCCGGCGGCGGCGACCTGTGGCTTCAGCTGCGACAGCCACGCCCGCGCCCATGCCGAGGCCAAAGCGTAGGACAGCGTCCCCGCCAGAACGGCCAGTTGCGCCAGCGACCGGATGTCGAAGTTGCGCAGCGCGTCGAGGCCAATGGCGACAGAGACCCCGGCGAATGCCACAGAAACGCCGATCACCCGGCGCGGGGTCATCCGTTCATCCGTGAAACAGGCGGCAGCGACGGGCACGGCAAAGACGGCGGTGGCGGCGTTGAAGATCGAGGTCAGCCCGGTCTCGATATGCAACTGCCCCCAGGCCATCAGGGAAAAGGGGATGACGTTGTTCAGCAGCCCCATGACCAGGAAAGCGCCCCAAACGCGCGGATCGGTCGGGAGATCCAAGCGGCGCAGAGCGACATACCCCCATAGGATCAGCATGGCCCAGACCACCCGATGCGCGACAAGTGTGAACACGCCGATTTCATCCAGCGCCACGCGGATCGACAGAAAGGACGCCCCCCAGATCAGGCTGAGGAGCAACAGGTCGGCCCAGGCCCGGGCGGGGATACGGTCGGTTGTCATGGGGTTTGTCTAGGACGCTTCATTGCGCCACACGACCCGGAACCTGCGCAAAGAGAAACCCCGAACGCGCGGGCTCGGGGTTTTTCTTTGATTGTTTACTTCTGCGGTGATCCTAGAAGGTGAACTCGGTTCTCAATCCAATTCCAAGAGCAGTGCTGTCAGAGAAGCTGGCAACCGGCTGACCACCGACCCCGGCATTCGCGTCGCCGAGCCAAGTGTAGTTAATGCCGCCCGAGATGCTCATGTTACCCGATGTGTAGCGTCCCCCGAGGGTGATCCCAAACTGTCCGTCCGTCGGCCCAAGAGGAGAAACCGGGCTTCCATCCCCTTCGGGTTCGTAGGTCAGCGTTAGAGAGCCTGCGAAGTTCTCGTTGAACCGACGGGCAATGCCGAGAGAGTAGCGGAAACTGTCATCGAGATTGACCAGGTCGGACCCCAGAAGCGTCGGGATCACGTCAACTTCAGAGAAGTCCGTCCAGCGGAACCCTGCAGTCAGCAGCGTGTTCTCGGCAATCCCGGTCTGGAAGTCGATATTCAGCGATTGGGGTGTGACGTAATCGACAGTGCTGGCAAAAGAAGTGCCAAACATCGATTCCATGGTCGATGAGCTGTGTTCGGTTTCGAAACGATAGGTCACCGCCAGACGAAGGGCGATATCGGGAATTTCGTAGGCAGCCCCAACGAGATACCCGACCGAATAGTCCGTTTCCATGCTGAAATTGTAGCCACCGTTAGCGGCGAAAACGCCCGCCTGGGCGCCGACCTGACCACCGAGCGTTGCGGTTGTACCAGCACCATAGGTGGTGTCGATCGCGGTTGCCGCCGCGGCGCTGCCCTGTATGGCAGCGCCAAGCGTGGCGGCTGACAGAGCCGGTGTGCCGCCGGGAAGGCCCGCGTTGAACGCGCGAGTAACCGCAGAGGTGGAAATGGCATTCCGGTAGGAGATGCCGTTCAGGGCCACATCAGCACCAACCCCTTCGTAGCTGATCCCACCGTACACCGAGAAACGCGGGCTGACCGAATAGCGAAGAACGAACGTCGCCGCCTGACTGGTCAGATCCGCCATTGTGCCCCCAAGATTGGTGGTCAATGGATCGGTGCCGTAGGTAATGTTGGCCCCATAGGGTTGGTCAATGATCACGGCATAAGACAGGCTGTCAGAGATCCGGTTCGTGTAGCTCAAGCCGAACTGAGTATAGCTGTCCCCAACGTCGTAATTTGCGCCAGTTGAGTCGGTGCCAGTGACATTTGGCGTGACCACGCCGAAGGACAACGTTGTGGTTCCGTCTTCGGCAAAGAGTGCGCTGATCGGCTGGCCCGAGCGGTCGAGGCCCCCTGCGGATGCGATTGCGGTGCTCGCAAGCAGTGCCGCTCCTGCGAGAGTGATCTTTTTCATGTTGTCCCTCCAAGACCGATTACGGTCATCCCTTGTACTGCGGACACTTCGCCAAAACTGGTGTTCAGGGTCAATTCTTCCCTGACGTAAGGGGCCGATACGGGGGGCTGTGGACAGATTTGGAGGGGCGGTTGTGACGGATTTGCTACAGCTGACCTAAGGTCAGGTCCGTCGGGACTCTGTTGCGACGTTGACATAATTGGCCCCGAAGATCAGCGCCGCCCCAAGGAAAACCGGCCATGTCAGCGGTTCGTCATACAGCACCATGCCGATGATGGCGATGACTGGCAGGCGGGCGAAATCAATCGGCAGAACCACCGTTGCGGGGGCCAGCGTCATCGCGGTGGTGATGCAGAAATGCGCGGTCAGACCGCCCAGACCGATGACGATGATCCAGGGCAGACCTTCGGCCGTGGGCAGGGCGATATCGCCGTCGAACCCGGCGCAGACCAGCCCGAACAGAAGTTGCATCGTGGTCAGGTAGAACAGGATGCAGGTGACGCTGTGCTGGCGTGTCAACTGCTTGGTGAAGATGGCGGTCAGGGCAAAGCAGACAGCGGCGCCGGCGGCGGTGATCGTGCCGAGCGACAGCGGCGTGGCGCCCGGTTGCGCAACGATCAGAATGCCGATGAAGCCGCACAGCACGACGCCGAATTTCTTGAGCGTGAACCGTTCCCCAAGCAGGAACGGGGCCAGCAGGATCACCCAGAGCGGGCTGGTGAATTCAAGTGCAAAGACCTGCGCCAGCGGGATCAGCGTCAGGGATGCCAGCCACAGGTTCTGCCCCGCGAAATGGGCGATATTGCGCACGGCGTGACGCGGGAGATCGCGGGTTGTGACCTCGCCCAGTTTGCCGCGCAGCGTGGCCATCAGGACAACGATCACCACGCCGATGAGCGAGCGGTAGGTCATCATCTCGAATGTGTCGAGATCGCTGGACAGCGCCCGCCCGGCCACCGCCATGGCCGAGAAAGACACGATGGCCCCGATCATCCAGAGCGCGGCCAGCCCCGCCTGCGCGGGTTCGATCTCTTTTCGAATGGCGGTCAACGGGGCGATCCTGTCAGAAACTGCCCCGATCGGGGCGATGCGGCGACCAGACACCAGGCCCGCGCGCTTGGCAAGAGGGGGGCTCAGTCAGTCAGGCCGGTGACGCGGTAGTCCCGGGGGATACCGGCGCTGATCCGGGCCCAGTCAGAGGCTTGCGCGCGGGCCTGATGGGCGCGGAAGGCATCGGAATCGGTGAATGCTTCGGCGACATTGAAACGGCCGGCGATGGCGGGATCTTCGGTCACGTCGAAGCGGAGGCAGCCGGGTTCCGCGCGGGTCAGGCGGATATGGTCGACCAGCCCGGCGCGGATCTGCTCCAGCCGGTCCGCTGGCACCTCGATATGGCCCTTGAGGGTGACAGTCATCCGCGATCTCCTGAGTTGCCGAGAGGTTGGTAGCCCCGGCGATCCGGATAGGCCAGAGGAATTGTTGCAAATGCCCCTCGGTCTCGTGATCATGGCGGGTCTGGGCAAATAGCGCTGCCAGCCCCATATCCTGCGCTGCACGACTGAAACGGAGGGACCGCCCCATGAGCTATGCCAAGACCGACGACGCCCTTGCCCGGCTGACCCCGGAACAATACCGCGTCACACAGGAAAACGGCACGGAACGGCCGTTTTCAGGAGAGTATGACCAGCATTTCGAGCCGGGGCTTTATGTGGACGTGGTCTCGGGCGAGCCGCTTTTTGCCTCGTCGCAGAAATTCAACTCGGGCTGCGGCTGGCCGTCCTTTGCCAAGCCGGTGGAACATGCCCATGTGGTGGAACTGCGCGACACGACCCATGGCATGATCCGCACCGAGGTGCGCTCTGCCCATGGGGACAGCCATCTGGGGCATGTCTTCCCCGATGGCCCGCGCGAGATGGGGGGCTTGCGGTACTGCATCAACTCCGCCTCGTTGCGCTTTGTTCCGAAAGAGGAAATGGAGGCTGAGGGGTACGGGGCTTATCTGGATCAGGTCGAGGGCTGAGCGCCACGGGTTTCGCCGCCTTACGGCGTCGATCCGGGAGCGGCCCTCCTCAACCCCCGCTTTCGCGGGGGCCTCGTCGGTCCGCGTTGCCACGGGATATCGGGGAGGGTGGTGTGCCGAGCCCGCTGTCTGGGCGTGAGGCGGAGGCAGGATGCCTCCGGCGGAGGTATTTGGGCCAAGATGAAAGGGAAGCGCGCGTTAACCTTAACGGGGCGTTATTCCAACTCGATCGTGCCCGGCGGTTTCGAGGTGCAGTCGTAGAAGACGCGGTTCACGCCCTTCACCTCGTTGATGATCCGGGTCGATGTTTCCGACAGGAAATCGTGGCTGAACGGGTAGTAATCCGCCGTCATCCCGTCGACCGAGGTCACGGCGCGCAGCGCCAGCGCGTAGTCGTAGGTGCGCCCGTCGCCCATCACGCCCACGGTGCGCATCGGCAGGATCGCGGCGAAGGCCTGCCAGATCTCGTCATAGAGCCCGTGCTTGCGGATCTGGTCGATATAGACGGCATCCGCCTTGCGCAGGATCTCCAGCTTGTCGCGGGTGATCTCGCCGGGGCAGCGGATCGCCAGACCCGGCCCGGGGAAGGGGTGGCGGCCGATGAAGCTGGCGGGCAGGCCCAGTTCATGGCCAAGCGCGCGGACCTCGTCCTTGAAGAGCTCGCGCAGCGGTTCGACCAGTTTCAGGCCCATCTTCTCGGGCAGGCCGCCGACATTGTGGTGGGACTTGATGGTCACCGAAGGCCCACCGGAAAACGAAACCGATTCAATGACATCGGGGTAGAGCGTGCCTTGTGCGAGGAACTCTGCCCCTTCGATCTGGTCAGCGTATTTCTGGAACACGTCGATGAAGAGCCTGCCGATGGTCTTGCGCTTGGTCTCGGGGTCGGAGACGCCCTCCAGCGCGCCCAAAAAGAGCTCACTCTCATCCGCATGGATGAGGTTGAGGTTGTAATTGTCGCGGAACATCGCGACGACCTGTTCAGCCTCATTGAGACGCAAGAGGCCGTGATCGACGAAGACACAGGTCAGCTGGTCGCCGATCGCCTCGTGCAGCAGGATGCCGGTGACCGAGCTGTCGACGCCGCCGGAGAGCGCACAGATCACCTTCTTGTCGCCCACCTGTTCGCGGATCTTGGCGATCATCTCTTCGCGGTAGGCGCCCATGGTCCAGTCGCCGCTGAACCCGGCAAGCTTCACGAAGTTTTCATAGAGCGTCGCGCCGTTTGGGGTGTGGTGCACTTCGGGGTGGAACTGGACCGCGTAGAAATGGCGGCTGGTGTCGGCGGTGATGGCGAAGGGCGCGCCGGGCGAGGTGCCGTAGACCTGGAACCCGGGGGCAATCTCGGCCACGTGGTCGCCATGGCTCATCCAGACCTGTTCCTTGCCGGACCCGTCCATGAACCAGCCCGACAGCAGATCGACATGCGCGTCAGAAGGCGTGACATAGGCGCGGCCAAATTCGGCGGTGGCGTGTTCGCCCGCCTCAACCCGGCCGCCCAGATCATGCATCATCACCTGCTGGCCATAGCAGATGCCCAGGATCGGAACGCCCATTGTATAGGCCGATTGCGGCGGGCGCGGGCTGCCTTCGCGCATCACGCTGTCGGGGCCGCCGGAAAAGATGATGGCCTTGGGCGCGAACTCTGCCAGAAACGCGTCGGTGACGTTCTGGTAGGGGTGGATTTCGCAATAGACATTCAGCTCTCGCAGGCGGCGCGCAATCAGCTGCGTCACCTGGCTGCCGAAGTCGATGATCAGAAGGCGGTCATGAGAGGTGCTGGTCATGCGCCTGCCAATAGGCGCGGGCGGGGTTTAGTGCAAGCGCGTTTGTGGGGGCGGGCAGGGGCAAACCGGCCCCTTTCGCAAAGAAAGCGTTGCAATTGCGGGAAAGGCGGCGAAATATCCCGCCTCTTTTCGCGGAACCCATAGGCAGAGCATGGACAACATCGACACAATGACTGCACTAACGGCGGCGCTAAACATGGCGCTTGCGCTTGTTTTGGGGGCACTGATCGGGTCGGAACGGCAGGTGCGGCAACGTATGGCGGGACTGCGCACCAATGCGCTTGTGGCGCTCGGGGCTGCGGCCTTCGTGGTGTTTTCCTCGCAATTCGCCGATGAGCTCAGCCCCTCTCGCGTCGGTGCGCAAGTCGTGTCGGGCATCGGTTTTCTGGGGGCAGGCATCATCTTCCGCAACGGGTTCACCGTGCACGGGCTGAACACGGCGGCGACGCTTTGGTGTTCGGCGGCTGTCGGGTTGCTGGCAGGCGTCGGCGCGGTGCTGCACGCAGTCATTGCCACGGGGCTGGTGGTGTTCATCAATCTGGGGCTGCGCCCCCTGGTCAAATGGCTGAAGCGGCGGACGCGGGCAGGGATGCCACTGGTCACGGAAAGCCGGGTGACGCTGACCTGCGCCAAAGCGGATGAGACCGCCGCGCGGCGGTTGGTGCTGAAGGCGCTGATTCATGAGGCGGTGCAGGTCTCGGGACTGGAGACGGAGGTCGCGGATGATCGGGTCGAGCTGTCGCTCAACGTGTCGATTGCCGAATTGTCGGGGCTGAGCATCGAAACGCTGGTTTCACCCCTGATGCTTGACCCGATCGTGCAGGGGCTGAGCTGGGAGGCGCAGCCGGAGGCCTAGAGCAGATCGGCCAGACCTTCGGGGAAAAGCTGCATCCGGCCCGCGCGGGCCTTGTCCAGCGACACCCATTTCGCGGTTTGCTCCGGTCCGTCGCCCTCGCGGAAAGCCAGCTGGTCGGCCTCGTAGAGCGTGTCATTGGCGAAGCGGGCGGCGAGGACAAAGACGATTTCATGGCCCGCCACACCCTCGTGTTCAAAGAGGTTCTCCAGCACGCCGAGCGGGCGGATATCGGTGATCTCCTGCGCCGTTTCCTTTTGGATTTCCCTCGCCAGTGCCTCGGCGGCGCGTTCGCCGAACTCGATGGCCCCGCCAAGCGGGCGCCAGCCCTTGATGGTTCCGTCATCGCTGTGGACCGGGGCGCAGAGGATCTGCCCCTCCCGTTCGAAGATGCCGATGGCCAACGTGCGCACGCCCGCCACAGGCCGCCACGGGCGCGGGGCCTCGGCCACCGGCGGGCGGGGGCCTAGCGGATCGGCCCCATGGTCATGGCCGCAGCCGCAGGTGGGATCGTGACAGGCGTGATCTTGGGGCATTGGCGGTCTCCTTGCCCCAAGGGCTACAGCCCCCGCACGCGCCCGGCAAGGGTCAGGGGATCAGCGCGTTGATCAGGGTGACCCCGATGATCCAGATGGCCAGGGCCAGAACGATGGCGGTGGTCAGGGAATAGAACCCGCCCGGCACGCCCACCAGAAAGGCGACCACGCCAAGCCCGCCTATGAGGCCCATCAGGGGTGTTTTGCGACTCTTCCAATCCATGGCGGCACCTCCTCTGGACAGGGAGTCTGCCCAGAAACCGCTGCCTGCGCCTTGATATGGCCGAGACGCGCGGCCCGCATGTCGCTTTTTCCCCGCAATCGCCGCAAATCACACGCGGTTCAGGCGCGTCGCTTTGTATCACATCGGAAACTTCCCCCTTTGAGAGGACATGACGCGATGAGTGATGCAGCAACCGCCCGACGCCGGGGACGTGGTGGTGGCGGGGCCGCCCGCCGCGCCGAACGCAGCGCCGTCAGCATCGAGACCGCCAAATATATCGAGCGCAACATCCCGAATTTCGAGGTGCTGACCGAAGAGGCGCTGGAGATCATCGAGGCCAATGCCGAAACGGTGCTGGAAGAGATCGGCGTCAATTTCGTCGAGAACCCCGCCGCGCTGGACCGCTGGCGCGAGGCCGGGGCCGATGTGGATGGCGAACGTGTTCGGCTGCCCAAGGGGCTGGCCCGCAAGCTGTGTTCCACCGCGCCCTCGCAGTTCACGCAGCACGCCCGCAACCCCGAGCGCAATGTCGAGATCGGGGGCCGCAATCTGGTGCTTGCCCCGGTCTACGGCCCGCCCTTCGTGCAGGACATGAACGGTGGCCGGCGCTATGCGACGATGCAGGATTTCCAGGATTTCGTGAAACTGGGCTACATGTCCAAGTGGCTGCACCATTCCGGGGGCACTGTGTGCGAACCGACCGATATTCCGGTGAACAAGCGCCATCTGGATATGCTCTATGCCCATATGACGTTGTCGGACAAACCCTATATGGGGTCGGTGACGGAACCCTCGCGCGCGGTCGATTCCATCGAGATGTCGAAGATCCTGTTCGGCGATCAGTTCGTGCAGGACAACACGGTGATGACCTCGCTCATAAACATCAACTCGCCGCTGACCTTCGATTCGATCATGATGGGCGCGCTGGAGCATTACGCGGCCCATAATCAGGCGGCGATCATCTCTCCCTTCATCGTCGGCGGGGCCATGGCGCCGGTGTCGATTGCCGGGACGCTGACGCAGGTTCTGGCCGAGGTGCTGGCGGGCGTGGCCTATAGTCAGTTGATCCGCCCCGGTGCGCCGGTCATCTTCGGGGCATTCGTGACCTCGATCGACATGAATTCCGGCGCGCCCACCTTCGGCACGCCCGAGGCGTCGCATATCACCATGGGCGCGGGCCAGCTGGCGCGGCGTCTGGGGCTGCCATTCCGCTCTGCCGGGTCGTTCAACGGCTCGAAACTGCCCGATGCGCAGGCCGGTTACGAAACCGCGAACTCGCTGAACATGGGGCTTCTCGCGGGTGTGAACTTCATGCTGCATTCCTGTGGCTGGCTGGAAGGGGGCCTTGTGTCCAGCTTCGAGAAGTTCGTGATGGATGCCGACCAGCTTGGCGCGCTACATCATTTTGCCCGCGGCGTCAGCATCGACGAAAACGCCCAGGCCATGGATGCGATCCGCGAGGTGGGACCGGGTGGCCACTACCTCGGTTGCGCCCATACCCAGGCCAATTTCAAGACCAGTTTCTGGCGCTCGGACCTGCTGGACTACAAGCCGTTCGAGACCTGGGCCGATGAAGGCAGCCGGGACACGATGGCGCTGGCCAATGCGCGGGTGCGCAAGCTGCTGGCCGACTACCAGCAACCGATGCTGGACCCGGCCATCGACGAGGCATTGCGCGCCTTCGTGGCCAAGCGCAAGGAAGAGATGCCGGACGCATCCTACTGAGCCTGCGGGCCTAGATCGCCTGCGCGGTCTGGGCCACCAGCATCACGGCGATCAGCAGATCCACATGGCGGCGGGGCGAGTAATCGGCCTCGCCGTCCTTGCGTTTGCGGTCCATCTCCGATTCCTCCGACAAAAGCCGCGCCAGACCGGCGCGGGGCAGTGCGCGACCGCTGCGCAACAACGATCTTGCCCCGATGCTGGCGGCCTGCACCAGAAGGCGCGGGCGGGTCAGGGTGGAAAGGTCTTGGGGCATGTCGGTCATGTCTTGGCTCCTGACTTGGTCGGGTGAGTCGCCCTCAGCATGACCCGACCGGGCAGGGTGTTGCGTTGTCTCCGCGACCCCCGCGCGGTGTTCTACATTTGTTTACGATTTGGAAACAATTAGGGTCAAATTGTGGGGATTTTAACCAAACGGTAATCAATACTCCCAAAGGCTTGCGGGGCTTATCCACAGCAGGGGTGCCCGGAGGCCCGCGATGACAGGTGATGTGACAAACAGTTCAGGACAGGCCGTCTACCCCGGCTGGCTGCCCGAAAACGCACGCAATTACCTCGATCACGTGGGATGCGGCGCATCCTTGCGGGACATCGCGCGCCGGAAAGGATGCCACCCGTCCACGATCGGCCGCCGTGTGCGCGCGGTCGAGGCGCGGCGCGAAGACCCGCTGGTCGATGAGGCGCTGACCGCGCTCACCGCCTGCTGTGTTTCCAGTTCAGAAACAATTAACCAGTTCGAGGAGCAATTCCCAATGACAGCACCCCTGAGGCCACCCCTGGTTTCCGACGACACCACCGTCAACCGGGAAGCCCGCCGCATCCTGCGCAGGCTGTGTGAAAAAGAGGCCACCCTGGTGCTGGCGCAGGACATGGACAAGGCGATTGTCCTGCGCAAAGGCAGCGATGGCAGCCAGACCCGCACCGCCGTTCTGGACCGAAAGGTCGCCCATGCTTTCGCGCTGAAGGATTGGGTCCAGACCGCCAAACAGGGGCGGGTCAGCATCTACACGATCACCGAGGCGGGAAAGTCGGCGCTAAAGCGCCTGATCGAGGAAGACCGCAAGCGCCGTCGCGCGCCCATGGAAATGGCCGAGGCCGCCACGCCCTTCCTCGCGCAGCATCAGACCTGGGGCGAAAAGCCGGTAAAACAGGATGACGGCACGATCCGCAAGATGCGGATAAACCTGGCGGAATCGCCCCTGGCCATGCTGGCGCGGCGCAAGGGGGCGGATGGCAAACCCTTCCTGACAATGGATTTGGTGCAAGCGGGCGAAAAGCTGCGCGAGGATTTCGAGCGCGCCCAGATGGGGCCGCGCGTGGCCCAGAACTGGGACCGGTTCCTGACCGGCGGCGACCGGGGATCGGGCTTTTCCGATGGCGGCATCGGTGAAGGTCCGTGCGCGGCGCGTGACCGGGTGGCGCGGGCCGTGGACGACATGGGGCCGGGCCTTGCCGACGTGGTCATGCGGGTCTGCTGTTTCCTCGAAGGGCTGGAATCGGCGGAAAAGCGGCTCGGCTGGTCGGCGCGGTCGGGCAAGATTGTGCTGAAGATCGGGTTGCAACGTCTGCTGAAGCACTACAACGAGGTCTACGGGTTTGTTCCCGCCTCGCTCGATTGATGCTATTTCGGAAACGATTGGCGCGGGGGCCGTTTCCGAAACCTCTTCCTGACCTCCTCCGCCACCTTGCCGCCCGGTCTTCCGGGATCGGGCGGCCTCTTTACCGGATCAGGCGTCTTTCGGGCGCAGCGCCAGCCAGATCAGCGCGCCACCTGCCAGCGCAAGGAAGGGGATCATCGCAAGGTTGACCGAGGTCCAGCCCGCCGTGACCGACCCGCCCGAGCAATTCATCAACCCGCCGGAGGCCAGCGAAGCGATGGTCACACAGCCAAAGACGATGGCATCATTCAGCCCCTGCACCCGGCCCCGTTCCTCGGGCGCATGGGCGTTTTGCAGCATCGCCGTCGCGCCGATGAAGCCGAAGTTCCAGCCAATACCCAGTAAGATGAGCGCGATATAGAAGTTTTCCAGCTCCACCCCCATCAGCGCAACACCGCCCGCACCGGCCAGGATGAAGAGGCCAAGCGCCACGATATTCGTGGTTCCGAAACGCGCGATGAGGTGGCCGGTAAAGAAAGAGGGCACGAACATCGCCAGAACATGGGCCGACACGATATCGGCGGCCGTATCCTGCTCGTAGCCGCAGCCCACCACCGCCAGCGGGGTGGAGGTCATGACAAGGTTCATCAGCGCATAGGACACCATTGCGCAGATGATCGCCACGACAATCTTGGGGTCGCGCAGCAGCTCGCCCCGCGTGCGCCCCGCAGGATCGCCCTCTGTCCGCATCGGGGGTTTCGGGATGTCGAGGAAGAAAAACAGCAGCATGCCGCCCAGATTCAGCACCACGATTGTCAGATAAACTCCCAGAAAGGGAATCACCGTCGCGTCATTGGTCAGCTTCACCAGCTGCGGCCCGATAATGGCCGAGGCCAGCCCGCCCGCCATGACATAGGAAATCGCCTTGGGGCGGAAACTGTCGGACGCCGTGTCGGAGGCTGCAAAGCGGTAAAATCCCTGCGCAGACATGTAGATACCGGCCAGATAGGACCCGAGCAGGAAGATCAGGAAACTGTCCGCATAGAGCCCATAGGCCGAAACCATCGCCCCAAGCGCGCCGCCAAGCGTACCGATGGAAAACCCCAGTTTTCGGCCAAAGCGCTGCATGGTGTTCGACATCCACGGCGCCGTGGTCATCGAGCCGAAGACGATCAGAGAGATCGGCAGCGTCGCAAGGCACGGATTCGGCGCCAGCATCTGCCCGGCCAGCCCGCCCACGACGAACATCATCGGCATCTGGCTGCCCAGAATTGCCTGCGCGGCCACAAGGACGATCACATTGCGCCAGGCGCGCTGGTCGTCGGTGGGGGAGTGAACTGTGTCAACCATGGCGAAATCGCTAGACCCGTTTTCCGCCAAAGGGAAGAGGGGCAGGGCAAAATACTTGCCCTGTTAACTCATCTGAAAAAGCAGGGAGGTCAGACCGGCACGTTTTCCGCGATCATCGAGATCATCTCGAACATGATCGCCCCACCGACCATCGCCGTGATATTGTTGGGACTGTCCTTGGTGGGCATCATGCAGACCACGTCGCCTCCAACGATATTGAGCCCCCGTGCAGCATGGATCAGCGCCACCGCCTCGTCGATGTCGAAGCCCTTTACGCCCGGCTCGATATTGGACACAGCCGGTGCCACGCTCGGGTCGAGGCAATCGAGATCGAAGGTGATGTAGACGGGCCGCCCCGCCAGCACCTCTTTCGCCTCGGCGATCACATCCGCTGCGCCCCTGCGCCGGTAATCCGCCATAGTCACGACGTTATAGCCATAGTCGTAGGAGGGTTGCAGCCAGTCGAGCGTACGGGGATGTCCCCGCAGGCCGATCTGCATCGACCGGGTCGGATCGACCTTGCCCTGATCGGCCAGATAGGCCCCCCAATGGGCCGCCGATTTTTCCGCGCCCAGGAAGTGATCGACCTTGGTGAACACGTCCGTGTGCGCGTCGAGATGCAGGAAGCTGATCGGCTCGCCCCCCGCGATCTTGCCTTTCCCAAGCGCCTGAACGATCCCGCCAGTGATCGAATGGTCGCCACCGATGGACACGGGCCGCGCGCCGCTTGCGTCGATTTTCGTATAGAAATCCGTGATCTGCTGGATGCAGTGTTCGTTGTCGTTGGCACGGGGGAAGGGCACGTCGCCCACATCCACGACCTTTCGTGTCCAGGGGTCAATGCCAAATCCCCCATGCACGCGCCGCTGCACCGCCGACATGTTGCGCACTGCACGCGGGCCCAGGTGCTGGTCGCGTTCCGTGGTGCCATTGCCGGTGGAGTGCGGCACGCCGACAAGGGCGATATCTGCCCCCTCCGGGCCTTCATTCGGCGCGCGGAAGAAGGTGGGAATGCCCCACCAATAGAGGTTGTTCATCATGCTGGCGTCGTGTTCTTCGGCCATCTGTCGTCTCCGCTATTGCTTGCGGGCAGGGTGGCGCGGCTTTGACGGCTTGGCAAAGCATTTCCGACCTGAAAGGCTGCGCCCATGGTTGGACGGATCATTGAAACCCCCGATTGCGTGGCCGAGGGTGCCGCATGGCTTGCACAGGCCGAGCCGCGCTTTGCCCATGTGCTGGAGTTGACCGGCCCGCTGCCGCTGCGCCGCCGCAAGGACGGGTTCGCGGAGCTGCTGTCCGCCATCGTCAGCCAGCAGGTCTCGGTCGCGTCGGCGTCATCGATCTGGAGCCGGATGCAGGACGCGTGCCTGACCGCGCCGGACCGCATCGCTTCAGCCAGCGAGGACGACCTGCGCGCTGTCGGCCTCTCCCGTCAGAAGATCCGTTACGCGAAAGCTCTGGCCGAGGCTGGCATCGATTTTCCCGTGCTCAGGCAAGCCCCGGATGAAGAGGTGATCGCGGCTCTTACCCAGGTCCCCGGCATCGGGCGCTGGACGGCAGAGGTCTATGCGATGTTCTCGCTTGGTCGTGCCGACGTCTTCGCCCCCGCCGATCTGGCCTTGCAGGAGGCCGCCCGCCTGCTCTTCGACCTGCCGGACCGGCCGAAGGAAAAACCGCTCAGACAGATGGCCGAGGCCTGGTCGCCCTGGCGCGCGGTTGCCGCCCGCGCGCTTTGGGCCTACTACCACGTGGCAAAGGACAGGGAAGGGATCAGATGACTCGCACGCTCGAATTCGGCAAACGCCCCGCGGACTCCGGCCAAGCCGACAGCCTGGTGATCTTCCTCCATGGCTATGGGGCCGATGGAAACGACCTTCTGGGCCTTGCCGATCCGCTGGCCCCGCATCTGCCCAACACGGTTTTCGTGGCCCCCGATGCGCCGGAACGATCTGCCATGAACCCGATGGGCTTCCAGTGGTTCCCGATCCCGTGGATCGACGGCTCGTCAGAGGAAGTGGCCGCCGAGGGCATGGCCCGCGCGGTTGATGATCTCAACGCCTTCCTCGATCAGATCATGGAGTCCGAGGGCATTTCTGCAGATCGCACCGTTCTGGTGGGCTTTTCGCAAGGTACGATGATCAGCCTGCATGTCGCCCCCCGCCGCGAGCCCCCCTTCGCGGGCGTCGTCGGCTTTTCGGGCCGTCTGCTGGAGCCGGAACTTCTCGCCGATGAAATCGTCTCCCGCCCGCCGGTCCTGCTCATCCATGGCGATCAGGATGACGTGGTGCCGCCGCAAAGCCTGCCCCAGGCCGCCGAGGCGCTGCAGGCCGCGGGCGTCGATGTCTACGCCCATATCATGCGTGGCACGGCCCATGGCATCGCGCCCGACGGGCTTTCGGTGGCCCTGGCCTTCATCCGGCAAGTGCTGGGGGTCGAGGACGCCCCGGAAGAGGACTGACCCCTTCTTCTTGGCCCCAATACTCCCGCCGGAGGTATCCGACCCTTCCACAGATCCGGGGGGTGGCCTCGGCAGACTGCCCTCTTCCACAATCCCGTGGCAACGCGGCACTTTGAGGCCTCCGGCGTCAGCCGGGGGTTGAGAGGGGCCGCTGCCCGGTCGACGCCGCAGGCGGCGAAACCGCTCCCCTTGTGGATAACTGTCATATCCCCGTCACGCAGCTGACCTATCACAAAAGCGCGCAACCCAAAATGTGGCGCTTGCCAGCCGGATTTTGGCAGATATAGTGGTTACATGGCTGGAGCGGGTGCTCCCGTTCTGATGCCGAAAACGGGCAGACAGGGCGAGGGCGGAGTCACTCATGGATGGCGACGGCAGTTTCAGAACGGAATTCGTAAGAGAGCCTGGAAGGCTCAGCCAGCATCCGGCATTGGTACTGAATGCGGATTACCGGCCGCTGTCCTATTACCCCCTGTCGCTCTGGCCCTGGCAAGATGCGATCAAGGCGGTCTGTCTCGATCGGGTCGATATCGTGGCTGAATACGATGCCTTCGTGCATTCGCCGACCACCCGCATCCGCATCCCCTCCGTCGTGGTCCTGCGCGACTATGTGAAGCCGCAAAAACGCGTGGCCTTCACCCGGTTCAACCTCTTCCTACGCGACGAGTTCTCCTGCCAATATTGTGGCAGCAAGGGCGATCTGACCTTCGACCATGTGGTGCCGCGCGCCAAGGGGGGCATCACCTCTTGGGAAAACGTGGTCGCCGCCTGTTCGCCCTGCAATCTGCGCAAGGGGTCCAAAAGCCTGCGCCGCTCCGGCCTGTCCCTGCGCAAACCGCCACGCCAGCCGGGGGCGGAGGAGCTGCGCAATATGGGTCGCAAGTTCCCGCCCGGTCATTTGCACGACAGCTGGCTCGATTTTCTCTATTGGGATGCGGAGCTGGACGCGTAAGCTGCGTCTATGAACTGGCCCAGGAATCGAGACGACACGCCCCCGCATCTGCTGGAGAGCGACCGCGCGGCGGGGTTTGAGGTGACGCCGGACTATACCCGCTTTTCCCAGATGAACGACATGTTCACCCGTGCCTTCTGGGACGACAGTGTACGCAGCCCCCACACGGACGGCTTCTTCGCCTCCTACCGGATGGAGGCCGCCCCGCGCCGTGGCGAAGGCTTCCAGACCCGCGATTTCGCGCTTCGCAACGCTGCCTGGCGGGTGTCCGACATGATCTCCGATCGTCATGCCGCTGAAGGCGAGCGCGAGGGCTTCCAGGCCCCCCTGCGCAGCGACACGCCGGTGGCCACTGACAGGGCCGATATGGGCACACCCGAGGAGGAAGCGAAGGATATCAAACGCATCGCCCGGCTCTTCGGCGCCGACCTCGTGGGGATCACCCATATCGACCTGCGCTGGCACTATTCCGACCGCCCCGACACGCGCGACATGACCCCGGTTCCCAATGACCTGCCCGAGGGTCTGAGCCATGTGATCGTCATGGCCCATGCGATGGATTTCGACCTTGTGGAGACCTATCCAAGCGCGCTGGCGGGCGCGGCAACCGGTTTGGAATACTCCCACGAGGCCGCCATCGTCATGCAGCTCGCCGCCTATATCCGCAATCTGGGGTTTCAGGCGGTCGCCAGCATGAACGACACCGCCCTTGTCATCCCCTATGCGATCAAGGCCGGGCTTGGCGAATACGGGCGCAACCAGATGGTGCTGACGCCGGACTTTGGCCCGCGCGTCCGGTTTTCCAAGATCTTTACCGATATGCCGCTGGCTGTGGATGCGCCGCGCAAACTGGGCCTTGCGGACTATTGCAGCGGTTGCACCCAATGCGCCGAAAGCTGCCCGCCCAAGGCGCTGCCCTTCGGCGCCCCGGATTTCGGCGAGGAAAAGGCCCCAGACAGCCCATCCACGCAACGGGGTGTGCGCAAATGGTCCGCCAATTGCGAGGCCTGCTTCGGGTATTGGGCAAAACTGAAATCCGATTGCGCCATCTGCATGCGGGTCTGTCCCTTCAATCGCCGGGGAGGCTGGCAAGACCGACTCTGGCGCTGGCTGGCCCTTGGCGGGGCAGGGCAGGCGGGGGTGCGGCTGGCCCGTCTGTGGCAGAAACGACAAGGTGTTCGGCCGAGGCTAAAGCCGCGTGACTGGTGGGCAAATCCCCGCTAGCCTCGCGCCAAATCAATTCAGGGAGTCCTCCATGGCCGATCCGTTCTTCACCCCCATCTCGGGCTTCGAGCTGCCGCGCTTTGCCGGCATTCCCAGCTTCATGCGCCTGCCGCATGTGGGGCTGGATCATGCCCGGATCGGCGATGTGGAGATCGGCCTTGTCGGCGTACCCTGGGACGCAGGTACGACGAACCGCCCCGGCCCCCGCCACGGCCCCCGGCAGCTGCGCGACATGTCCACCATGATCCGCGCCCAGAACGATACCACCGGCATCCGCCCCTTCGAGGCAAGGAACTGCGCGGATCTTGGTGATGTCGGCCCCAACCCCGCCGACCTGATGGACAGCCTGACCCGCATCACCGCCTTCTATGACACGGTGAAATCCCATGGAATCAAGCCCCTGACTGCGGGCGGCGATCACCTGTCCACCCTACCGATCCTGCGCGCCATGGCCAAGGACGGCCCCCTTGGCATGATCCATTTCGACAGCCACACGGACCTCTTCCACAGCTATTTCGACGGACGCATGTATACCCACGGCACCCCGTTCCGCCGCGCGGTGGAGGAGGGGCTGCTCGACCCGAAGCGCGTGGTCATGATCGGCATTCGCGGCACAGCCTATGACAGCGAGGACCGCGATTTCGCCGACAGCGTTGGCATCCGCGTCATTCCGATCGGCGAGTTCCATGCGCGTGGCGTGGAGGATGTCATGGCCGAGGCGCGCGAGATTGCGGGCACGGGTGACACCTATATCAGCTACGATATCGACTTCGTCGACCCTGCCTTCGCGCCGGGCACCGGCACGCCAGAGGTGGGCGGCCCCAACAGCTATCAGGCGCTGCAGGTGGTGCGCGAATTGCAGGGCGTCAATATCGTGGGCGCAGATCTGGTGGAGGTCTCCCCGCCCTTCGATCAGGCCGGCAACACCGCCTATCTGGGCGCCTCGATCATGTTCGAACTGCTCTGTGTGATGGTCTGAACACCCTGTCCAAATCGCCGAAACCTGAAAGCGCTCTGTCTTTCATCTTGGCCTAAATACCTCGGGGGTCCGGGGGCAGCGCCCCCGGCGGGTCGACGCCGAAAGGCGGCGAAACCCCTCAGGCGGAACAGCTCGCCCCGCCAAGGACACAGAACTTCGCGCAATGGGGGTGGTTCAGGGCCACCTCCCGCTCGGCCTCCTCCAGCGTCTCGCCCATCTCGAACGCCTCGTCATAGGCCAAAAGCGTGCAGGCCAGCACCACGGGCCGCGCCGCGCCCTTTCGTTTGACCACCATGCGCGAGGATGCACACATGACGCTGTCGGGCGATTTGCCGAGGATGTCCCAGCATCCGGTCGTAATCTCGGGCACATCGACGCTTTCGTCCATCTCAGGAAACAGCACCAGCGCGCCGGGGTCGCTCGCGTCAATCATATAGGCGCGATCTGCGAACAGGGCGGCGAACTGCGCCCGCGCGCTCGTCTCGCTTTCGCCCCAGACCGTGCGGGCGGCGACGGCCATGGGGATGCCCTGATCGCGCAGCCAGTCCATACCTTGCAGCGTCTTGTTAAAGCTGCCCGCGCCGCGTTCTTCGTCATGCAGCGCTTTCGACCAGTGGTCGAGCGACACCCGCAGCGTCAGCTTGCCGGGATAGGCCGTATTCAGCCGCGCCAGCCCCTCGCGCATCCGGGGCCGCATCATCGGCAGCATAGCATTTGTCAGGATCAGCACCGCGTAGCCGCGCCTCAGGGCCGCCTCGGCCATGCCGATCATTTCGGGGTTCATGAAGGGCTCGCCGCCCGTGAAGCCGATCTCGCGCACGCCCCAGGTCCGGGCCTCCAGCTGATCGAGATATTCTTCGACCTCGGCCTTGCTGATATAGACCAGCGCATCATTGGTAGGGCTCGACAGGATGTAGCAATTCGCGCAGGTGATATTGCACAGCGTCCCGGTGTTGAACCACAGCGTCTGAGGATTGCTGAGCGCAACCCTTGCGCGCGTTTCGCCATTGGCGGTCGTGGCCGGGTCCTGGAATTTTTGCGGGTGTAACGTGTCTTTCATGATCTTGGCCCTTGTCTCGATCCAAGGGCTAAGGCGTTCGGGGGAAAAAGAAAACCACTCGGGCGCATATCAACACCATTGTGATCTTTCCGTGAAAGGCTGGACGTGAAAGAATTATCGGTGTAGAGCCTGCATGACAGCGCCTGATAGCGCTAACATTTTCCAGTGCGGCCCGGCTGCCGCCCCAAGCCTGAAGGATGGTTTCCATGGTTGCGCGTGTCATTCCGGTGGAGGAATTCGATCTGGTGATCTTCGGCGGCACCGGCGATCTGGCCCGGCGCAAGATCCTGCCGGGACTCTACCGCCGCTTCTGGGCCGAACAGATGCCAGCAGGTGCCCGCATCATTGGCGCCGCCCGCACCGATCAGGACAGCGATGCCTGGCGGGCCTTCGTGCGCGAGGCGATCGAAGAATTCGTCTCGGATCGCAAGCGGGTCCCCGAAACCATCGACGCCTTCCTCGATTGCCTGACCTATGTGCCGATTGATGCCATGGGCACCGGCGGCTGGTCGGACCTCAAGGCCCAGATGCGCGAGGGCGTGGTACAGGCCTTCTATTTCTCTGTCGCCCCAAGCCTCTTCGGCCCCATTGCCGAACGGCTCAAGGAAAACGGCATCGCCCGCGACGACGCGCGGATCGTGGTGGAAAAGCCCTTCGGCCGCGATCTGGAAACCGCCAAGGCGCTGAATGCCACACTCGCCGCCCATTTCGACGAGGCGCAAATCTACCGGATCGACCATTATCTAGGCAAGGAAACCGTGCAGAACCTGATGGCGGTGCGCTTTGCCAATATGCTGTTCGAGCCGCTCTGGAACGCCCAATACGTGGACCATGTGCAGATTACCGTGGCCGAAACCGTTGGTGTCGGCGGGCGTGGATCCTACTATGACAAATCGGGCGCGATGCGGGACATGGTGCAGAACCACCTGATGCAGCTTCTGTGTCTGACGGCGATGGAACCGCCTGCCCATTTCGAACCCAATGCGGTGCGCGACGAAAAGCTCAAGGTGATCCGCGCGCTCGATCCGGTGGATCAATCGGACATCGTGCGCGGCCAGTACAAGGCGGGCCGGGACGGGGCCAGCTACCGTGATGACGCGGAAAATGGCGACAGCCTGACCGAAAGCTTCGTCGCCATGAAGGTCCATATCTCCAACTGGCGTTGGAACGGCACGCCCTTCTACCTGCGCACCGGCAAGCGGATGACCGCGCGCATGTCCGAGATCGTGGTGCATTTCAAGGAACCGCCCCACAACATCTTCACCGAGGCCGCCGATCCGCGCTGCAACATCCTGACCATCCGCCTGCAACCGGATGAAGGCATCGACCTGCGCATGACCATCAAGGAACCGGGGCCGGGCGGGATGCGTCTGGTCGAGGTGCCCATGGACATGACCTTTGCCGAGGCGCTTGGGCCGGAAGCCGCCGATGTGCCCGACGCTTATGAACGGCTGATCATGGATGTGATCCGGGGCAACCAGACGCTGTTCATGCGCGGCGACGAGGTCGAGGCCGCCTGGGCCTGGACCGATCCGATCATCGCTGGATGGACGGGTCGCGAAGATGTACCCTTGCCCTATGACGCCGGATCGGCAGGGCCGGAGGATGCGCTTATCCTGCTCTACCGCGATGGCCGCCGATGGAGGGAGATTTCCGCATGAACCTGATCGAATACCCCGACAGCGACATGATGATGCTGGACCTCGCCGATACGCTGGCCAGCGAACTGGCCGACCATCTTCGCCGCGATGACCGGGTCAGCTTCTGCGTTCCTGGCGGCAGTACGCCGGGGCCAGTCTTTGACGTTCTCAGCGAACAGGCGCTGGATTGGGACCGGGTGACGGTGTTCCTGTCCGACGAGAGATGGGTGCCCTCGGACAACCCACGCTCGAACACCAAACTGATCATGGAGCGGCTTCTGATCTCGAAAGCGCGACGGGCGAATTTCGTGCCGCTCTATGCCGCGGCCCACACGCCAGAGGATTACGTGGACGAATTGGCGAAGGGGCTGGAGCCACATCTTCCCATTACCCTGCTGCTGCTCGGCATGGGGGCGGATATGCACACGGCCTCGCTCTTTCCCGGGGCGGACCGTCTGGCCGATGCGCTGGACGATCATGCGCCGGTGTTGGTGCCCATGCGCGGCGGTGGCGCGCCCGAGGCGCGGGTCACGTTGTCGGCGCGGGTGCTGAAGGCGGCTGTCTCGACCCATATCGTGATCACCGGCGACGAAAAGCGCGCAGCTTTGGAAAAGGCGCAGGTCTTGCCGGTGGAAGAAGCCCCTGTGCGCGCCGTCCTGAGTGGCGCGACGGTGCATTGGGCACCTTAAGAACGCTTTGTAACTTATTGATATAATGTCAGGAAGGAAGTCGCCCATGTCGATCTGGGACGATCTGAAAGCGCATAACGCGGCCAAGTCGGGGCGGACCATCGCGGATCTCTTCGCTGCCGATCCCGCACGGTTCGAGAGCTATAGCCGGGCGTCGGATGGCATGCTCTTCGACTTCTCCAAGACCACGATCGACGCCGGTGCGCTGTCGCTGCTGGTGGAACTGGCGCGGCAGGCAAAGGTCGAAGACCGGCGCGAGGCGATGTTTTCCGGTGAGAAAATCAACGAAACCGAGGGCCGCGCCGTTCTGCACACTGCGCTGCGCGCACCCGGCGGTGTTGTCGAGCTGGATGGGCAGAACGTGATGCCGGGTGTGCTGGACACCCGCGCGCGGATGGCGGCTTTTGCCGATGCCGTGCGGTCGGGAGAGATTGCCGGGCAGGGTGGTCCCTATACAGATGTGGTCAATATCGGCATTGGCGGGTCGGACCTCGGCCCCGTCATGGGCACTTTGGCGTTGGCCCCCTACCACGACGGGCCGCGCATCCACTATGTCTCGAACGTTGATGGCGCGCATATCCATGACACGCTGAAGGGGCTCGACCCCGCCCGCACGCTGGTCATCGTGGCCTCCAAGACCTTCACCACCATCGAAACCATGACCAACGCCGAAACCGCGCGGGACTGGATGGCGAAGGCGGTCGAGACCCCGGCCGATCAGTTCGTGGCCCTGTCCACCGCCGCCGATCTGACCGCAGCCTTCGGCATTGCGCCCGAGCGTGTCTTCGGGTTCGAGGATTGGGTTGGCGGGCGCTATTCCATGTGGGGGCCGATTGGCCTTGGCATGATGCTGGCCGTGGGACCGGAGGCGTTCGGCGATTTCCTTGCCGGTGGCCATGCGATGGACAGCCATTTCCGGCAGGCGGACCTTGCCGACAACCTGCCCGTTCTGCTGGCGCTTGTGGGCATCTGGCACAATCAGGTGCAGGGCCACGCCACCCGCGCCGTGCTGCCCTATGATCAGCGGCTATTGCGGCTGCCTGCCTATCTTCAACAGCTGGAGATGGAATCAAACGGCAAGCGTGTCTCGATGGACGGCGCTGATTTGCAGATGAACTCCGGCCCTATCGTCTGGGGCGAACCGGGCACCAACGGCCAGCACGCCTTTTACCAGCTGATCCACCAGGGCACACGTGTCGTGCCGTGCGAATTTATCGTGGCGGCAGAGGGGCATGAGCCCGATCTGGCCCATCACCACCGGCTGCTGGTCGCCAATTGCCTGGCCCAATCCGAGGCGCTGATGCGGGGGCGGTCTTTGGAGGAGGCGACCGTGATCATGGCCGCCAAGGGCCTGACCGGGGCCGAACTGGACAGACAGGCCCGCCACCGCGTCTTCCCGGGTAACCGTCCGTCGACGACACTCATCTACCCGCGGCTCACCCCCTTCGTTCTGGGCCAGATCATCGCGCTTTACGAACACCGGGTCTTTGTCGAGGGCGTGATCTTGGGTATCAACAGTTACGACCAATGGGGCGTGGAACTTGGCAAGGAACTGGCCAAGGCGCTGGAACCGGTGCTGACGGGCGCGTCCAACGGGGCGGGCAAGGATGGCTCGACGCTCGGTCTGGTTAGCTATGTAAAGGGAAACAGGCCGAGCTGACCAACCAAATGAAAATGAAAGCGCCCGATTGGGCGCTTTCTTGGGAGCGGGTCAATCCTCACCTCGCCTTGGCGAATACCCATCATAGTATCCTGAAGGTTTTTGGGCAGGCAGAAGCGATAGCAAGTAATCTGAACCGATAGCTATGCTCCCTGGCGCGGACCCCGCGGGGGCAGTTTAACCAGTTTGCCCCTGTGGTCGCTTCGAAAGTGAATAACGCTACGCCCTTTCGATTTCTCCGATGACGCGCTGCACCTGCCTATCACTAAGTCGTCTAAACTCAGTTCGGCCGTCAACTTCGCCAACATCGACGAGACTGCCGATTGACTGAAGTCGTTTCTCTAACTCACGCACCTCTGGCCCGATGGTGCGGATGCACAAGATGTCTGCATCAACCCTCGCGCGCTTGGCTACCTCTTCTATGCGCTTTACTCCTCTGCGTTCAGAGGTGATGCCGACTTTGTAGAGATCCGTGTTCCGAACTTGCCAAAGATAGATGGTGTCTTGGTCTACTCTGCGAACTTCGCCGCCCCTGCCGTGGTAAGGAAGATCACCTCGCTCGCCTCTGTTCCAAGGCGAATTGTTTCCGCGCCACGTGTTACCTCGGCGGCGAGTGTTTCCTACTGAACTTCTTTCTTCTGTCTGCGGGGCAATGCGATCCCACGCTCTTTTTGCGGCGAGAGCTGGCTTTGAAACAAACATGGTAATGCACCCAATCCAGGACAATCCAAGCAGTAGCCACGTAAGTGCTTTGCCCCACCAAGCGAAGCCTGAGTGGAACGATCCGTCACCGCCAGCGTCACCGAACAATGCACCTGTAATGAGAAGCAAAACGAGGAACGCTCCACCGATGTCTCTCCATGTCGGCTCGTCGTCTGGATTCAACGAAATACCCTCAAATCAAATGCTGGATGGACTATTGCGACTGGTGGCGCGAGACGCAACCCGACTGTGTCTCTGGTTGGAGGACGCCTAACCACAACCAAACCCGCGTTCTCCGCTGGTGGATAGCGTAACAGATTCGGAATCTAAGACGCTAAGTATTTATTAATTCTGTATTTTGGAGGGATTTTGGAGCGGGTAGCGGGAATCGAACCCGCACCTTAAGCTTGGGAAGCTCGCATGATACCATTTCACCATACCCGCGCTCTGGAGGGTGGAGGTAATCCGGGGCCCGAGGACAGTCAAGGCCCGTCGGGTCATTTCCCACGCAGATTTTGCGGGCGGTAGAAGGGCCAGCGGGCCATGCGGTCTGTGACGCTTCCGTCGATCTCGTGATCTTCGGGGATGAAGCGCGGTTCCTCCAGCGGCAGATACCATTTCCACAGCACCGGCAGGCGGCCCGGCCAGCGGCGGCGCTTGATGGATTTGGGCAGGATTTCAAGCGGAGACCACCAGACAGACATGCTGTCATGGATCTCGGCCATCGCGTCGGGCCTCGCATAGGGGGTGCCGTCGAGCGACCGGGCCTTGCGGCTTGTGCCTTCGAAATGGACCTTGCGGCGCTTGGGGTTCAGCTTCAGCCCCGGCGGCGGCAGGGGCAGGCTGCGCGCCGGATCGGGCGGCGCCTTTGCGCGGTCTTCGCGGTCGGCGGCGATCTCCTGGCGTTCCAGTTCATCCAGCATCCACAGAAGCGTCAGTTTGCCGATGCCGGACTCCCGTTCCCTTGGGCTGCCGCCGATATCGGAATGATAGCCGGGAAACCACCTCTGGCGCACATATTGCCGGCGCTTCATGCTGTCATGGCGGAAGCGGTTGCCGAAATAGGGCTCCCGTTGGTCCCACAGCAGCGGGCGGAACATCGAGCGGCGTTCATCCACCGCCAGCGCATGCAGCACGATGCGGACGGAGGGGTTGGACAGCACATTGGCGTGCACCCGCAGCTCCATGGGGCTGTAATTCGTCACCAGCGAGTGCAAGGGTCGTTCGAAGCTCACCATGGAACTGACCGTATCGAAGAGGCAGAGCGCCCGAATGGGCACGCTTTGATCGGGTTTCAGCGTGTCCTCGTAGCGGCGCAGCTGGCGGAAGGTGACGGAATGGGGCTGGTCGCGCTCATGATCCGTGACGGCACGATAGGCGCGGAAGGCGCCTGTCACCAGGTGCAGCTTGTCAGGTTCAATGAGTCCGAAATTATGGATGAACCCTGCCAGAATCCGCGCCGCATAGGCCCCGCGGGAGAATCCGAAGATGTAGATCAGGTCCTTCTGCGCCTCGGGGCGGGTTGCCTTGCCGGGCACCCCAAGCTGCTTTTTCAGGCCCTGCTCAAAGCTCCAGTCCCGGTTCTTCTGCGCGGTGCTTTTGTAGGTCCGGCAGAGGAAGCGATAGGCGTCGAGCACGTCATCCTCCAGCCCCAGACCGAAGGCGAGCCCCGCCACGGACCGCGCCTTCTGCCGCCATTTCCAGTCGAACAGGCGCGGTTCGTCAAAGGTGCCGACCCCCGGAACGTAATGGGTGATCTGATCGTCATCATTACGTAAGGCGTTGTAAAGCTTGATGATGTTCGTCTGATAGTCGCCGACTTCATTGCCGGTCCCGTCAAAGCAGATAACGATCTTGCGGGCTTTCATGACGTCGGGCCTCGTAACTGGAACATGCGATCAGTGTGACGCGGCCTCGAACATTTGCAAGTCGGGATAACCCTAGTCCAGCATCCCGAGCCGTTCGGCAAAGCCCCTGTAGTCGGCGCTGCGGTCGGCCGGTGTCAGGGCGTCGGCCTCTCCGTAGGCGAAATCCACCCCGGCACCTTCCACCAGCCGGTTGAACAGGTTGAACAGCGCGCAGACCTGTACCGCATGGTAGAGCGCATCTTCCGACCAGCCCGCATCCGTCACAGCCGCCACATCAGCGGGCGTGAGGCGGCTTGGCAGGCTGTTCAGCTTGGCCACATAGGCCAGCAGAGGGCGCAGTTTCGGGTCAACAGGTGCGGTGTCGGGGTCGACTAACAGCGCGTCGATGAGGCCCGGTTCGATGCCAAGCGCCTCGGCATAGATCTGGTGCGATCCATGGCAGAAGGCGCAGGCGTTGAGGCCCGAGACATAGGCCGCGATCAACTCGCATTCCGCTTGTGACAAGGGCGCGCCCGCTTTCATGACGCCATCCACATGCATCAAAAGCGGCCCCGCATGGGCCGGATGGCGGGTTAGCAGGTCACCCAGACGGGCCGGGCTGGGAAGGCTGGGGAAAAGCGGCATGGGCGGTCTCCGGGTTCTGGATCCCGCCCAAGCTAGCAGGGTTCACCCCCGGCGTCGCCTGCGGCGTCCACCACCGTCTCCACCCTCGGCCCCGGCAGCGCCGTAATGCACCTTGGGCAGGTCCACGACGCTGTTGAGGATCGGGAAGGGCTCGACGGAGTTCGGAATGGCCGAGGCATTCACGAAATGCTCCTGGAACTTTGGTTCTACCGCCGTTTCGATCTTGTGGATCTGGCGCACCACGGTTTCGATCCGCCCCCGCGCGTCCCGCGAGCAGAGCGCAATCCGCGCGCCATGACCCGCGGCGTTGCCCGCGCTGGTGACGTTGTCCAGCGGCGCATCGGGGATCATGCCAAGCACCATCGCGTGTTTGGGGCTGATATGGGCCCCGAAGGCCCCCGCCAAAGTCACCCGGTCGACAGTCTCGACGCCCATCTCATCCATCAACAGCTTCGCGCCCGCAAAAAGCGCCGATTTCGCCAGCTGGATCGCGCGGATGTCGCCTTGGGTCACGGTAATGCGCGGCCCGCCCTCGGCGCTGCCATCATGGATCAGGTAGACATGGGTCCGACCTTCCGGCTCACAGCGCGGGGTACCGACCTGCTCGGCCGACCCGATGAGGCCGGAGGCGTCGAGAATGCCCGCAAGACGCATCTCGGCGACGGCCTCGATAATGCCAGAGCCGCAGATCCCGGTGACACCCGTCGCAGCGCTCGCCTCTGCGAAACCGGGGTCATCCGACCAAAGCTCACATCCGATGATGCGGAAGCGCGGCTCCTTGGTGACGGGGTCGATCTCCAGCCGTTCGATCGCACCCGGCGCGGCGCGCTGGCCCGAGCTGATCTGCGCGCCCTCGAAGGCGGGACCGGTGGGGGAGGAGCAAGCCAGAACCTTGTTCTTGTTGCCCAGAAGGATTTCCGCATTGGTGCCCACATCGACGACAAGCACGAGGTCTTCGGATGTGTTGGGTTCCTCCGACAGGGCCACGGCGGCGGCATCGGCCCCCACATGGCCCGCGATGCAGGGCAGGACATAGACCTGCGCCTCGGTATTCAGCGCCGTCAGGTCCAGATCGCGGGCGGGAAGAGAAATCGACGAGGAGGTCGCCAGCGCAAAAGGGGCCTGTCCCAGTTCCACCGGGTCGATCCCCAATAGAAGATGGTGCATCACCGGGTTGCAGACGAAGACGGTTTCCATGATGAGCGTAGGGTCGATCCCGCCTTCGGCCGCGATTTCACCGGCCAACGTATTGATCGCCTCTCGCACCGCATTGGTCATTTCGACGTCGCCGCCGGGATTCATCATGGCGTAGCTGACGCGGCTCATCAGGTCTTCGCCGAACCGAATCTGCGGGTTCATGAGACCGGAGGAGGCCAGAACGCGCCCGTCGGAAAGGTCGCACAGATGCGCGGCGATGGTGGTCGAGCCAAGGTCGATGGCGAGACCATAGATTCCGCCCTCATGCAGGCCCGGCCAGATGTCGAGAATGCGGAACCCGTCCACGCCCTGCGCCTGATGCAGTGCCACGGTGACCTGCCATTTACCCTTTCGCAGCACCGGTTGCAGCTTGGTCATCAGCGCCATCCCGGCGGAGACGTTCTCGATCTGCCACTGGTCCTTCAGCGCCTTGCAGAGCCGCTCGAAATCGCCCGAGGGTTCGTGCATGTCGGGTTCCTCGACCTCGACAAAGACCAGCCGCGTGGCGGGATCCATGGTGATCGGCCGGTCCGATGCCGCCTTGCGCACCACCTGGCGGTGGACCTGGCTTTCTGCCGGAACGTCAATAACGACATCGCCCTGAACAGTCGCCTGGCAGCCAAGGCGACGCCCCGTCTTGAGACCCCGGACCCGGTCATAGCGGGCCTCGACCGCGTTCCATTCCGACAGCGCGTCTTCGCTCACGGTGACGCCATGTTTGGGGAAATCGCCGTAAGAGGGCGAGATCTGGCATTTCGAACAGATCCCCCGCCCGCCACATACGGAATCGAGGTCCACGCCCAGTTTGCGGGCTGCGGTCAGAATGGGGGTGCCAACGGGAAACCGTCCCCGTTTGCCAGAGGGGGTGAAGATCACGAGAGGAGTATCAGACATGCGCGCGCCTTTCCTTTGCGGATGTTTTAACCTGCCCGCAGCCAAGGGAAAGGAGCGAAACGTCAAAATCAGGCCGGGTTGCGGCATGCGTGTGGATTTCGTCTCAGGCAGGCAGCCAGGGCATTAGCCCGTTGGTGCCGGCCACCCACATCAGAACCGGGAATGGCATGACCGCAAGCGCGAGAGTGGGTAAGGTTGCGCGCGGGGAAAAGACGCCGCTCATTCCGGCCATCAGGCAGATCCCGCCGCCGCCGCCAATGAGGCCCGATCCCGGCATGTTGATCAGAAGCGCTAGTCCGACATAGCGGTAGCGTAAGGCAATGCGCGCATGTTTGCGGGGCAGGGAGCGTTGCAACTCTCGCACCCGCTGCGCAGGGCCCATCGGGCCAAGGCGATCAACAAGCGCGGCGGCTCTCACAATGTGCAGGTCGAGGAAGAACCGTTTCAGAGAGCGGATTGGCACGAGGCGCCCGGCAAGGAATGCCAGGCTCAGCCCTCCTAGAGTAGCGAGATAAATGGGCAGGGCGAATTCCGGTCCGCGCAGAACCAGGAGCGCGATGGCAATCTCGATCCCCGGCACGAAGGGCAGGGCGATGAGCAGGGCATAGGCCACGAAAATGGCCAGCAGAATCAGCCGCTCGGCACGGGCCTCCGAATGGGCCGGCAGGGATTCGGCCCAGGAGAGAGCGAAGTCGATCGCGTAATGGGACAGAATCACGATGGCGATGAGAACGACGAGTTTGACAGCGAGTCTTGGAAGTGATTCGCCCCAGGACGGCGGCGTGGTGTCGGTCTCTGGTCGCGCGGGCATGCTGAAAGCCTGGTCTTTGGGGTGCAGACTGTACCTAGGGGGTTTGGTTCGGGAAAAGAAGATTTTTCCGGAAAAATCTTCGCGGTTTCACATGAAGAATTTTCCCGAAAATTCTTCGAATCCATTCTAAAAAATCTTCTGGAAGATTTTTCTCAGCAAACGATACGGATGTCTCCCCGATCGCAGATGATCAGGAACTGACTTCCTGCCTCAACCAGGTGAAACCCGCGTTTGCGGACCTCAAGTTCCAACCTGTCCCGTCCGACCTTGCGATCCACATCCGCTTTGCTGCGTCGGATCACGCCGCCTTTGGTAACGGCTTTCGCCGAGAAGACTTGGTCGAACCAGATATCGTTGCGGTGAATCGGGCGAAGATAGCTCATGCAGCCACCTTCGCCCGATTCAGGTTAACAGGCGATTAAGCGCGGCGACGTCCGCCGCGGCGTCCCCCACGGCCTCCGCCAGCTGCCATTGCAGCGGCTGCGGCCTCGGGGAATGGTGTTCCTTCCTTGGTGGCGTCCAGCACCTTGGCGAAGTTGATCCACTTGCCGCCATTGGGGTCGTGGTTCATGAGGAAGTTGGCGGCGTTGATCGCCTCCATCTCGACCGGGCGCACCGGGTTCATGATGGCGCTGGTCATGCCCGCGCCGATGGCCATCGGCAGGAAAGCCGCGTTGATGCCGTGGCGGTTGGGCAGTCCGAAGCTGATGTTCGACGCCCCGCAAGTGGTGTTCACGCCCAGTTCTTCGCGCAGACGGCGCACCAGGGCAAAGACTTGCTGACCGGCGGTCGCCATGGCACCCACGGGCATCACGAGCGGGTCGACCACGATGTCATGGGCGGGAATGCCGAAATCGGCGGCGCGTTCCACGATCTTCTTGGCCACGTCGAAGCGCACATCGGGGTCTTCCGAAATGCCGGTGTCATCGTTCGAGATCGCCACGACCGGCACGTTGTATTTCTTGACCAGCGGCAGAACCAGTTCCAGCCGGTCTTCCTCGCCGGTGACGGAGTTCAGCAGCGGACGGCCCTCGGCGGCGGCAAGACCTGCCTCCAGCGCGCCGGGCACCGAGCTGTCGATGCAGAGCGGCACGTCGACCAGCCCCTGCACCAGTTCGATCATCTGGCGCATCAGCGGCGGCTCGGTCTCATTCGGGTTTGGGTTGGAGTTGTAGACCACGCCCGCGTTCACATCGAGCACCATCGCCCCGCAGGCGACCTGCTCCAGCGCGTCCTTTTCCACGGTCGAGAAATCGCCCGCTTCCAGTTCTGCGGCTAGTTTCTTGCGGCCGGTGGGGTTGATGCGCTCGCCGATCACGCAGAAAGGCTCGTCAAAGCCGATGACGACGGTCTTGGATTTGGATTCGAGAACAGTACGGGTCATGGGCTCTTTCTCAGTTCTGGTTTGCAGGGCGGCCCGAAGCACCGCCATTGTCGATGGCCCACTGGGCGTTGGTCTTGATGCCACCGAGCGGGAAGAAGTGCACCTTCTCGATGTTGAAATCGGGGTTGGCGGCCTTGTGGGCGGCCAGCTCGTTCAGGATCTCATGCGGCTCGAAGGGCAAGAGCAGCTTGGTCACGTCCTTGGCGCGCTTTTGCAGAACCTTAAGCGAGGGGCCAACACCGCAGGCGATGGCGAACTTGATCAGGGTCTGCAGCTTGGCCGGACCGGCGATGCCGATATGAATGGGCAGCTCGATGCCTTCGGCCGACAGTCGGTTCGCCCATTCGATGACGGGACCGGCCTCGAACGCGAACTGGGTGGCCAGTGCCATCTGGGCATCGGTGCGCTCGGAAAACGCCTGTTTCCAGCGCAGGGCTTCCATCACCACTTCGTCGCCGCCTTTGGGGTCGATGTCGCGGTTGCCCTCGGGGTGGCCGGCCACGTGCAGACGTTGGAAGCCCGCCTTGTCGAAGAGCCCGGTTTCCATCAGCTGCATGGAGCTGTGGAAGTCGCCATGGGGCTTCTCGACCCCACCGGCCAGCAGCAGCGCCTGCTTCACATCAGCCTCGCCCTGGTACATGGCGATCCAGTTTTCCAGCGTCGCGGCATCCTTGATGATGCGGGCCGGAAAGTGCGGCATGACGTCGAAGCCTTCGCTCTTCAGCCGCTTGGCGGTGGCGACCATGTCTGCAATCGGCGTGCCCTCGATATGGGCGATATAGACGCGGGTGCCTTCGGGCAGCAGGTCGCGGAAATTGTCCACCTTTTCGGCGGTGCGCGGCATCACCTCGATGGAATAGCCCTGCAGGAAGGCCTCAAGCGCGGCGGGGTTGCCAGCGGGGGCCGCAGTCGCAGCGGCGGAGGAGCGGAATTTGAGCAGGGCCATCAGTTTCTCCCAAAACGAGGATGGTGGGGCGTTGGTCATTCGGCGGGGGCTTCTGCGTAGCCGTCATTGGCGATGAGCTGCTTCAGCTTGTCCGCGTCGTATTCGGCATCGATGGCGGCGGCTTGAGCATTTGCGACCTCCTGCGGGTCTCCTTCGACCTCGAAGGGCTCTGCCTTGCGAAAGCCGGAGAGATAGGCATCGTCATCCTTGGCGCCCACTTTCATGGCGGCCCGGTCGATGGCCTGCTCGAACCGTTCCGGCAACGGGGCCTTGGCACCCCGACGCCCTTTTCCGACAATGACCTGGGCGGGCATGTCGCGCCAGTAGACGATGGTGACAGCTGGCATGAGGCGTGATTCCTTCCTGATAAGGCTGCGCGGTGTTTCGCAGCAATCTAGGGCTTGGTCGGATCTTCGCCCGTCTCGTTTTCGACCTCGTAGCGCGCCCCTGCGACGCGCCGTCCGATCAATAGGGGGGATGAGGCTGATCGGCCAGAGCGGGAGAGGCCCTAAATTCTCATGAAGATGATGAGCCAGCGCGCAGAGCGGCGCAGACCCATTGTGCGATTGCAGCCGACGCGGTAGCGTGAGGGGAAGCGA
The DNA here is from genome assembly GCF_965215655.1 of Nioella sp. Lineage (GTDB taxonomy): Bacteria > Pseudomonadota > Alphaproteobacteria > Rhodobacterales > Rhodobacteraceae > Nioella. Next base: position 1,547,262 of record NZ_OZ244111.1, read on the forward strand.
TGCGAAGGAGAGGGGTCATGGGCCGCCGCCGCCCCCGCCGGGGCAAGCCGAAACAACACGATGCCATTGCCGGGCAGCCGCCCGCCACCGCGCGCATTGCCCCGGTCCCGCCGCCGCCCGTCGCCCCGCCGCAAGCGCAACGTCCCGATCCCGCCGATCTCTATGCGGCGCTCGATCTGGGCACAAATTCCTGCCGGATGCTGATCGCGCAGCCCAAGGGCAACCAGCTGCATGTGGTCGACAGTTTTTCCAAATCCGTCCAGCTGGGGCTGGGGCTGGAGGCGTCCGGACGCCTATCGCGCCAATCCATGGCCCGCACGGTCGCGGCGCTGAAAATCTGCAAGAAGAAGCTGCAACGCCACGATGTGAAGCGGATGCGTCTGGTCGCGACCGAGGCCTGCCGTCGGGCCACCAATGCGGGCGAATTCATTTCGGTGGTGCAGCGTGAAACCGGGCTCGACCTGGAGATCATCCAGCCAGAGGAAGAAGCGCGGCTGGCGGTGGTGGCCTGTGCGCCGCTGGTGTCTACCCGGACGGAACAGTTGCTGGTCGTCGATATCGGCGGCGGCTCGACCGAACTGGTCTGGATCGACCTCAGCCGGGTTCCACGCGTGGAACGGCCGCGCGCCATCATGCGGCTGCATCAGGGGTTCGACCATACCGAAACGATCTTTCCCAAGGCCAAGGTGGTGGACTGGATCTCGATCCCGCTCGGTGTGGCGACGCTGAAGGATCTTTACCGGGATGTGACCGATGATGGCGCGCGCTTTGCGCTGATGAGCTGGTATTTCGAGGAACAGCTTGCGGAGTTTTCGCCTTACGTGGATGCCGCCGATCAGGCCCGCGAAGGCTTCCAGATCATCGGGACCAGCGGCACGGTGACGACTGTCGCGGCCTCTCACCTGGGGTTGCGCCGCTATGACCGCAACAAGGTGGACGGGCTGCGCATGACCTCGGATCAGATCGACTCCGTCATTCAGGACTACCTGTCGCTTGGCCCCACCGGTCGCCGCCGCGACCCGCGGATCGGGCGCGACCGGCACTCGCTGATCATGTCGGGATCCGCCATCCTGCAGGCGCTGCTGCGCGCCTGGCCCACGGACCGGCTGAGCGTGGCGGACCGGGGGCTGCGCGAAGGGCTGCTTTATGCGCAGATGTCCTCTGACGGGGTGCTGGAGGACGGGCCGTTCTGAGGCACGGGCGGTTTCGCCGCCTGTCGACGTCGACCCGGGTGCGGTCCTCCTCACCCCCCGCTTGCGCGGGGACCTCGTCGGCCCGCTTGGGGGTTCCACCCCCAAACCCCCGAGGTTTTTTTGCCGAGATGAAAGGGGGAGGGGCTTTCTTTGGGGCTTGTGGCCTTATATGGGGAGGCGTTGGAAAGGCGACGGCGATGGCAAAGAACACGAGCGGGCGCGGGCAGCGCGATTTGCGGGTCAAGGTGAAGACCGCGCGGGGGCGGAAACTGTCCTCGACACTTTGGCTGGAGCGTCAGCTGAACGATCCATATGTGCAACGCGCCAAGCGTGAGGGCTATCGTGGTCGCGCGGCCTTCAAGATTCTGGAGCTGGATGACAAGTTTCGCTTCCTCGTGCCCGGTGCGCGCGTGGTCGACCTGGGGTGTGCCCCCGGCGGCTGGTGCCAGGTGGCGGTGAAGCGCGTCAATGCCCTGGGCGAAAAGCCCGGCAAGAAGGTCGGGACGATCCTGGGCATCGACCTGCAGGAGGTAGAACCGATTGCAGGCTGTGAGATCCATCAACTCGATTTCATGGAAGACGATGCCGACGAGAAGGTGAAGACCTGGCTTGGCGGTAAGGCCGATGTGGTGATGAGCGACATGGCGGCGTCAGCCTCGGGGCACAAGCAGACCGACCATTTGCGGATCATCGCGCTGTGCGAGGCGGCGGCCTATTTTGCCTTCGACGTTCTGGAAGAGGGCGGCACTTTCGTGGCCAAGGTTCTGGCCGGCGGCGCAGAGGGCGATTTGCAGCAGATGCTGAAGCAGAAATTCACCAAGGTCGCGAATGTGAAACCAGGGGCCAGCCGGTCGGATTCTTCCGAGAAATTCGTGGTGGCCACCGGCTTTCGGGGCTAGGCCCCGCGCCAATCCGTCCCAGCCACCGGAATTGGGGCTTTCCCTTTTGCCAAACCCATGAGATAGGGACGTGCCAACCGTAACTCCCAGCCTTGGAGGCCCCTATGGAGATTCGCGAGGCGCTTACCTTCGACGACGTTCTGCTTGTGCCCGGTGCATCCTCGGTCCTGCCGAGCACCGCCGACACGCGCACATGGGTGACACAATCCATCAAGATGAACATCCCGCTTCTGTCCTCTGCCATGGACACGGTGACCGAGAGCCGCATGGCGATTGCCATGGCGCAGGCGGGCGGCATGGGGGTGATCCACAAGAACCTGAATGTCGAGGAACAGGCCCGCGAAGTGCGGCGGGTCAAGCGCTTTGAAAGCGGGATCGTCTACAACCCGGTGACGTTGCGGGTGGATCAGACGCTGGCCGATGCCAAGGCCTTGATCGACCGTTATAATTTCACGGGCTTCCCGGTGGTCGATGCAGAGGGTCGCGTGGTGGGCATCCTGACCAATCGGGATATGCGATTTGCGTCGTCGGACGATACGCCGGTCCATGTGATGATGACCTCGAGCGATCTGGCGATGCTGGCCGAACCCGCCGATCTGGAAGAAGCCAAGAGCCTGATGCGGGCGCGGCGGATCGAGAAGCTGCTGGTCCATGACGGGCAGGGCAAGCTGACCGGGCTGCTGACGCTGAAAGACACCGAACAGGCGGTTCTGAACCCCACGGCCTGCAAGGACGAGCTTGGGCGCCTTCGGGTCGCGGCGGCGACATCGGTGGGCGATTCCGGGTTCGAGCGGACCGAGGCGCTGATTGACTCCGGTGTCGACATCGTCGTGGTCGATACCGCGCATGGCCATTCCGAAGGCGTGATCGACGCGGTGAGACGCGCCAAGCGGTTGTCGAACACCGTGCAGGTCATCGCGGGCAACGTGGCGACAGGCGAGGCCACGCGGGCCCTGATCGACGCGGGCGCGGATGCGGTGAAGGTCGGGATCGGGCCGGGCTCGATCTGTACCACGCGGATCGTGGCGGGCGTGGGCGTGCCGCAGCTGACCGCGATCATGGATTGTGCCAAGGCTGCGGCCGAGACCGGAACACCGATCATTGCCGATGGCGGAATCAAGTATTCCGGCGATTTCGCCAAGGCCATCGCGGCGGGGGCCAATTGCGCCATGGTCGGCAGCATGATCGCGGGCACCGATGAAAGCCCCGGTGAGGTCATTCTCTATCAGGGCCGCTCGTTCAAATCCTATCGCGGGATGGGCTCGCTCGGCGCCATGGCGCGCGGTTCCGCCGATCGCTATTTCCAGAAGGACGCGGCCAGTGACAAGCTGGTGCCCGAGGGGATCGAGGGGCAGGTGCCCTACAAAGGGTCCGCCAGCGCGGTTGTGCATCAGCTGGTGGGCGGCCTGCGGGCGGCCATGGGCTATACCGGATCTGCCACGGTGGACGAGATGCGGGGGGGCTGCAACTTCGTGCGGATCACCGGCGCTGGGCTGAAGGAAAGCCATGTGCATGACGTCCAGATCACACGTGAAAGCCCGAATTATCGTTTTGGATGATGGTTTTGCGCGCTGATCTTGAGGTGGTTTCGTGACCCCCGCAGCGCGGGTTGCCGCCGCGATCGAGGTGCTGGATCGCTGGCTGGACGGCGTGCCGGCCGAAAAGGCCCTGACCGGGTGGGCACGCGGGGCGCGCTATGCCGGGTCCAAGGACCGGGCGGCCGTTCGCGACCATGTCTACGATGTCTTGCGCCGCAAGGGTGCGTGCGAGGTGCTTGGCGGTGTAGATGGGCGCGGGCTGATGCTGGGGCTGTTGCGGTTACAGGGTGTGGACCCCGTGACGGTTTTCACCGGCGAGGGGCACGCCCCGGTCCCGCTGTGTGACGCTGAACAGCACGGTCCGGATGCGTCCCCCGATATCTGGCGCGATGTTCCTGACTGGTTGCATCAGCCCCTGCGGGAAAGTCTTGGCGCACACGCTGCGGATGTCGTTGGCACCTTACAGGCACGCGCGCCGCTCTACCTGCGGGTCAATGCCCGGAAAGCTTCGGTTAACCAAGCTCAGGAACGCCTTCTAGAGGACGTAATTAAAACGGAAGCCTGTCAGGTTGAGATGGCTTTGAGAGTCACGGATGGCGATCGTCGCTTGCGGCAATCCTCCGCCTATCTGGATGGGCTGGTCGAGATTCAGGATCTCTCGGTTCAAATGGCATGCGCGGCTGTGGACTGGCCGCAGAGGGGCAAGGTTCTGGACTATTGTGCCGGAGGCGGTGGTAAGGCGCTGGCCATCGCGGCGGTGTCAGATGCGCAGGTCCTTGTCCATGACGCCTTTCCCGCCCGAATGTCAGATATTCCCGCGCGCGCGGCGCGGGCGGGTGTGACGCTGACGACAATATCTCGCCCGGAAGACCGCGAACCCTATGATCTGGTGCTCTGCGACGTGCCCTGTTCCGGGTCCGGTACATGGCGGCGGGATCCGGAAGCCAAATGGCGGCTGACCCCGGAGAGACTGGCGGAACTTGGGCAGGTGCAGCGCCGGATTGTCAAGCAGGCACAAGCACTTGTCAGGCCCGGGGGACGCCTTGTCTACATGACCTGTTCGTTGCTCGATGCGGAAAATCAGGCTGTGGTGGACGCTGCCCTGTCAGCGCCGGAATGGAACGTGCTGACCACTGCCCGATTCCTGCCCCCCGAGGCATCCGACGGCTTTTTCCTCGCGGTCTTGCGCCGAAATGGCAACGGCTGAAACCGTGCGGATCTTAATCCGAAATTAACACATTTCTGTCCTGATGGTCCCGGAATGGAAGCTGGAGGATCAGGGTGGCGGAGCAGTCGGTCGTGTCGCGCAGGCGAAACCTGTTGCCAAGGGGCGGTGCCACCTGGGCATTGATCCTGCTGGCCCTGGCCTGTTTGCCTGTGGCCTATCTTGCGGAGTCTGTCCTGGCGCGCGTTGCAGGGCTTGCCGCGGCGGCGTCGATCACGGCGACGGCATTCCTGCTGACGCTCGGACAATTCCGCCGTGCGCGCGCCGATGAAACGGCCATGCGCAATGCCATCTCGGTGGCCGCAGAAGATCCCGTTGCGGTGTTCTGTACCGATTCCCACGGCGCCATCCTGTTTCAGAATCCCGCCGCCTGCGACCGGTTCGGCCCGCGCGACGGACAGCCCATGTCGCGCGCCCTTGCCGGGCTGGTGCCCAATGCCTCGGCTGTGGCCTTCCGGCAGGAAACCGCCCTGATGCGCGATCGGTCCTGCCGCGAAACCGTTGTGACGCGGCGCGGTGCGGTGCAGGTGACGGCGTTTCGCGTGGGCACCGGAACGCTCTGGCGTCTGGAGGAAATCGTGGACCACCATCATCGCCATCCCGGCGGTACCAGCCTGCCGATGATGGTGGTCAGTCGCAGCGACACGATCCTGTCGATGAACGAAGCGATGCGCGAGACGCTTGGCGACCGGAAAAAGGCGCTTTCGGATGTGTTCGAAGCCCTGCCGGTCAAGACCGGCCAAAGGGTACGTCTGCGCGGGGCGGAGGATTGGATCGAGGTTCTGGTGATAGAGCTTCAGGCCGGGGACGGGCGCCGGGAAATCTATGTGCTGCCGGTCGATCTGCTGCCGCTGGAAGACAGCGTCGCCGCGCGGGCCTTCGGTGCGCTTCCCGTGGCGCTGGTCCACATTGCCGGGGACGGGCGCATTCTGGCTGCCAACCCCCGCGCTCAGTCGTTGATGGCCTGCCACCCCGATGGCACGACGAATCTCGCCGATGTGGTCGAAGGTCTGGGGAGGCCGATTCATGACTGGCTGAGCGATGTGCTGGAGGAGCGCATCCCCTCGCGGCCCGAAATGGTGCGGGCGAAGATGCGAGAGGATGATTGCTTCGTGCAGATCACCCTTGGCCGCATTGCCGGAGAGGGCGAGGCCACGCTTCTGGGTGTTCTGCACGATGCGACGGCGCTCAAATCGATGGAACAGCAATTCGTGCAAAGCCAGAAGATGCAGGCCGTGGGCGAACTCGCAGGCGGTGTCGCTCATGATTTCAATAACTTGCTGACTGCAATAACGGGCCATTGCGATCTGCTGATGCTGCGCCACGACCAAGGTGATCCCGACTATGCGGATCTTGTCCAGATCAACCAGAACGCCAACCGTGCCGCCAGTCTCGTTGGCCAGTTGCTGGCTTTCTCGCGCAAGCAGACCATGCGGCCAGAGGTGCTGGACCTGCGGGAAACCATGCCCGATCTGACCCATTTGCTGAACCGGCTGGTGGGCGAGAAGATCAAGCTGGACCTGACCCACGATCCGAATCTCCTGCCGATCCGCGCGGATCGCCGACAGCTTGATCAGGTCATCATGAACCTCGTCGTGAATGCGCGCGACGCCATGCCGGAGGGCGGCACGATCCGCGTCGAAACACGCGTCACCACCCTGCAAGACGCGCTGCGCCGCGACCGGGCAGAGGTGGCACCCGGTCAATATGTGACGATCCATGTGCGCGATGAAGGCACGGGGATACCGCCCGATCAGATCGCGCGCATTTTTGAGCCCTTTTTCACCACCAAGCGCGCGGGAGAGGGGACCGGGCTGGGGCTTTCGATGGTGTATGGGATCGTCAAGCAGTCGGGTGGCTATGTGTTTGTCGACAGCATAGTGGGAGAAGGCTCCGAATTCGTGATCTATTTCCCCGTACATGATCGAAACGAGCCTGTCGCCCCGGATGGCGAAGCCACCCGAGAACTCCCGTCCCGGCTCGTGGATCTGCCCCGTGATGCGGTGGTGCTGCTGGTCGAGGACGAGGCCTCGGTCCGGGCCTTCGCCTCGCGGGCGCTGCGGATGCGCGGGTTCACCGTGATTGAGGCTGAAAACGCAGAGGAAGCTTTGGAGACACTCGCGGATAGCAGCCTCGACGTGGATGTCTTCGTCACCGATGTGATCATGCCGGGCATGGACGGCCCGACATGGGTGCGCGAGGCGCTGAAGGATCGTCCCGATGTCAAGGTCGTCTTCGTGTCAGGCTACGCCGAGGACGCGGTGGAACAGACCGAGGCGAAGGTCCCCAATTCGGTCTTTCTGGCCAAACCTTTTACCTTGTCGGACCTGACCTCCACAGTGCAGCGGCAACTGCATTAGCCCTGCCCAGAAAGACTGTCCCACAAGGCAAATTCAGCCGCGGCTTCTCGCATCAGGCGGTTCCGCATCGCGTCCGAGAGCTCAACAGGCCTCTTGGGGGACATGTTGGCCCGCGACATGTCCAGCGACGTGTCCAGCCGGTCTTCCATGAAACGGACCAGATTCGCGATGCAATCGTATCGGAAGAGCCGGTCGACGGAGAGTTTGCCCTGACCGTCGGAGAGAAAATTGGCCTGCGATCCGACCTCGGCATAGGCAGGTTTGTCGTCGCGCAACCAGGCCTCGACGAATGCGTCGAAGCTGAGCCCGGCGGTGGAGTTCGGCTTGCCGTCCAGTTGCGGGCGGGACCGGTACCTGTACCAGCTTCCAAGCCAGTCAACCGGCTCTCGCATCACGGCCACCAGCTCCATCGGGCGCTTGCCACGCTGTTCGAAAAAGCCCGACAGGCGGTTCCGGTATCCCTGCGCCGAGACATGTTTCTGGCCCGGCGGATCGAGAATCGCCGCGCTGGCGTGGGGCAACAAGGCCTGTTCTAGCGCCGTTGTGCCCGTCTTGGGGACCGCCAGAAGAACGATTCTCTGCTTCCAGAACACCAGCATCCGTTTGAAACTCCACTTATTTCGTCACTTTAAACCCTTTCTTAATCCTTCACGGAAAAACTGGGTACGACAAGTTTTTACTTGAAATGTTCGCGTTTTGATCTCAGAACGGGTTGAGAACAAGAGGCGAACATGAGCATCATTGCCGCGGAGCAAGCGGTATGGAATAAGGAGCCGAACAACATGGCAATGGCAAACCTTCTCGACATGACCGATCGTAAATCCGCAGACAAGCAGAAGGCGCTCGACAGTGCGCTGGCCCAGATCGAACGTCAGTTCGGCAAGGGCTCCATCATGAAACTCGGCGCCGACAATCCGGTGGCGGAGATCGAGGCGACCTCGACCGGGTCGCTCGGGCTCGACATCGCACTCGGCATTGGCGGCTTGCCCAAGGGTCGCATCATCGAGATCTACGGGCCTGAAAGCTCCGGCAAGACAACGCTGACGCTGCATTGTATCGCGGAAGAGCAGAAGAAGGGCGGCGTGTGCGCCTTTGTCGATGCGGAACATGCGCTTGACCCGCTATACGCGAAAAAGCTGGGTGTCGATCTGGACGAGTTGCTGATCTCGCAGCCCGACACCGGCGAACAGGCACTGGAGATCGTGGATACGCTGGTGCGCTCCGGTGCGGTGACCATGGTCGTGGTCGATTCAGTCGCCGCTCTGACCCCGAAATCCGAACTGGAAGGCGACATGGGCGACAGCTCGGTCGGCGTCCACGCCCGCCTGATGAGCCAGGCGATGCGCAAGCTGACCGGCTCGATCAGCCGGACGCGATGCACGGTGGTGTTCATCAACCAGATCCGCATGAAAATCGGCGTCATGTTCGGCAGCCCGGAAACCACAACCGGCGGCAATGCGCTGAAATTCTACAGCTCCGTCCGCCTGGACATTCGCCGGATTGGGTCCATCAAGGACCGCGACGAGGTGGTAGGAAATGCCACCCGCGTCAAGGTTGTGAAGAACAAGGTCGCTCCGCCCTTCAAGCAGGTGGAGTTTGACATCATGTATGGCGAAGGCATCTCCAAGACCGGCGAATTGCTGGATCTGGGCGTCAAGGCCGGCGTGGTGGAAAAATCCGGCAGCTGGTATTCCTACGGCGATGAACGGATCGGGCAGGGCAGAGAGAACGCAAAGACATTCCTGAAGGAAAACGCGTCGGTCGCAATGTCCATCGAAGACAAGATCCGCGCCGCCCACGGGCTGGATTTCCACATGGCCGAGGGTGACGAGGACATGGTCGAGGAGTGATCTCCCGGCGGAAGTATGACAGGGGCGGCCCGGCAGGAGCCGCCCTTTTTCATGGGCACCCCGCTCCGAGACCGTTTTGCCCTGTGGACAGCGTCGCGGGTGGGGTTTACATGCCGTAAGACCTGCAAAACCGCCTGCCGAGAAGGGGCCCTGCCACGATGGCCAGCCTGAACGACATCCGCTCCACCTTCCTGAACTACTTCGCCCGCAACGGCCATGAAATCGTCGACAGCTCTCCGCTGGTGCCGCGCAACGATCCGACGCTCATGTTCACCAATTCGGGCATGGTCCAGTTCAAGAACCTCTTCACCGGGGTCGAACATCGCGACTACAACCGCGCGACGACATCGCAGAAATGCGTGCGGGCCGGCGGCAAACATAACGACCTCGACAATGTGGGCTATACCGCGCGCCATCACACGTTCTTCGAAATGCTGGGAAATTTCAGCTTTGGGGATTATTTCAAGGATGAGGCGATCCATTTCGCCTGGGAACTGATCACACGCGATTTCGGCATCCCGAAAGACAAGCTGTATACCACAGTTTATCATACCGATGACGAGGCGTTCGAGATCTGGAAGAAGGTGGGCGTGCCCGAGGATCGGATCATCCGTATCGCGACCTCCGACAATTTCTGGCAGATGGGCCCGACCGGCCCCTGCGGCCCCTGCACCGAGATTTTCTACGATCATGGCGACCATATCTGGGGCGGCCCTCCGGGCAGCCCGGAGGAAGACGGCGACCGGTTCATCGAGATCTGGAACATCGTGTTCATGCAGAACGAGCAGTTCGAGGACGGCTCGATGCGCGCGCTCGACATGCAGTCGATCGACACCGGCATGGGGCTGGAACGGATCGGCGCGCTGTTGCAGGGCAGCCATGACAACTACGACACGGACCTGTTCAAGGCGCTGATCGAGGCCTCGGCTCATGCCACCAGCGTCGATCCCTACGGCGATAAGAACGTCCATCATCGGGTGATCGCGGACCATCTGCGCTCGACCTCCTTCCTGATTGCCGATGGTGTGATGCCCTCGAACGAGGGCCGCGGCTATGTGCTGCGCCGGATCATGCGGCGCGCCATGCGTCATGCGCACCTGTTGGGAGCGGCCGATCCGCTGATGCATCGGCTGGTGCCGTCGCTGGTCAGCCAGATGGGCCAGCACTACCCGGAACTGACGCGCGCGCAGGCCCTGATCGAGGAAACCCTGAAGCTGGAGGAAACCCGGTTCCGCCAGACGCTGGATCGCGGCCTGAAGCTGCTGGACGAGGAAATGACCGATCTGCCCGACGGGGCGGAGCTGCCGGGCCGGACCGCGTTCAAGCTCTATGACACCTATGGTTTTCCGCTCGACCTGACACAGGATGCGCTGCGCGAGAAGGGCCGGGCGGTGGACACGGCAGGCTTCGATGTGGCAATGGAAGAGCAGAAAGCCAAGGCCCGTGCCGCGTGGTCGGGCTCTGGCGAGGCGGCTGACAATGCCGTCTGGTTCGACATCGCCGACGGCAAGGGTGCGACGGATTTCCTGGGCTATGACACGGAAAAGGCCGAAGGCCAGGTCATCGCGCTGATCGTCGATGGTGCCCGCGTCGAGGGGATTGCGCAGGATGGCGAAGGCTGGGTCGTTGTGAACCAGACCCCGTTCTACGGTGAATCCGGCGGCCAGGTGGGCGATACCGGCGTGATCCGGCGGCTGGAAGACCGCGATGAGGTGGCGCTGGTCGAGGACACGCGCAAATTCGCGGATGGCAAGATCACGGCCCACAAGGTCACGATGGAGCGCGGTGAGATGAAGCTGGGCGACCCGGTGGAACTAGAGGTTGACCACAGCCGTCGCAGCACGATCCGGGCCAATCACTCTGCCACGCACCTGCTGCACGAAGCGTTGCGCCGGGCGCTTGGCGATCATGTGGCACAGCGCGGGTCGCTGAATGCGCCCGACCGGCTGCGCTTCGATTTCAGCCATTCCAAGGGGCTGACGCTGGAGGAACTCAAGCAGGTCGAGGAGGAGGTGAACGCCTTCATCCGCCAGAATACCCCCGTCGAGACCCGGATCATGACGCCCGATGATGCACGCGGCCTCGGGGCTCAAGCGCTGTTTGGCGAGAAATACGGCGATGAGGTACGCGTGGTGTCCATGGGCAAGCTGGCCGGGTCTGGCAAGGGCATGGATGGCGAGACCTATTCGCTGGAACTCTGCGGTGGCACCCATGTGCGCCAGACCGGTGATATCGGTGTGTTCGTGGCGCTCGGCGACAGTGCCTCCAGCGCCGGGGTGCGCCGGATCGAGGCGCTGACCGGGGCAGCGGCCTTCGACTACCTGTCGGCGCAGGATCACCGGCTGGCCGCGGTCGCGGGCCTGTTGAAGGCGCAGCCGGGCGATGTGGCCGAGCGGGTTCAGGCCCTGATGGCCGAACGCCGGTCGCTGGAAAACGAGGTGGCGCAGCTGCGCAAGCAATTGGCGATGGCTGGCGGCGGCGGCGGCGCGGCCCCGGCGGATCGCGATGTGAACGGCATCACCTTCCTGGCGCAGGTGCTGGAAGGGGTGACCGGCAAGGACTTGCCGGGCCTGATTGACGAGCACAAGGCGCGTATGGGCGACGGCTCTGCGGTGCTCCTGATGGCCGATGCGGGCGGCAAGGTGGCCGTGGCAGCGGGGGTCAGCGATGACCTGACAGGCCGGGTGTCTGCCGTCGATCTGCTGAAGGCGGCGGTCGTCGAACTGGGCGGCAAGGGCGGCGGCGGCCGGCCCGACATGGCCCAGGGTGGCGGCAAGGATATCGGCGGGGCCGAGGCGGCCATCGCGGCGGCGGAAACAGTTTTGAAGGGAGTTTGAGCCATGCCATCTGCACTCTGGATTGCCCATGTGACGGTGACCGACGAAGCGGCCTATTCGAAATACGCGGCAATCGCGACGGAGGCGATTGCCGAACATGGCGGTGTCTTTCTGGCCCGTGGCGGGCGCTACGTCCAGAAGGAAGGCCGGGACCATCCCCGCAATGTGGTGGCCCGGTTTCCGTCTCTCGACGCGGCCAACGCGTGCTATGAATCGGCGCGCTACCAGGAGGCGCTAAGCCATGCGCGCGGCGCGTCCGAGCGTGATCTGGTGATCGTCGAGGAATACGAATAGGGCGGTTCGCCACCCTCGTGGCATCGAGCGGGGGCGGCCCTCGTCAAGCCCCTGCGGCGCTTTCCTCGGGCCGCATTGCCACAGACGGAATGCGCGAGCCCTTGGCATTTCGGGCGTGGTGATCGCGTCCGGGCTGCAAAACGCTTCCCTGCGCCGGGGCCTCGGCGCAAAAAACATATCTCATCCACCGGAGAGCGCCGCATGTGCCGTTGGGCCGCCTATATCGGGGAACCGATCTTTCTGGACGAGGTGGTCAGCCGTCCCGGCCATTCCCTGATCCACCAAAGTCAGAACGCCACAGAGGCAAAGACCGTCACCAATGGCGACGGGTTCGGGTTGGCCTGGTATGACCGAAGGCCGGAACCGGGGCTCTACCGCGATGTCTATCCGGCCTGGTCGGACCCGAACCTGAGGTCGCTTGCGGAACAGGTGCGCTCCGGCCTGTTCCTGGCCCATGTGCGCGCCTCGACCGGGTCGGCGATCAGCCGCAACAACTGTCATCCCTTCGTGGTCGGGCGTTGGAGCTTCATGCATAACGGGCAGGTCGGCGGGTTTGAACATTTCCGTAAACATGCCGACATGATGGTGCCCGACGATCTTTATGCCTATCGCAAAGGGGCGACGGATAGCGAGGTGCTGTTCCTTCTGGCACTAGCGGAAGGTCTGGACGGCGATCCGGCGGGGGCGCTGGCACGGGCGGCGGGCAAGCTGGCGGGATTATCCCGGTCGCTCGGCGCAGCGCCACATTTGCGCCTGTCGGCTGCGTTCAGCGATGGCACCGCGCTCTGGGCCGCACGCGGATCCTGCGACAGCATTTCGCCCACGGTTTACTACCGCTGGTCGGACACGCGCATGGGATGGGCGGTTGTTTCTGAACCGCTGGAGATGGGAGAGGCCGACTGGACACCGCTGGCCCCCGGCAAGATCGCCCGGTTCGAAGGCGACCGGATGGAGCTTTACGACCTGCCGCTCTGATCCCCGTCCCGTTCCTCGGGCGCAGGCATCTCGGGCCTTGCCTGCCGGAAATAGCCCGCGATCAGCGACAGCCGCATCGACAGACTGTCTTTCTGCTCGTGCAACTGGCGCACAGTCATCCGGCGGCGGCGCACCACTGCGCGGGCGACGCGGAAATCCCACCGGCGTTTCTGTTCCAGATAGCTTTCCGGCAGGCGGCGGCGGACCCATGTCCACGCCCATCCCAGTTGCAGAAAGGCGATCAGCTTGAAGAGCCACTTGGCCAGCGTCGTCCACAGCATCCGCCAGAGCGCGCCGACGCCCGCCGCGATCATGAAGGGCAGCTTGACCGAGAAGAGCACGACCCAAAGCCCGATGGAACTGACCGAGAGCGCCAGCGTGGCGAAGATCACGATGAGCGCGGCGACGAGTTGTTCATACCATGCCAGCCCGCGATACCAGTCCATCATCCGGCTGTAACGCTCGGCCGCTGCTGCCTTGAACCGTTTGAACAGCGCATCCAGCCGGTTGCGCAGGGCCGAGCCCATGATCATCGGCAGGACCGTGGTCATGACCCATTTCTTGATCAGCTCGATGCGGAAGAAGAGCGCGGCTTGCGTTTTCAGCCAGATCAGCACCGCGGGTAGCTCGATTGACACGATCTTCTGGCCGATCACCTTGAGCTGCAGGAAGATCAGACCAAGTGCGATCAGCACCTCGTCGCCGAGCCAAAGGGTCAGCAGGACCGACAGGGCCACAACGAGGATAAGCAGAAACAGGGCGCGCCAGAACATGGAGGCAATGTAGCGATTGGTAACGCGGTGGCTATGCCTGATCCGTGCCGGGCCCGGCCTTGCGCCGGGCGAGCAGGCGGAACAGCCCGAAGCTGACCGCCGGCAGGATCAGAAGCAGCGCGATGACGGTAAGGATCAGGGTTGCCCGCTCATTATCCCAGCAATCAGCCACGTTGTAACCGGGGTTGGCGGCGCGGCCCCCTTCGCAATCCGCCAGCCATTCAAGCCGAAGCCGGACAACCGCGTAGGCGGGGAACAGCGCCAGAATGGCAGGCAGCCATAGGAGGAGCGATTTCAGAACGCGGATCACCCCGCCAATGCCTTGTTCAGGTTATCGTCGATCTTTTCGAGGAAGCTCATCGTCGTGTGCCAGCCCTGATCGGGGCCGACCAGCAGGGCGAGGTCCTTGGTCATGTGCCCCGCTTCCACGGTGTCGATGATGACCCGTTCAAGCGTCTCTGCGAAGGTCCGAAGGGGCTGGTTGTCATCCAGCTTGGCCCGGTGTTTCAGCGCCCCGGTCCAGGCGAAGATCGACGCGATGGAGTTGGTGGAGGTCTGCTGACCAGCCTGATGCTGACGGTAGTGGCGGGTGACGGTGCCGTGCGCCGCCTCGGCCTCCATGATCTTGCCGTCGGGCGTCAGGAGCTGAGAGCTCATCATCCCGAGGCTGCCGAAACCCTGCGCCACGGTGTCGGACTGCACGTCGCCATCGTAGTTCTTGCAGGCCCAGACAAACCCGCCATTCCACTTCAGCGCGCAGGCCACCATGTCGTCGATCAGCCGGTGCTGGTATTCGATGCCCGCCTCTTTGAACTGGTCTGCGAACTCCGCTTCGAACACCTCCTGGAAAATGTCCTTGAAGCGACCGTCATAGGCCTTGAGGATCGTATTCTTGGTGGACAGGTAAACCGGCCATTTCAGGTCGAGGCCATAGTTGAACGAGGCGCGGGCGAAGTCCCGGATAGACTCGTCGAGATTGTACATCGCCATGGTGACCCCGGCTGAAGGTGCGTCGAAGACCTCGCGTTCGATCACCTCACCATCCTCGCCCTCGAATTTCAGCGTGATCTTGCCCTTGCCCGGAAAACGGAAATCGGTGGCGCGGTACTGGTCGCCATAGGCGTGGCGGCCCACGACAATGGGTTGGGTCCAGCCGGGCACAAGACGCGGGACATTGCGGCAGATGATCGGTTTGCGGAAGACCACGCCGCCCAGGATGTTGCGGATCGTTCCGTTGGGGCTGCGATACATGCGCTTGAGGCCGAACTCCTCCACCCGCTGTTCATCGGGTGTGATCGTCGCGCATTTGACGGCGCAGCCGACCTCCAGCGTCTTTTCGGCGGCATCCACGGTCACCTGATCGTCGGTCGCGTCGCGGTGTTCGATCCCGAGATCGTAGTAGAGCAGGTCGATATCCAGATAGGGCAGGATCAGTTTCTGCTTGATGAAATCCCACATGATGCGGGTCATTTCATCGCCGTCCATCTCGACGATGGGATTGTCGACTTTGATCTTGGTCATCGGGAACCTCGGAACTGGGGGTGTGTTGCGGGAGGGATAGCAACTCTGCAAAGTGTATGCAATCGTATACCGTTATCCTGGCCTGAGTTCGCGTTGTATCGCGGCGCCAAGCTCCGCCAGGGCGAGAACCTGTTCGGGGCGGGACAGGGCGGTGCGCAGCGAGATCTCCAACCCCTTGGGCGATCGGCGGATGACGGGCAGCGCACCGCGCGGCAGGCTGTCCTCGGTCCCGTCCATGATCGGGTGCGAGGCGATCGGGGTTAGGGCCTCCCGCGCCTCGGGCGTGGCCATCATCAGGCAGCGGGCACCGGGGACGTCCACGGATTCGAGCCGCGCGGCCTCGGACCCGAGATCGCCGAACATGCTGGACATCAGGAAACCGCCCATGCCACCGCCGAGCTTGCCAAGCATGGTTTCGGCCTTCCTGGCCTCCGCGGGTGTGAGGGCAGGCCCAAGAATGGCCAGCCCCTCCGCGATTCCGGCGTCCGGGGCGTGCCATGTCGTGCTTCGTTTGGTGCGACCGCTGCCATCGGTGGCCGAATTGAGCTTGATTTCCATCCGCCACCCGGCCTCGGGGTCGGAAATCGTGGTCGCGCGGGCGCGTCCGCCGGAGCCTTCCTGCCGGTCATAGCGCCAGCCCCTGTTCGTCACAACGTCGCGCAGCGCGGCTTGCCGCCGGGAGGACTGCATGAGCGCGTAGCCGATCAACCCCGTCCCGGCGAGCGATGCGAGAATGAGGATGACAATGGTAAGTGTCTGGGACATGCGGGCTCTCAAATACTTTGCAGCAACTATGCGCAAAGCCTAACGAACGCCGGCCCGCCTGTCACCGCACGGCATCAGCGCCGACCGAAAAATTCCGTGATCTTCGGGCTCAGCCAGTCCCACAGCCCCGGTGCGCCCTTGGTGATCTTGTGACCCACGCGGGTGCGGATCTGATCTTCGGTCACATTGTACTCAGGCCAACTGCCGCCCTCGGAATGCAGGTTCAGAACCGGTGGCTGAAACCGGTCGAGCGCTTTGGCAAAGACGGCATCGGGGCTTTCGGCGGCTTCGAACTCGTCCCAAAGCGCGCGGAACTCTGTCGCCAGATCATCCGGGAGAAGTCCGAAGATGCGATCTGCAGCCGCCTGTTCGGCGAGGGCAAGCGCCTCAGAGTCGTAGGTGCCGTGAACGGGGGCGTCACCTGCGTCGATTTCCACGAGGTCATGCAGGATCAACATGCGGATCACCCGGTCGATGCGCACGCCGTCCGGGGCCTGATCGGCCAGCGTGAGCGCAAAGAGCGTCAGGTGCCAGCTATGCTCGGCACTGTTTTCGCGGCGGATACGCCCGGTGATCCAGCTGGCCCGGTCGATCCGTTTCAGCCGGTCGGCCTCGATCAGGAACGCGAGCTGTCGGTCGAGCCGGTCGCTCATTCCGCCGCTTTCGCCGCCTTGGCCTTGGCGATGCGTGCGTCCAGCCAGATACGCCCGCGCTTTTCGGCGCGGCGGATGCGGACAGATGTCATGAAGGCCTCTTGCAGAGTCATCGAGGCGGCCCCGATCGTGGTCGACAGCTGTTCGATCAGCCGGTCGTCATCATAGTCTTCTTCGGCCTGAAGCGCGTCCATCGCCAGCTTGTCGGCCAACTCAGTGATGAAATCGCCGCCACCGGACATCAGCGGGTAGACTCTGTCAGACGGCGCTTCACATAGGTCTGCACCGAGTCGATCATCGGGTCCATGTAGGGATCTTCGAAGAAGTGACCCGCACCTTCCATCTCCTCGTGGGTGATGGTGATGCCCTTCTGTTCATGCAGCTTGTCGACCAGAATGCGGGTGTCCTGTGGCTTGGCCACCCGGTCAGCCGATCCGTTGATGATCAGACCAGAGGAGGGGCAGGGCGCCAGGAAGCTGAAGTCATACATATTGGCGGGCGGGCTGACCGAGATGAAGCCGGTGATCTCTGGCCGACGCATCAGAAGCTGCATCCCGATCCACGCGCCAAAGCTGAAGCCTGCGACCCAGCAATGTTTGGAGTTCTGGTTCATCGACTGCAGGTAGTCGAGCGCCGAGGCGGCGTCGGAGAGCTCGCCGATGCCCTGATCATATTCGCCCTGGCTGCGGCCCACGCCGCGGAAGTTGAACCGCAGCACGGTGAAGCCGATCTTGTGGAACGCGTAATGCAGGTTATAGACCACGCGGTTGTTCATCGTGCCGCCGAATTGCGGATGCGGGTGCAGGATGATCGCGATCGGGGCGTCCTTGGCTTTCTGGGGGTGGTAGCGGCCTTCCAGTCGGCCCTCCGGTCCAGGGAAAATCACCTCGGGCATCGCGGCTCCTTCAACTTTTGCTCTTGCTGGCGCGTCTGGCGCGGCGGGGTTGTCATTGACGCCCTTGCGCGACGCTACCTAGAATGTCGGATCAGCCCCCGTCCGGCTTGAACAGGGGGGTGGATCGCAGTTAAGCCTCCTTGCGGGAAAGGTCAATGTTCATAGGCCTCTGAACGCCGCGCCAGAAGGGATAAACCGATGAAACTGAGCACCAAGGGACGCTATGCGATGGTTGCGCTGGCCGATCTTGCCCTTCAGGGAACCGAAGGGCTGACCTCGCTGGCGGAAATCTCGAGGCGTCAGGATATCTCGCTGCCCTATCTCGAACAGCTCTTCGTCAAGCTGCGCCGGGCCGGGCTGGTGGAGTCGGTGCGGGGGCCGGGCGGGGGCTATCGCCTGGCACGGCCCGCCGCTGAGATCCGGGTGTCCGATGTGCTGGGGGCCGTGGATGAAACGGTGAGCGCGCTGCATACCGGGGCGGGGGCCTCGGGCGGGATGTCGGGCAGCCGCGCGCAGAGCATGACCAACCGGCTTTGGGAGGGGCTGAGCGCGCATGTCTATGTCTTCCTGCACCAGACGCGACTTTCTGACGTGGTGCAGAACGACCTGACCCCGTGCCCGGCGGTGCCGAACCTGTTTCATGTGGTGGATGAGGATTGAGCCATTTCGCTGTGGCGCAGTTGGCTTGTTCTGGACGCCTCCGGCGGAAGTATTTTGGCCAAGAAGAAAGGTGCAGGGCGCCGCGTTAAGGTTAATGGGGATGCGTTAGCGGCCTGGTAACTGGACCTTTCCGGCGGGCCGGGGCAGAAGGGCGCGAACCGAGCAGGAGGGTGACATGGCACCGCGCAGCTATCTCGACTGGAACGCGACGGCCCCGCTGCGCCCCGAGGCGCGGAAGGCGATGTATGCGGCCATGGATGTGGTGGGCAACCCGTCCTCGGTCCATGCGGAGGGGCGCGCAGCCACGGCGCTGATCGAAAAGGCGCGGGCGCAGGTGGCCGAGGCGTTCGGGGCACAGGCCAGCGATATCGTCTTTACCTCGGGCGCGACCGAGGCGGCGGCGCTGGCGTTGGCGGGGCGTGGGCTGCATGGGTCGGGCGTGGAACATGACGCGGTGCGGGCCTGGGTCACCGAAGAATTGCCGGTGGATGGGGCGGGGCGGGTCATGGTGACCGACCCCGCGCACTCAACGCTGCAAATCGCCAATTCCGAAACCGGCATTGTGCAGGATCTGCCCGAAGGGCTGGCGGTCTGCGATTTTACTCAAGGGTTCGGCAAACTGCCTGTGGCGTTCGATTGGTCCGGCGTCGATATGGGGCTGATCTCGGCCCACAAGCTGGGTGGCCCCAAGGGAATCGGGGCGCTGGTTTTGCGGCGCGGGCTGGACGTGGAGGCCCGGATAAAGGGCGGCGGGCAGGAAATGGGCCGTCGGTCGGGAACCGAGAACCTGATCGGGATCGCAGGATTTGGGGGTGCAGTACTGGCAGCTGCACAAGATCTTGCGAATGGGGTCTGGGACCGGGTCGCTCAACTTAGAAATATTCTAGAAAACTCTCTGGACCTCGACGGAAATGTAACTATTTTGGTCGGGAAAGGCGCACCACGCCTGCCCAACACCACTTGCCTGGTTACGCCGGGCTGGAAGGGCGAGACGCAGGTGATGCAGATGGACCTTGCGGGTTTTGCCATTTCGGCCGGATCCGCCTGCTCCAGCGGCAAGGTGACGTCAAGCGCGGTTCTGCGCGCCATGGGGTTTGACGAGCGGGATGCCGGATGCGCGATCCGCATCTCGATCGGACCCACGACGACGGAAGACGAGGTCTTGCGCTTCAGCGAGGCCTGGCGGGCGGCACGGGCCAGACACCTGTCGCGCGTCAGCAGGTGAACAGGCGCGTCCCAATGGGGCGCGAGGACATGCGGGCCCTGCGGGGCCAACACAGGGGAACGTGATATGGCCATTGCCGAAACAGAGGTGCGCGAAGGCGTCGACCGCGAGACCGTGGAAACCGTTCAGGCCATGGGCGGCAAGTACAAATACGGCTGGGAAACCGAGATCGAGATGGAATTCGCCCCCAAGGGCGTGAACGAGAGCATCGTTCGACTGATCTCGGAAAAGAATGGTGAGCCCGAGTGGATGCTGGACTGGCGCCTACAGGCGTTCAAGCGCTGGAAGCTGATGGACGAACCGGAATGGTCGATGCTGAACTATGAGAAGATCGACTACCAGGACCAGTATTACTACGCCAAACCCAAGAGCATGGCGGAAAAGCCCAAGTCGCTGGACGAGGTCGACCCGAAACTGCTTGCGACCTATGAAAAGCTGGGCATTCCGCTCAAGGAACAGATGATCCTGGCCGGGGTTGAAGGGGCCGAGGACGCGCCGGCCGAGGGCCGCAAGGTGGCCGTCGATGCGGTGTTCGATTCCGTCTCCGTCGGCACCACCTTCCAGAAAGAGCTGGAGGAGGCGGGCGTCATCTTCTGCTCGATCTCGGAAGCCATCGAGAAGCACCCCGAACTGGTGAAGAAATATCTCGGCTCGGTCGTGCCGATCACCGACAACTTCTTTGCGACGCTCAATAGCGCCGTGTTCTCGGACGGGTCCTTCGTCTACGTCCCACCGGGCGTGCGCTGTCCGATGGAGCTGAGCACCTATTTCCGCATCAACGCGGAAAACACCGGCCAGTTCGAACGCACGCTGATCATCGCCGACAAGGGGTCTTACGTCAGCTACCTGGAAGGCTGCACAGCGCCGCAGCGCGACACCCATCAGCTGCATGCGGCGGTTGTGGAACTCATTGCGCTGGAAGACGCCGAGATAAAGTATTCGACCGTCCAGAACTGGTATCCGGGCGACGAAGAGGGCAAGGGCGGCATCTACAATTTCGTCACCAAGCGCGCTGATTGCCGGGGCGACCGGTCCAAGGTGATGTGGACCCAGGTGGAAACCGGATCCGCGATCACTTGGAAATACCCCTCGTGCATCCTGCGCGGCAATGAAAGTCAGGGTGAATTCTATTCCATCGCCATCGCCAACAACATGCAGCAGGCAGATACCGGCACCAAGATGATCCATCTGGGCCGCGATACCAAGTCGCGCATTGTGTCCAAGGGGATTTCGGCGGGCAAGGCGCAGAACACCTATCGCGGGCTGGTCTCGATGCATCCCAAGGCCAAGAACGGGCGCAACTATACCCAGTGTGACAGTCTGCTGATCGGCGATCAGTGCGGGGCGCATACGGTGCCTTACATCGAGGTCAAGAACAACTCCGCCCGGGTGGAACATGAGGCGACCACCTCCAAGGTCGATGACGACCAGCTCTTCTATTGCCGTCAGCGCGGGATGGACGAGGAAGAGGCCGTGGCGCTGGTGGTCAACGGGTTCTGCAAAGAGGTGCTTCAGGCCCTGCCGATGGAATTTGCCATGGAAGCCCAACAGCTTGTGGCGATCTCGTTGGAGGGGTCGGTCGGCTAGAAAAATTTTCCCGAAAATTTTTCTGTCAGAAAATTCTTCCAGAAGAATTTTCCGCCGGTGAAGAGGACATCTATCCATGGCAGACGGTGCAGTGAAAGCCCCTTTCGACCTCGACGCCGCCCGCGCCGCGATTGCGGGGGGAGACGCGTTCGTGTTCGAAGGCATCGACGTCGTGGCCTGCACCATCGCGGGCCGCCCGTTCCGCTTTGCCGTCGACATGGAGCGCGACCCGATCCAGCGCCATCACCGCATCGGGCTGCTTTACGAGGGGCGCGAGCTGAGCCTGATCAAGCGGGTCATGCCACTTGGCGGCACCTATGTGGATATCGGCGCGAATGTGGGCAACCATTCGCTCTACGTCGCGGCGTTCCTCTCGCCCGCCAAGGTCATACCGTTCGAGCCGAATATGGCGGCCTATAAGCTCCTGCTCGCCAATGTGGCGATGAACGGGTTTGGCAACGTGTTCGACCTATCATGGCTGGGTCTGGGCCTTTCGGACAAACCGGGCGAAGGCTTCGCCATGGAACAGCGCACCCGCAACCTGGGCGCCTCGCGGATGCTGCCGGGGCAGGGCGAGTTGCGCGTTGTGGCGGGGGATGAGGCGCTGGCCTCTGAAAGCCCCGACTTCATCAAGATCGACGTCGAAAGCATGGAATTACAGGTGCTGACCGGGCTTGAAGCCACGTTGAAGCGCTGTGGCCCATGGATGCTGATCGAGGTCGACAAGCATAATGACGAGGGTTTCCACGACTGGCGGCAGCGCGCCGACTACGTGGTGGAGACCGAGGTCAGGCGCTACGAGACCAGCACCAACTACCTGGTGCGGCCCGCGTCGCGGAAGGAGGCGTGATGGCCAGCCATGCCGACAAACGCCGCGCGGTGCTGACCGGGGTGCTGCAACCTTCTCGCCGGATGCGGATCTGCGATGTGGGGGCCAGCCGCCTGTCGACACCGCCCTATCAGGGGTTGCTCGATGACGGTCTTGCCCATGTCTACGGGTTCGAGCCGAACGAGGCGCAGTTTGCCAAACTGGTCGAGGCCCCGTCCGAGCACGAGACCTATTTCTGCGAGGCCGTGGGCCTGCCCGGAAACCGCACGCTTTATATTCACCCGACGGCGGGGTTTACCTCGCTCTACCCGCTGGATGAACGGGCGGTGCGCGCCATCGGCAAGGAAAAGTGGCTGTCGGACCGGATCGAGCCTGTGCCGCTGACCCCCGTGACGCTGGACACGCTGGCGGACCTGCCGCCGGTGGACCTGTTGAAGATGGATCTTCAGGGCGGGGAGTTGGAGGTTCTGCGCGGCGGAATAGCCAAGCTTTCCAGTGCCATAGCGGTCGTAAGTGAAGTGCGGTTCCATCGTATCTACGCGGGCGAGCCGCTGTTCGGTGATCTCGACGCGGAACTACGCGCGCAGGGGTTCAAGCTGCACAAGTTCATGTTTACCAAATCGGTGATGATGCCCCATGAGCATGAGGATCAGGTAGTGCGCCCGAAGCTGACCAGTCAGCTTCTGGATGGCGACGCGGTCTATATCCGCGACGAGGAAACCGCCGGGCTCAGCGACGATCAGCTGATGCACCTGGCCTTTGCCGCCGATACGGTGTTCGACAGCCCCGACCTGGCGCTGCATTGCATCGACCACCTGATCGCGCGCGGCGCGGCGCCTGCCGACCTGCCTTCCGACTACATCGCCCGTTTCCGCCACCATCAGCGCCGCGATGACGCTCAGAAGGAGGTGTGAGGCATGAGACGCGACCACACCCCCGATGGGTGTCAGATCAAACAGCGCGATAGTGAGGATTGGCTGAAATTGCCCCGATCCCATCCCGAAATGCGCCACATTCCCCCGGTTTCGTGCGGGCATGAGCAGTTCTGGCAGCACAATCGTCGATCCCAGCTTCTCGGAACGCGTGGCGCGGATCGAGGCGAGCCGGGCCAAGGCCGCGGACAGCCCCAAGCGCAAGCCGCGCGGGGATGGGGTGACCTATGTCCTGTCGCTGATCGGGGCCTTCGGCGTGGGATTGCTGGTAGTCGTCGCCGCCCGCTACGCCCGGTTCCATCTGACCGGCGTCACGCCGGGCTCGGCGCAGTTGAGCAGTTCCAACCTGGTGCTGGACTTCGGACTGGCCTTTCTGGCCGGCATCCTGTTGCAGCAGATCTTTCACTTCAAACGCCCCGAACACACGGCCGCCAAGACGGCGGGCATGTTCACGGCGGCCTTTACCATGCATATGGCCGTACACGCCTTTCCGGGCCTGTTCGAGCTGTTGTTTTCGGACATCTGGGTACGCCAGGTGATCCGACTGACCGATCCCGCGAAACTGGCACTCTTCTGAGCTGCCCTGACATGACCACGGGCCATCCGCTGCGCGTTGCGCAGGCGGGTCTGGCCGCTATGGAAAGAGGTTTTCATGCTTGAGATCAAGAACCTGCACGTGTCCCTCGAAGAAGAGGACAAGCAAATCCTGAAGGGCGTCGACCTGACCGTTGAGGCGGGCAAGGTCCATGCGATCATGGGGCCGAACGGGTCGGGCAAATCGACCCTGTCCTATGTGCTTTCGGGCCGCGACGGCTATGAGGTGACGGATGGCGAGGCGCTGCTGAACGGTGAAGACCTGCTGGAGATGGAGCCAGAGGAACGCGCCGCTGCCGGTGTTTTCCTGGCCTTCCAGTATCCCGTTGAGATCCCCGGCGTCGGCAACATGACCTTCCTGCGCACCGCCGTGAACGCACAGCGCAAGGCGCGCGGTGAAGAGGAAATGTCGGCTGCCGAATTCCTCAAGGTGATCCGCGAAAAGGCCAAGGCGCTGAAGATCGACGCGGATATGCTTAAGCGCCCCGTCAATGTCGGTTTCTCCGGCGGTGAGAAAAAGCGCAACGAAATCCTGCAGATGGCGATGCTGGAACCCAAGATGTGCATCCTTGACGAAACCGATTCCGGTCTCGATGTGGACGCGATGAAACTGGTCGCCGAAGGCGTGAACGCGCTGCGCGACGAGGGCCGGGGCTTCCTGGTCATCACCCACTATCAGCGCCTGCTGGATCACATCAAACCCGATGTGGTGCATATCATGGCGGGTGGCCGCATCGTGAAGACCGGCGGGCCGGAGCTGGCGCTTGAGGTTGAACAGAACGGCTATGCCGACATTCTGGCGGAGGTCGCGTAATGGCGAACCCGGCTGTAAAACAGGACCCGCTTGCGGCCCGGATCGCGGGGCTGACGCTTCCCGATGGCGCGGGATGGGCAAATGAGGCTCGCGGCGCGGCGCTGTCCCGCCTGACCGCCATGGGCCTGCCCCGCAAGCGCGACGAGTATTGGAAATACTCCGACCCCACCACCCTGAACGCGCCCGAAGCGCCACGTGCGGGGCTTTTCGTGACCGACGAAGCGATGCCGTTTTCGGATACGGATCGGCTGAAGATCGTATTTGTCGACGGGGTTTTCGACGCTGAGGCATCGGATGACCTGTCCATGGAAGGGGTCGAGATCGAACGTCTCTCGGATGCGCTGGCCCGCGATATCCACTGGGCGCGTGATCATTACGGGGTGCTGGAAACCCGGGGACAAAGCCCGGTGGAACGCCCCCTCGCGGCGCTCAACACCGCCTTTGCCACCGATGGTGTGGTGATCCGGGCAACCGGCAAGGCCGCCAAGCCCATCAGCCTGATCTACCTGCATAAATCGGAAACGTCCGACGCGATCCTGCACCATCTGGTGAAGGTCGAGGAAGGCGCCTCGGTCACGGTTCTGGAAAACGGTCCGGCGGCGGCGCGCTTTTCCAAATGCATGGAGGTCGAGGTAGCCGATGGCGGCCAGTTCCACCACGTCCGCGCACAGGGCCGTGACCATGAACGCCGGGCGTCTACCCATATGTTCGCGCGCCTCGGGCAGGAGTCGGTGTACAAATCCTTCACGCTCACGGTGAACGGCATCCTGACCCGCAATGAACAGGTGGTCGAGATCGCTGGCGACAACGCGGTGGCCCATATCGCGGGCGCGGCGCTTGGTGACGGGGCGACCGGTGCGTTCCACCATGACGACACGGTATTCGTGACACATGACGCGGTGGATTGCGAAAGCCGGCAGGTCTTCAAAAAGGTCCTGAGAAACGGGGCCGAGGGCGTGTTTCAGGGCAAGATCCTGGTCAAACCCGACGCGCAAAAGACCGATGGATATCAGCTGTCGCAATCGCTGCTGCTGGACGAGGATTCCAGTTTCCAGGCCAAGCCGGAGCTAGAGATCTATGCCGATGACGTGCAGTGTTCGCACGGGTCCACCACAGGGGCGATCGACGAAGAGGCGCTTTTTTACCTGCGCTCTCGCGGCGTGCCGGAAGGGGCGGCGACCGATCTGCTGGTTCTGGCCTTCCTTGCGGAAGCGATCGACGAGATCGAGGACGAGAGCCTGCGCGAAGATATCCTGACCCGGCTGCAAGGCTGGCTGGACCGGCACAGGGGATAGGCGCTTGTCGGTCACCCGGGAACTCTTGCGCAGCTATGTGCGTCCGCGTCAGGTGATGCGGGCGCTTATGGACGGCAATCGCACCAGCGACCGGCCCGAGGCGCGGGGGTTCATCTACTTGCTGGTGGGGCTGCTGATCATCTTTCTCAGCCAGATCCCGGACCTGACCGGCACCGGCCTGGCCGCGCCAGAGCTGGCCGAGCAACTGACCGGCGAAGATGGCCCGGCGCCGCTGGACGCGCGTCTGGCGATCACTCTGTTTGTCTGGCTCTTCGTCTGGCCGCTGATCCTTTATGTCTTCGGGGGTCTAACCCATGTGCTGGCCCGGCTGGCGGGCGGAAAGGGGCAGGGGGTCAATGCGCGCCTGGCGCTCTTCTGGGCGATCCTTGCCGTGTCGCCGCTCTTCCTGCTGCGCGGCATGGCCAGTGTCAGCCAGTCTGCGCCCATGGTGATGGTGATGAACTACGCGATTGCCGCCGGGTTCTTCTGGATCTGGCTTTCCGGTCTGTTCGAGGCCGAACGGGGCGAAGGACCCGAAAGCGCATGACCCACCTGCTGCATCTTCCGACGCTGCTGCGGCTTGCCCGTCAAACCCTGACCGACCCGCGCGAGGGCGCGCGCTATATCATGGGGCTGAACCTGCCCCGGCGTATCCTGATGCAGTTCTACCTGCTGGAACTGGTGCTGTCGGCCATGTCCTCGGTGATCTTCCTGTCGCTGGCCCCGATGCCGGACGGGATGGCCATTCCGGCGGAAACGGCGGTGACCTATACCGCCTTCGAGGGCGTGATCGGTCTGATCATCGCCTTCGGGGCCTTCCGCATCGGGCAGGCCTTCGGCGGTCAGGGCAGCTTCGAGCAGGCCTTTGCGCTGGTCATCTGGGCACAGTTCATCCTGCTCTGTTTCAGTGTTCTCCAGCTAGTGGCGATGGTCGTCCTGCCCCCGCTGACCGATGTGATCTCCATCGCGGCGCTGGCGCTGTTCTTCTGGCTGATGGTGAATTTCGTGGCCGAACTGCACGGCTTCACCTCGCTCGGGCTGGTCTTCGCGGGGATCATCGTGTCGCTGCTTGGGCTTGCAATCCTGCTCTCTATCCTGTTTTCGGCCATGGGCCTCAGTCTCGTCTAGGAATTCCAACCATGTACGATATCGACAAAATCCGTGCCGATTTCCCGATCCTGTCCCGTCAGGTTAACGGCAAGCCGCTGGTCTATCTGGACAACGGCGCCTCGGCCCAGAAGCCTCAGGTTGTGATCGACGCGGTGACACGCGGCTATGCCGAGGAATATGCCAATGTCCATCGCGGCCTGCATTTCCTGTCGAACCTCGCAACCGAAAAATATGAGGCGGTGCGCGGCACCGTCGCCCGGTTCCTGGGGGCAAAGGACGAGGACGAGATCGTCTTTACCTCCGGCACCACGGAAGGGATCAACCTTGTCGCCTATTCCTGGGCGATGCCGCGGATGGAAGCGGGGGATGAGATCGTCCTGTCGGTCGCTGAACACCATGCCAATATCGTGCCCTGGCATTTCCTGCGGGAACGTCAGGGAGTGGTGCTGAAATGGGTCGATGTGGATGCCAATGGCGATCTGGACCCGGCCGCTGTGCTGGCCGCGATCACGCCCCGCACGAAACTGGTAGCGATCACCCACATGTCGAACGTCCTGGGGACCGTGGTGGATGTGAAATCCATCGTTGAAGGGGCAAAGGCACGGGGCGTGCCGGTTCTGGTCGATGGGTCACAGGCAGCCGTGCATATGCCCGTGAATGTGGAGGAGATCGGGGCAGATTTCTATGCCATCACCGGCCACAAGCTCTATGGACCCTCCGGGTCCGGTGCGATCCATATCCGCAAGGAGCGGATGGCAGAGATGCGGCCCTTCATGGGTGGCGGCGACATGATCCGCGACGTGACCCGCGACGAGGTGAGCTATAACGACCCGCCGATGAAGTTCGAGGCCGGAACGCCGGGGATCGTCCAGCAGATCGGAATGGGTGTGGCGCTGGACTACATGATGGGTGTCGGGATGGATAATATCGCCGCCCATGAAAAACGGCTCTGCGCCTATGCGCGCCAAAGGCTGGATGGGCTGAACTGGTTGAACGTGCAGGGAAAATCCGCCACCAAAGGCGCGATTTTCAGCTTCACGCTGGAAGGCGCGGCCCATGCCCATGACATCTCCACCGTGCTCGACAAGAAGGGCGTGGCGGTGCGGGCGGGTCACCATTGTGCGCAGCCGCTGATGGAGCATATGGGCGTGACCGCAACCTGCCGGGCGAGCTTTGGCATGTACAATACCGAGGCCGAGGTGGACGCGCTGGTGGAGGCGCTGGAGCTCTGCCACGAGCTGTTTGCCTGACAAGACCGGTATTTCGCTGCCTTCGGCATCGATCAGCGGGGGGATCCTCCCCCGTCGCCATTGTTGGCCTTGAACCAATGGCGCATCCAATGGCGACCCCCCTGAGGTATTTGAACCAAGATGAAAGGGGTTGGACTCAGTCAGGGCGGCCGATGAGGCGGTCGATGGGGGCGTAGTCGTCGGTCAGAATCTGGCCGCGCGCCTCGGCAATCTGGGTGATGAAGCGGTCTCCCAAAGCGCCGAAGGTCATGCGGAATGGCATCGGGGCGCTGAACTCGTCGAAGTCGGAGGGCGCGTTGCCCGCGGCGATGACAAAGACCATGCGGCTGCCGGGCTCCGGCTGCGTGGCCTGGGTCCAGACCTCGACACTCGGGAATACCTGTCGCATGGTCTGCACGATGGAGCCGAGCGCCTGCAACCGGTCCTCGTAGTCGATCACGTTCATCAGGAAAGTGCCATTTGTTGTCAGCCGTGACCGGGCCAGCTCGAAAAATTCCTGTGTGACCAGATGAACGGGCACCACCACATCGGTGAAGGCGTCGCCGATGATCACATCATAAAGCTGATCGGGGCGGGTCAACAGGGCGCGGCGTGCGTCTTCGTGAAGGATGGTGACCGTCGTAGGGTCGAACCAGAAATCACGCTCTGCCAAGGCGGTGACGGCGGGGTCGATCTCGGCCACCACCATCGGGCCGGTGCCGTGTTCGGTGAAGGCGCGAGGGATGGAATAGCTGCCGCCACCGATGAAAAAGCTGGTGAAATCGGCGCGCGGGGCGCGGCGGCGAGCAAGCTCATCCAGCATCGCGGCATGTTCGGTGAACATCACGGTGGGGACGTCGCGGGCGCTCATCCCGTGGCCCAGATGGTCGATCACCATCAGGTGAACGGGGCTGTCGAGGTCGGCGGACATATCGACGGTGCGGATGCAGAAATAGTTGCTTTCGAGCGTGCAAGGGGAGGGCGTGGCCAGCGCGAGGCCCGAGAGGCCAAGGGCAATGAGGGCGGCGATGGACGCGATCTTCAAAGCGGCTGACCGCGCGAGCCAGAAGAGCAGCAGCCCGGAAATGACATAGGTCATGGTCACCACGGCAAGCGTAGCGGATGTCCCGAGCCATGAGATGAAGAGAAAGCCCGCCAGCAGCGTGCCCGCAATAGCGCCAATGGCACCGGCGGCAAACATCGCCCCAAGCGCACGGCCCTGCTGGTCGGGCGCCGCCCGCGTGACGGATACATGGGCCAGAACCGGTGCAGGAACGCCGGCGAAGAAGGAGGGCAGGAAGAACACCGCCATGGTGATGGCGGCGATGCCCCAGACCGGATGGCCCACAGCCTCGAGCAGCGGGGTCGCCAGGAGGCGCAGCAGGTTCACCGCAATGGCCGTGGTCAGCGCCGCCGCAATCAGCGCCCCGCCAGTCCAGGCAAGTGCCTTCTCCACCGGGCGCTCCGCCAGCCGTCCGCCCCACCAGTGCCCGGCAGAAAACCCCGCCAGAACCACCGCGATGATCGAGGTCCAGGTGTAAAGTGACATCCCCACATGCGGGGCCAGCATCCGGCCTGCCACGATCTCCACCACAAGCGAGGCCGCCGAGACGGCAGTTTGCAGGGTCAGAAGCAGCCAGAGCGGCATGGCACGGGTCATCGGCAGGATCCTTGAAAGCTTTCGGCAATTGTCATCAGTGCGCGCCGTGACACAAGGGGGCGGGGCGCAAGATTTGCAATTGCAGCGCCTGTCGGGATGTCCTATACGCGGCGCACGCGGCACCCGTAGCTCAGCTGGATAGAGCGCTGCCCTCCGAAGGCAGAGGCCAGAGGTTCGAATCCTCTCGGGTGCGCCATTCCTCAAGCCAACTCATTGGTTACGCTTCAGCTTTTAGCTGCCGCTAACAGCTGTAGACTATGTTGGAGACAATCTCACCCACGTTCACCTTCGTGAAAGAAGGTGTGTTTTACTTCAGCCGCCGCATCCCAAAGGAGCTAAGGGGCCATAACACCTCGACTCGCATCGCATACTCGTTGCGGACAAAGTCCCTGATGTGCCCCTAGTTTCCTAGACACCTGCCTGTTTCAGTTTCCGCTGTCTGATTTCGAAGTCAACGGGCGACAGCATGCCGTTGTTCGTGTGTTTGCGCTTCGGGTTGTAGAAGAGCTCGATATGTTCGAACAGGTCCTGCCTTGCCGCTTCTCTGGTCGGATAGGTGCGACGTCTGGCCCGCTCCCGTTTCAGCAACTGGAATAAGCTTTCGGCGACCGCGTTGTCATGGCAATTGCCGCGTCGGCTCATGCTGGGTTCCAGGTTGTGCTGACGGAGAAACGTCTGCCACTCCCGACTGGTGAACTGGGAACCCTGGCCTGAGTGGATCATGACCTTACCTGCGGGTTTGCGCCGCCATACAGCCATCAGAAGGGCTTGGAGTGCCAGGTCCGTCGTCATGCGGGATTGTGCGGATCCCATTGACCGGCAGGCGATTTGCAAAGCAAATCTGCCGAGAGGGGGCCGACCACACGGCGCGAGAACAGGTCAATGACGACGCACAGGTACAGCCAGCCTTCATGGGTCTTGATGTACGTGATGTCGGTCACCCAGATCTGGTCAGGTGCCGCCGCCTTGAACTTTTGTTCCAGCCTGGTCTCGGCAACCACCGCAGGCTTGCCGCCGTAGCGGCCAGGACGGCGTCTGTAGCCAACCTGCGCCGCGATCCTGGCCAGCGATGCCAGCCGCGCCACCCGGTTCTGCGAGAGGCTCTCGCTCTGATCGCGCAGATCGTCCGTCAGCTTGCGGTAGCCGTAGACCTTGCCGCTGTCGGCCCAGGCCTGCCGGATCAGCTCCGTCTGACGCGCATCCTCCTGCGCTCGGTGGCTTAACGGCTCCTTAAGCCATGCAGAGAAGCCGGAGAAATGAACCCGCAGCACCCGGCACATGGCCCGGACGCCGAACTCCTCGCGATGCGCCCGAATGAAGGCGTACTTCATTGAGACTCGCGCGCGAAGTACGCCGTTGCGTTCGTCGGGGAAACGCCCCACCGGGGCCTTTCCTGATCCTTCCTACTTTAGAATGTCGCGCTCCTCGGTCACCCTGGTCAGCTCGCGCTTCAGGCGCCGGTTCCCGGCTTCATGATCCACGCCGGGATTCTTCGGCACAGGATCGCCGAACAGCTTCATCCACTTGTAAAGGGAATGCGTGCTCACGCCCAAACGCCGAGATACCTCCCGAACCGGATACCCGCGCACCGTGATCTGATGCACCGCATCGCGCTTGAACTCGTCGCTGTAATTGCTTGTCCCCATGTCGGCCTCCTTGCCTCAAAATTAGGGGGCAAAGCGTCTACAAATATAGGGGCACCTCAGGCCTTGCCATCCTGATCGCAACCCTGCATGGCCGCCTGAGCTGGCCACTCTTCGCACGATCATCGTCGACACCGCCTATACCTCGGTCTCGCTCTACACGGTGCTTTCGGGGCGCTGATGCTGTCGAAACTCCTGACTCTGTCGGGCCTTGCCGCAGGTGTCCTGGGCCTCGTGCAATCGACAGGGCTGGAAGGCACCATGCTGATCCTCGCCATCATGCTGGTCTTCCTCGTGCTTGGCTGCGTGATGGATTCAATGGCAATCATCCTGATCTTCGTGCCCCTTTTCGCACCCATCGTCGTCGCACAGGGATTCGCTCTGATTTGGTTCGGTATCATTTTCATCGTCGTGACCGAGATCGCGCTGATCACGCCATCGGTCGGCATGAACGTCTTTGTCCTGAAGGTGGTGCTGCCGGAGGTGCCCGTGGTGCGGATCTTCAAGGGGCTCGTACCCTTTATCGCAGCGGATGTCCTGCGGCTGGCTGCTCTGATCGCCTTCCCCGCGATCACGCTTTGGCTGGGCAGTACGATCGGTTGAATAGTAAAAAGTCTCTGCATCTGGTTGATCCCGTCGAGCAGCAATCGTTCCTGCTCGACGGGACATGCTTGGGCTGATGCCGTGACTTGCCGAGCAAAGCCCCTGCCTTTTCGGTGGACTGCCTGTAGATGTCGAGGCCCGTGGCCACCGCAAGGCGCATGACGATGCAGCGCGCATTGCTCCGGCCCCCTGCGCCCCGACCGGCGGCGATCAAAACTGCGCAGGTGCTATTCCTCGAACCCGAACCGCTCCAGCAATTCTTCGCGCGTGAAGAGCTCGGGCTGTTCCCAGGGTGGTCGCCGTCTGACGAGTTGATAACGCCCGTCTGGCATCCGCTCATACCAGGCGATCCCGATGGTCCCAAGTTCCTGCAAATGCGCCAGATAGGCATCCAGCGTCGTGAAGTCTCGACCCTCCGCATGGGGCAGCGCATCGCCATCACCTGTCCCGTTGCCAAATGAGCTGTCCGCGACCATCGTCAGTCCTCCTGCCACCAGAAGCCCGGCCAGATTTACAGTGTGGCCAAGCTTGAATTTCATCCTAAGTCTCCGTTAAGTATTACTGGAGGTTGCGTTCTTTCGGGGGAGATGCCTGGCAGCCACCGCGTTGTGCCCGGTCTTGCTGCTTTCTTCGACACGCTTTCGGCAGAACGTACCAGTCCCCGAAGATTATTCAAAGCGGCCTTTGGCTGTGCAAAAGATCATGTCCCGTTGGGGGGCCAACGCCTCCTGCCCATTGATGCAACAGCCGGGACGCAACATGGAGAGACCAGATATGTGTTTGACCTGTGCCATATTCAATCCTTTCAAAACCGATGGCGACTGGCTGCATGACACTGGCGGCGAAAACGCGCTGACCATCTCCGAAACCTCCGATGCAGCGGGAAACTCCAGCACTGTGTACGGCATGTCTTCAGGCGATTCCTTCGTTGGCACGCTTGGCTTTGACAACGATTGGGACTGGGTCGAAGTGAACCTCACGGCGGGCGTGACCTATACATTCACGATGACCGCTGGCTCGATGACGGATCCGTATCTCTATCTCTATGACGGGTCTTCAAACCCGGTTCGAAGCAATGACGATATGGGGACCGGCAACCTGAACTCCCAGATCGTCTACACCGCAACGACGAGCGGCACCTACTACATCGCCGCTGACAGCTACTACAACAGCCCCGGCTATACCGGCAGCACGGTCGACACCGGCACTTACACCCTGACCATGAGTGGCGGAGGCACCAACCCGCCGCCGCCCTCTGGCAACGACCTGCTGGACTCGATCACCTGGGGCTACACGGCCCCCTCCACCATCAACGTCTACTTCGTGCCCGGCGGCGTCAGCTTCGATGACCCATTTGACACACCACAGACCACCTCGTCCTGGAGCACATACGAACAGCAGCAGGCGATGCTGGCGTTCGAGACCTTCGAGAACGTGGCCAACGTGACTTTCAACGTGGTCACGAACCCCAACCAGGCCGATTTCTTCATGGTCGAATCCACCGACCCGGACTCCTCTCTCGGCTATTGGGGCGTCGGCGGCACCTCGGTGACGATCAACGGCACCTCCTACAACAACCTCGACGGCCACGGCGTGTTCTACAATGGCGGTCAGGGCTGGACGACGCTCGGCCAGGCACAGGGTGGCTACGGGTTCATCACCATGATCCACGAGATCGGACATGGCATGGGTCTGTCGCACCCCCATGACACCGGCGGCACGTCTTCCATCATGGACGGCGTCACCGGGCCTTTTGGCAGCCTGGGCAATTTTGACCTCAACCAGGGCATCTACACGACGATGTCCTATAACGATGGCTGGCAAACCGCCCCGCACGGTGCCAGCCCGTCGGACAATTACGGCTGGCAAGGCACGCCGATGGCCATGGATATCGCGGTTCTGCAGCAGCTCTACGGGGCCAACACCACCTTTAACAATGGCAACGACACCTACGAATTGTTCACGGTCAATCAGACGGCCTTTTCCCACGCCTACTACTCGACGATCTGGGATACCGGCGGCATTGACACGATCGTCAATCCCGGCCTGCTGTCCTCCATCATCGACCTGCGCGAGGCCCCGCTGACCTATTCGGCGAATGGCGGAGGCTATGTCTCCTATGTCACCGGGGTACATGGCGGCTTCACCATTGCGGCCGGGGCCGTCATCGAGAATGCGACCGGTGGCCGGGGGAATGACACGATCATCGGCAATGACGTGGCCAACGTGCTCGATGGCAATCTCGGCAATGACACGCTGACCGGAGGCGCCGCGGTCGATACGTTCATCTATTCCGGTGGGCAGGACGTCATCACGGACTTCAACGGGGACATTATTCGGATCAACCTGACCTCTTGGTTTGGCGATGTCAGCTCGCTGCTGGCCTCGGCAGTCGTGCAAAGCGGCAACCTCGTGCTCGACTTCGGCGGTGGCTACACGTTGACACTCAACGGTGTGACCAGCACCGCGGGCCTCGCAGGGCGCATCCGTGTTGGCGACAGCGCCCCCGAAAGCGACCTCACGGGCGACGGCACCTCCGACATTCTCTGGCGCAACGGCACGACGGGCCAGTACGGCATGTTCGACATGGCTGGCGGCACGCCCACCTGGAGCGTTCTGGGCGGCGAGAGCACCGCCTGGCAGATCGGCGGGCTCGGGGATTTCGACGGGGATGGAACCGACGATATCCTCTGGCGCAACGATACCTCCGGCGGCATCGGCTTTTCCGCCATGGGCACCGGCAGCCCGGTCTGGAACGCGCTCGGCACGGCCAGCGCGGCCTGGCAGATCATGGGCGTCGGCGACTTCAACGGCGACGGCACCGACGATATTCTCTGGCAGAACAGCAGCAATGGCGGCGTGGGCATGTTCGCCATGTCGGGCGGGTCCGCGACCTGGCAGACGATCGGCGGCTCCTCGGCGCCGTGGGAGATCGTGGCCACGGGTGACATCACCGGCGACGGGATCGACGACATCATTTGGCGCAATTCCACGACCGGCCAGGTGGGCCAGTTCGAGATGTCCTCGGCGGGCACCCCGACCTGGAGCGTCGTGGCCAATGTCTCCAACGACTGGCGGCTGGTGGGGACCGGGGATCTCGATGGCGACGGGACGGATGATTTGCTGTGGCGGCATGAGGCCAGCGGCGCTGTGGGTTACTATGCCATGGGTTCCGGTTCGCCGGTCTGGCAGGGCCTCGGGCAAGCCAGCTTCGATTGGGACATCGTGGGTGCGGGCGACTACAATGGCGATGGCACCGACGACATCCTGTGGCGGAACGTCAATACCGGAACGGTCGGCATGTACGACATGGATGGCGGCCCCACCTGGCAAACCATCGGCCAGGCAGGCCTCGTCTGGGACGTCGAGGGGCAGTTCGTGGATGAGTTCGTGTTCTGAGGCATGCTTGACGAGGGGGCAATTGCTTGCCTCCTTCCGCTGCCTTCGAAGGCGTTTCTGGCGCCTTGCCGGGTAAGGACACCGACCTGCCCAATTTCGGAACGGTCGGTTCAAGCCTCCCACAAAACAGTACCAATCCAACCATTGCCCCTACAGACCAACGCACCAAACAATGAGGCCGGTCCAGCTTCATCGCTTGATGCGTCGTGCAGCGGTCTCGGTGGGTCTCGCCCGTCGCGCGGACGCGCGTGATCCGCCACCGAAAAGGTTTTCTTTGCAAAGCAACCGGAAAAACCTATACCTTGCGGATAGGGTTTTGGTCATCTTTCCCGATCCATCGCACAGTGTGCGATCGGCTGATTTGTCCGGAATTTTGGAATTCTTTGAAGGCGCGGATTTGATCTGGCGTCATTTGACAATGCTGCCTGCGGTTTTTCTTCGGTTGAGAGTGTGAAGGCGGTTTACAGGGGATGAAGAGATGCCAACGCCAAGCACTGTATCACCGTACTCAGCCTTCAAGGCCGGTATGGAAGCATATTCACTTTTTAACGACCTCTTTGGCGCAGACCCGATGGTCGAGATCAACGCCAAGCTGGATGAGCTTCTGGCATTGACTCAAACCCTAGTGGCAAATGTTGAACTCAACCGACAGACCATCATCCAAACATACATATCCGGTATCCATTCGGACATGCAGCAGACACTGATTTACTGGCAGCAATATGCCGGGAACGGAGACCCCGTCCTCCGTCAGAACGCCATCGACAGCTCTATTGAAGCATTGGCGGACATCACATCTTATGCCACCTTTGCTCCGGTCGAACGGGTTGCACTCGCACCGATGATGGTCGCAGCGACAGCTCTTCGTCTGCAAATCATGGAAACCTTGCAGGACAGCGCCTATTCCGCAGAGCTGAGAGGTGAAGTTACCGGCGCGATCGCTAACCTTCAATCGATGCTGGTCCCGCTCCGCGACGAGCTTGAACAGAACATCGTCGTCAGAATTTCAAACGTCGAGTTGGCATTTTCCGAGCCCTTGATTTTTGGCGAAGCTTGGTATGTGACGCTGCAGTTCTTGACCGACAGCACGGAACCTAATCAGCTCGCGAGCACCACACAGATTAGGTACTTACATGATCCTTGGCAACATTTAGCCAATTCATCAGGCCTTATTGGAGATGCAGGTTATATTCCGAGTCTCGCCTACGCTACCCCTGAAGTCGGTGATATTATCAATACTCCCGACTTCCTGGCATGGATTGAGAGGCATGGCTGGGCCGCGCAGGCCGCACTGGGGATCGACCCCGTGGTCGACGTTGATTATGACCGCGCTGGTGGCAACCAGCTTGAGGAGCTGATCTCCACTATGCAGGGGCTGATCACGGGTCAATGGTTTGAGGGCTCCAACAACGTCAACGATTTTCTGGAACGCGACTTTGACGACCCCGACCAGGACCTGCCGGACGTGTTTGATGGCTACAGCGGCAACGACAGTCTAAGCGGTGCAGATGGCGACAACGTTCTGCGCGGCGGGGACGGCAACGACCTTCTGCTGGGCGGGGGCGGCAACGACACCCTGCGCGGCGGCAATGACGACGACAGGCTGCATGGCGGCACCGGCAATGACGACATAGATGGTGGTGACGGGACAGACATCGTCATTTATGCCACTTCTGACACTGCTGTGTGGGTCGATCTGCGCGACGAGGATGGGCAGAACACGGGCCAGGGTCGAGACACGATCTCCAATGTGGAGAACGTCGAAGGCAGCTTCTACAACGACACGCTGATTGGCAATGATTTCGATAATCTGCTTATCGGCCGGGATGGCGGCGATCAGATTTTCGGGGAAAACGGCGACGACACTCTGGAAGGGGGTGAAGGCGACGATACCCTGGTTGGCGGCGGCGACACCGACACGGCGGTCTATTCCAGTTTTGCCCTGTCCGCCACGGTCGATCTGGCCATCAGCGGTTCGCAGAACACCGGCGATTTCGGCAATGACCAGCTGTTCAGCATCGAAAACCTGATCTCGGGGAATGGTGCGGATCAGCTGCGGGGAGACGGCAACAACAATCGTCTGGACTCCGGTGCGGGCAATGACACGCTTTCAGGACGGGGCGGCAATGACACGCTGAATGGCGGGTCGGGCATAGATACGTTCATATATACCGGCGGTGCCGATGTGATCGAGGATTTCAACGGCGATCTGCTCGACATGTCCACCATGTGGTTCTGGGGTCAGGCGCAACTGCTTGCGATTGCTCAGGTCCAGAACGGCAACCTCTTCTTCAATTTCGGTGGCGGCGACACGCTGACGCTGATCGGCATCACCGATGCGTCGGTTCTTCAAGGGCGGCTGGTGGGGATCAATACCTCTCCCACGGCAGTCGCCGACACCGCAACGACCGACGAAGACAACGCGGTTCTGATCGACGTGCTGGCCAATGACACCGACCCGGACACGACCGACACCCTGACCGTCGGATCGGCCAGCATCCAATCCGGGCTCGGCACGGTCAGCATCGCGGCGGATGACAGGTCCATCACCTATGATCCGGGCACGGCCTATCAATACCTCGCCACCGGCCAGTCCGCGACCGTTGAGGTGCTCTACGAGGTGACGGATGGCAACGGCGGCACCTCGTCGGCGGTCGCAACGGTGACCGTGACGGGCGCCAATGACCAGCCCACGGCAGTCGCCGACACCGCCACCACCGACGAAGACAACGCGGTTCTGATAGACGTGCTGGCCAATGACACCGACCCGGACACGACCGACACCCTGACCGTCGGATCGGCGAGTATCCAATCGGGGCTCGGCACGGTCAGCATCGCGGCGGATGGTAGTTCGATCACCTATGATCCGGGCACGGCCTATCAGCACCTCGCCACCGGCCAGTCCGCGACCGTTGAGGTGCTCTACGAAGTGACGGATGGCAACGGCGGCACGTCATCGGCGGTCGCAACGGTGACCGTGAATGGGGTCAGTTCCACCACCGACGTGGACAGCGACCTGACCGGCGATGGCACCTCCGATATCCTCTGGCGCAACGGCACGACGGGCCAGTACGGCATGTTCGACATGGCGGGCGGCACGCCGACCTGGAGCGTTCTGGGGGGCGAGAGCACCGCCTGGCAGATCGGCGGGCTCGGGGATTTCGATGGGGACGGCACCGACGATATCCTCTGGCGCAACGATACCTCCGGCGGCATCGGCTTTTCCGCCATGGGCACCGGCAGCCCGGTCTGGAACGCGCTCGGCACGGCCAGCGCGGCCTGGCAGATCATGGGCGTGGGCGATTTCAACGGCGATGGCACCGACGATATTCTCTGGCAGAACAGCAACAATGGCGGCGTCGGCATGTTCGCCATGTCGGGCGGATCGGCCAGTTGGCAGACGATCGGCGGCTCCTCGGCCCCGTGGGAGATCGTGGCCACGGGAGACATCACCGGTGACGGGATCGACGACATCATCTGGCGGAACGCGACGACCGGCCAGGTGGGCCAGTTCGAGATGTCCTCGGCGGGCACCCCGACCTGGAGCGTGGTGGCCAATGTCTCCAACGACTGGCGGCTGGTGGGGACCGGCGATCTCGATGGCGACGGCACGGATGACCTGCTGTGGCGGCATGAAAGCTCGGGCGCCGTGGGCTATTACTCCATGGGTTCCGGCACGCCGACATGGCAGGGCCTCGGGCAAGCCAGTTTCGACTGGGATATCGTGGGCGTGGGCGACTACAATGGCGACGGCACGGACGATATCCTGTGGCGGAACGTCAATACCGGAACGGTCGGCATGTACGACATGGATGGCGGGCCAAGCTGGCAAACCATCGGCCAGGCCGCACTGGCTTGGGACGTCGAGGGGCAGTTCGTGGACGAATTTGTGTTCTGAGCGGCGCTAAGCCTGGATGGAGATTCGGAGCAGGCAGGTGACAGGATGGTCATCTGCCTGCTCTATCCTTGTCAGAATGGCGGTTGCGGCAGATGGCAACTGACCTGCGCCTCTCGATAAAGGCGACAGCCTTCCAGACCAGTCTCCCAAATTCTTTCCCGGCTTGTCCCTTTGGAAGGCACCCAAGGCGACAATCCAGGGCTGAAGCTCGTTCGAGACGGTCTGCAGAACCGCTTTCTGCGCCTTGCTCAGCGACCACGCCGGGTCATTCGGACGATCGCATTTGACCATTGCCATGTGTCGACGGAGGCAGGGCCGGCGTTCATCGCGACGGACCTGACTCGGCTTTCTATTCTTCAGTTGGGGACCAGCCTACCAGCGGCGGGCAACAGGCTGATATCCCGGCAGGATACTTATCCAATCTCGGGTATCACGTACCTGAAATTGAGCGGTAGTCGCCAAGAGCGAAGACACTATACAGTCATCCGCAGGTCCTGCAGCCGGTGTCGGCTGATCCGTCCCCCTCAGAACACAAATTCGTCCACGAACTGCCCTTCGACGTCCCAGACGAGGCCAGCCTGGCCGATGGTCTGCCAGCTTGGCCCGCCATCCATGTCGTACATGCCGACCGTGCCGGTATTGACGTTCCGCCACAGGATGTCGTCCGTTCCGTCGCCATTGTAGTCGCCCACGCCCACGATATCCCAATCGAAACTGGCTTGCCCGAGGCCCTGCCAGACCGGCGAACCGGAACCCATGGCGTAGTAACCCACAGCGCCGCTGGTCTCATGCCGCCACAGCAGGTCATCCGTGCCGTCGCCATCGAGATCGCCGGTCCCCACCAGCCGCCAGTCGTTGGAGACATTGGCCACCACGCTCCAGGTCGGGGTGCCCGCCGAGGACATCTCGAACTGGCCCACCTGGCCGGTCGTCGCGTTCCGCCAGATGATGTCGTCGATCCCGTCACCGGTGATGTCTCCCGTGGCCACGATCTCCCACGGGGCCGAGGAGCCGCCGATCGTCTGCCAACTGGCCGATCCGCCCGACATGGCGAACATGCCGACGCCGCCATTGTTGCTGTTCTGCCAGAGAATATCGTCGGTGCCATCGCCGTTGAAATCGCCCACGCCCATGATCTGCCAGGCCGCGCTGGCCGTGCCGAGCGCGTTCCAGACCGGGCTGCCGGTGCCCATGGCGGAAAAGCCGATGCCGCCGGAGGTATCGTTGCGCCAGAGGATATCGTCGGTGCCGTCCCCATCGAAATCCCCGAGCCCGCCGATCTGCCAGGCGGTGCTCTCGCCCCCCAGAACGCTCCAGGTCGGCGTGCCGCCCGCCATGTCGAACATGCCGTACTGGCCCGTCGTGCCGTTGCGCCAGAGAATGTCGGAGGTGCCATCACCGGTCACATCGCTTATGACGTCAGGTGTTGCTGCCCCAAGGATCCGGCCCTGAAGAACCGAGGCATCGGTGATGCCGTTCAGAGTCAGCGTGTTGCCCCCCCCGAAATCGAGCACAAGGTTGCCGCTGACAACAGTGGCATCCGCGATCAATTGCGCGTCGGTCCCCGTCCAGATGGAGGACGAGATTCCGATCAGATCACCGTTGAAATCGGTGATTACATCCGCGCCGCCATTGTAGATGAAGCTGTCCTCGCCCGCGCCGCCGGTCAGCGTGTCGTTGCCGGTTCCGGTCTCAAACCGGTTGTCCTCGGCATCGCCCGTGACCTGTGCGTCATAGCTGCCGCGCAGCATCAGGGCTTCGACATTGGAGATGGAGTCCGACAGGTTCGGGTTGCCCAACTGCCCGGAATACCCCGTGGTGAGGTCGAGCTGATAGACGAAGCCTGCGGGCAGG
Organism: Nioella sp.; assembly: GCF_965215655.1. Classification (GTDB taxonomy): domain Bacteria; phylum Pseudomonadota; class Alphaproteobacteria; order Rhodobacterales; family Rhodobacteraceae; genus Nioella. Next base: position 1,588,372 of record NZ_OZ244111.1, read on the forward strand.
GTAAACCCGTTCAGGTCGATTTCCAGCGTGTCGAACCCGTCACCACCGTCGACCGTATCACTGCCGGAATTCAGCCGAATCCAGTCATTGCCCCCGGCGGCATTGATCGAGTCGTCACCGCCCCGGTCTTCGAAGTAGTTGTCGTTACCATCCCCGATCAGCGTGTCGTTCCGGTCGGTGCCGGCAACGCCCTCGATCCCGCTGAGGCTGTCAGTATCGCCATAGCTGTCGGTCGCAACACCGGTCGCGAGGTTCACATTGACCCCGTTGGTCCCGCCCTCGAGCCAGTACTGGACCATGTCCCAACCGCCATTGCCGTTGATCGTATCGTTGCCTGCTTCACCGACCCAGGACTCGTTGCCCTGCCCGGTGCCGGAGCCGCCGTTCGATCCATTGAAGACATCCGCGTCCTGCGTGCCTTCGAAATGGTCGGCATAGGTGAAGGTATCATTCACGACTCCGGCGTTGTTGCTGGTGGTCGTCCCGGTGCCGTTCGCGCCGACCGTGATGACAACCCCGCCCGTGCCCGCGACGTTTTCATAGATGACGTCGATACCGCCACCGCTGCGGTCAGCGAAGGCCTGGGCATGACCGATGATGGTGTTGTTGCCGGTGCCACCCTGGATGATGTCGCCATAGCCCTGGGACGCGGAATCGCCGCCGGATGCGTCGAGTGTATCGTTGCCGTCGCCGCCCCGAATGTTATCGCGGCCTCCGCCGCCGGCTATGGTGTCATTGCCATCGAGACCATCCAGCTCGTTGTCCTGATCGTCGCCGATGATCGTGTCACCAGAATTCGAGCCCATGACCCGTTCGAACCCAGAGAGGGAGTCCGTATCGCCAAACCCGTCAATGGCAATGCCGGTCATCAGGTTGACGTTCACGCCAGCAGCGCCGCCGTAATTGGCGTCCCGGTCATAGCGGACACGGTCATTTCCGTCGCCGCCAATCAGTGTATCGTTGCCATCGAGACCGCGCATCTGGTTGCTGCCAGAGTCGCCGGTGATGTGGTCGTCATGCATCGACCCGCGAACCATCTCGAAATTCGCGATCGTGTCATTGCCCGCGCCGCCCGTGGCGGTACCGGTCACAAGGTTGACGGTCACGCCGGAGGTGGCATCGTCATAGACGACCTGGTCGTAATCGTCACCGCCATCGAGGGAGTCGTCACCTTGGCCGCCGCGGATGTAGTCATCCCCCGCGCCGCCGGTGATTGTGTCATTGCCCCCCTGGCCGGAAAGGTCGTCATCCCCTGCGCCACCGTTGAACAGCTCGGGGTCGTCGTAACCGACCCAGTAGTCATCAACGGTCACGGTTCCGTTCGGGAAGGTCAGCGGGTCGAATGCGGTGTTGGGCGCGTAGGTGCCGGTCGCATAGCTGGCACCGGTGAAACTGGCGTTGATGGCATCCCATTCTGCCTGGCTGGTCGGGATCGCCAGGTTTCCATCGATCGGATAGAAGTACTCCCGCCCCGTGGCGGAGTTCTGGAGCACAAGAATCGTGGCGCTGGACCCGTTGCTGAAGCTGGCCTCGAACACCCAGGTGAGATCCACGCTGGTCGCCATCCCGTCGATACGCACATCGCCGGCGCCGTTCACGGGTACGATATCCGCTTCGAGGATTTGGCCGTTGCCGATCGTTTCGCTGTTCGGGATGATGCTGTAGATCAGGCTCGCGCCTTCCGAGATCGTAAGCGTCAACGTCGATGTCCCGACATAGGCGTTGTCGCCGTTGATCTGGGTGTTGTTGTCAGTCTCAAACCCTTGAAGTGTAATGCTAGGCATGGCGTTCCCCCGAACAGTTCCGTTCACAATGTCTTTGCGGCCGATGGCTATCCACCTGCGCGCGGTTCAGATCAAAATAGTATGCCTTTTTTTCGTTTGTCCAGTTCTTAGAACCACTTGGCGTCACTACAGCCCGTGTTGCCACCGAAGGGGGGACCTTTCGCATTTGCCTTGTGACTGCCCGCTTGAACCGGACAGCCATTCATGGCGTTGTGAGGTTGCCCCGAGGTTGCCGGGTGGAAAGAGGGGCCTCCCCTCGTAGGCGCATTCGACGATGGTAATGCCTTGCGGAGGGTGACCGAGCTTTCAGGAGGAAACCTCGCGTTGACGGGCTTCCGGCACCAGGTCGGGACAGGTGCAAGGGCGGGTCAGCCCATGCGGGGTAACGGGCCGATCAGGGACGGGAACCGCAGCTAACGTCAGCGGCTCTCCTCCACGCACGGCTCAGAAGACGAATTCGTCCACGAACTGGCCCTCGACGTCCCATTCCAGCCCGGCCTGGCCGATGGTCTGCCAGCTTGGGCTGCCGCCCCCCATGTCATACATGCCGACCGTACCGCTATTGATGTTCCGCCACAGGATGTCGTCCGTTCCGTCGCCATTATAATCGCCGGTCCCGACAATATCCCAATCAAAGCTCGCCTGCCCCAGGCCCTGCCAGACCGGCGTGCCAGAGCCCATGGCGTAGTAGCCGACCGCGCCCGTGCTCTCGTGCCGCCACAGCAAATCGTCCGTGCCGTCGCCATCGAGATCACCGGTCCCCACCAGCCGCCAGTCGGTCGAGACATTGGCAACGACGCTCCAACTGGCCGTTCCGCTGTCCGACATCTCGAACTGGCCGACCTGGCCGGTCGTCGCGTTCCGCCAGATGATATCGTCGATCCCGTCGCCGGTGGTGTCGCCGGTTGCCACAATCTCCCACGGGGCAGATGATCCGCCAATGGTCTGCCAGCTGGCCGTGCCGCCCGACATGGCGAACATGCCGACGCCGCCATTGCTGCTGTTCTGCCAGAGAATATCGTCGGTGCCGTCGCCGTTGAAATCGCCGACGCCCACGATGCCCCACGCGGAACTGGCCTGCCCCAAGGCATTCCAGACCGGGCTGCCGGTGCCCATGGCGGAAAAGCCGATGCCGCCGGAGCTGTCATTGCGCCAGAGAATATCGTCGGTGCCATCCCCGTCGAAATCGCCAAGACCTGCGATCTGCCAGGCGGTGCTTTCAGATCCGAGCACCTGCCAGGTCGCGTTGCCATTCTGCATCTCGAACATGCCGTACTGGCCCGTCGTCCCGTTCCGCCACAGAATGTCGCTGGTCATGTCCCCATTGAGGTCGCTGGCCACAGATTGCGTGCCACCCGTAATACGGCCCGCAAGGGACGCAGTACTTGTCACACCGTTCAGCGTCAGCGTGTTTCCGCCACCGAAATCCAGAACGAGATTGCCGGCTGCACGACCGCGGCAGAGAGCACACTGGCCAGGTTGCCCGACCAGAACGCGGGATCGATCTCGATCAGATCATTTGAGAAGTCCTCGATGACATCCGCGCCACCGTTGAGCGTGTCATCGCCGTCACCGCCCGACAGCGTGTCAGCCCCGTCACGTCCCACAAGCAGGTTATCACCCTCGTTGCCAATCAGCGAATTGGCCCCGTCGTCACCACGGGCCGTTGCATCAATGGTGCCGATCAGTTGGACGGCCTCGAAATCGCCGAGGAAATTGCTGCCCAGGTTGGACAGGTCAATCGTCGTTCGGGACACGATGGTATCCGTATCGCCGGCCCCCCCCGGTGCTTTCATCGACAAGATCGCTGCCATCGACATAGTAGACATCGTCGCCAATGCCGACCGTCAAGGTATCGGCCCCGCTTCCGCCGATCAGCGTATCATCGCCGCCATCTCCGAAGAGCCTGTCATCGTCAGACCCGCCATCGAGCAGATCATGACCGGTGCCGCCAACCAACAGGTCATCGCCGCTTTCGCCCATCAGCGTATCGTTGCCGCCATCCCCATCGAGGGAGTCATCGCCCGCACCACCGACCAGCGTATCGTCCCCGACGATGAGGGCCTCGTTGGGAACGGTCAGTGAAACGGAAACCTCCGTTTCGCTTGAATCCGATGCAACCAGAATGACTTCGATCGTGTCGCCAGCGGTTGTCGAAAGACCGTCTATGGTCGCGTTATACTGAAGGCCGAGCGGCGTGGACGAGAATTCCACACCGTCCACGGTCCGCACGAGGACCCCATTGACGTAGATTTCCAGCCTGTCGACCTCGCTTGTGTCCACCGGAGAACCGGTCAGACCACCGGTCAGCGTCGACGGTTCAAGCACGCGAATGGCGCTGCCATGGCTTGTTCCGTCATCGACCAGATCGAGCTGATCGAGGTTGGCGGAGGTGCCGAGCCCGAAGGCATTGATCGTCGCATTCAGCCCGTTGCCGTCGATCAGCGTTGCGACCTCGTCGGAATAGGTGCCGCCGTTATGGGCACCATCCGAAATGAAATAAACGACATTCTGGCCACTTCCCATACCCTGAAGGGCCAGGATCGCCTGCTGAAGCGCATCTTCGAAATCCGTGCTCCCGCTCGCTCTCATGTCCTCCAGAACCGCATTCACGCCGCCAAGTGCCGGTCCGCTATAGGTGGTGACGGCACTTCCGGCAAACTCGACGACTGCAACGTCCGAACCGGAGAACCCTGCCGCGACAAGACTGTCATTCAGCGACTGGAATGCGGCAACGGTGCCATCCAGCAATGTGTTGGTCTGGCCATCGTTGTTGAGGTCACCAACGGTTTCGGTTCCTGAAAAGCTTCCGCTCATCGAAGAGGACGTGTCGATCACATAGACGATATTGTAATCGCTGCCTTGGTTGGGAATCCGGTTCACGATCCCCGAGATTTCAATGCTGGTCCCGTCGGAACTGTCGGGAATTGTCACCGAGAGCGCCAGATCCTGACCGGTTTCCGCAACCGTGACGACGTCCGAGGCCGTCTGGGTCAGATCCCCGTCACCATCGATACGATCGTCGCCATCGCCGCCACTGACAAGATCGTTGCCCTCGCCTGCATTGACGGTATCGTCACCTCCCCCGGCGACAATGGCGTCGTCGCCTTGCAGGCCGTCGATTTCCTCACCGCGATCGGTGCCGACAAGAAGATCGGCAGCCGCCGTGCCCTCGATTGTGACCGTGCCCATGTCCATCGAGAAGACGGAGATGCCATCGTCGTTAAGGCCGCCCACCACCAGCAAGCCCTGACCGTCAACCTCGACGAATTCCAGATAAGCGGCGCCATCGAGTTCCAATGCGGCATCTTCGGAATCGAAAACACTGTCCACCTGCATCAGGCTGCCATCGCCTTCGATGGAGAACAGGGTGATGCCATCATCAATTTCCAGCGTTGCGGCGAGGTAGGTTGTGCCCCCGAACTCGAAAATGTCCAGATCCTGGATACCGTTCAGGCTCAGCGTCGTTGAATCGCTGTAGTTGAAGACGTTGACCGCAGCCCCCCCGGCACCTACCGAAAAGACCGAAATGCCATCATCGCTGTTGCCCGCGACATACATTAAAAGCGTGCCACCGATTATCGCCGCCTCGACCCCGTGTGCGCGGGAGAGTTCGAGAGTGCCCGTGTCGGTCAGGCTGTTCAGAAGGGTAAGCTGGCCAGAGGCCGACAGGCTGAATATCCCGACACCGCTTTCATCATGGCCGGTGGCAAAGACAAAAGACGTGCCCATGTATTCGATGAACGCGGTATCCGCGGGGCCGTTCAGCGCAAGAGCCGGGGAATCGGCATCGTCAATATTGTCGGTGTTGGTCAATTGGCCGTTCGCACCGATCTGAAACACGCTCAGTCCGTCATCGTAATAGCCCTGGGTGATCAGGAACTGGTTACCGCCGGATGTGGCAATGGTCAGCTCTCCGAGCGACCCGTCCAGCTGGAGATCCGTATCGTCGCTGTCGAAGACGGTCTGAACGCGGGTCAGCATACCGTCCGCATCGACCTGATAGACCGTAATCGCGTCAGAAACTTCCCCTGCCGCATAGAGATACGTAGTGCCACTCACCACTGTGGACGCAAAACCGGAGACACCGTTAAGCCCGGCACCCGACATCTGCGGCACGGTTCCGATCTCGGTCAGCGTTCCGTCCGCACGCAGTTCGGAAATGATGATCACATCGGCAAAGGTTGCTGCGGTAAAGACAAACGTCCGATCGCCGATTGTAACGATCTCAATACCGCTTGCACCGTTATAGTCTGTTCCGCCGGCACTATCCGTAAAATAGAGCTCTGTTAATGACAGCGTAACCCCCAATACACTTAGGCCCTTGCTATTTCACCGAAACAGCTTTGAGAAAAACACGGTTCTCTGAAATCAATGGCAGCACATTCGACCTGATTTCCGGAATTGGAAACCTTTACAGGATCAGAATTGCGTTATTCCGGCACTGACTCAAGCCGGAATTCCTGGCTTCCGGGTTCGGCGGGCGTTGGCCAAGACTGCCGAAGCCCTCCGCCACTCCCCGTAGGATGGCCCGCGTAGCAGCCCTGCCATCCGGCCCTGGAATGCCATGCTGCACAACCGACGGGACAAAAGCTCAGATCTGTTGGGACATGCAGGTGGCGCGTCCCTTGGCCTTGAAGTACTTCAACCTGCCGAAGCCTCGATACAGTATCTTCGGGTGCTCTCGTTTCCCAGCCACCGCTGATCCTCCAAATCGCACGACAAATCTATCCCAGGTGGTGGACCACTTTCACGAGACTACTCCATCTGCATTAGTTCGGAATTCTCAACAACATGGCAGCAGAGACCCCTTGCACGGCTTCTCGGTTCACAAATAGTTCGAAGCGCTCCTGATATACATCATCAAATAACCTCTGTCTTGGACAGCGGAAAAAAACGCCCAAACCCCCCGCTTTGCTCCGTCACACAACATTGAACGGAGATACCAACATGACCCTCAAGCTTCTCACCGCCGCCGCAACCGCAGCCCTTATCGCCAGCTCGGCCGCGGCACAGGTTTCCCCCAACGTGAACGTCTATGTGGACGGCTACGGCAACGTGGTCGACGTGGATGTCGACGTGCATGTGCAAACCGGCGGCGGCAACGTCCCCAATTGGGCACCAGCGCCGGACTGGGCCGGGTACTGCGCCCTTCTGAACTACTACGGCGAGATCATCCACGAGCGACCGCTTTACCACGACGAATGGCTCTTCCCCGGGGAAGCCTGCTGGATCGACGGCTACGTCGGCACCGCCATCTACTGAGCCTGAAAGGAGGTCAGACCCATGCGTCATTCCATCAAAACCCTCACCCTTGTCCTCGCCCTCGCCGCCGGTTTTGCGGCGAAGGCCCAGGCCGACTGCCCGGGCCGGGCCGAGATCGACGTCACCGGGCGCGGAATCGCGCTCGACATCCACGAAGGCGATGGCTGCGGTGATCTTGTGGTCTGGGCCGACGGTCAGGGCCACCGTGCCATGATCGAGACTTCAGGCACAGCGCCACGGACCCAAGCCTTCATCCACGGATCCGGAGCACAGATCGACGTCCTGAACCCCGGAGCCGACGTCATGGTCTTCGCCGGAACCTGCCCTCCCGGTCACCGCCAGGTGCCGATCGTGGCGAACCCGAACACAGGCTTCGATCTTCGGATCTTGCGCTGCGATTGACCCGATCCAGAAAGGAAACATGGACATGAGCATCGAGATTTCTTCCATCATGGGCGCGATCCTGCTGATCCTGACAGGTCCTCAGGCCAGCGCTCCACCCGCCCCCGAGCCTGCGGCGCCGATCCAGGCTCCGACGATCACGCAAACAACGGAACCACCGGCTGAGCTGACCTGTTCCCTAATGAATAATGTCGAGGAAGAGGCGCATCGTTACGAGGTGCGGCTTACTGCGGGTGACAGCCCCGCATCGGGCAGCTTCCGCTACAGTTTCGAACAGGGCGGCACCAGTCAGGTGCGGCTCGTCCGAGGGGGTAGCTTCAACCTCGCGCCGGGCGAAACCGTCACGCTCGGCAGCCAGCGCATCTCGCTGACGGGGACCGAGCCACCAGAGCTCGAGATGCAGATCGACGGCGCGCCCGTCGCCTGTGGCCCTGCGCGTTGACGCGCGCTGCGCGGGCCGGGACGACCTACCCGGCCCGTGCCGTTTCGCTTTCTACCGGAGCCAACCGATGCCGCCCCTAGCTCTCGCCTCCGTAGATCTGCATAAACACCTCGGCGAAGGTCGCGCGGTCGGTCGCGAAAGCTGTCGCAAGATCGCGCACGGCGAGCCAATCCAGCAACATGGCGATTTCCTCGCGCAACGGTCGAAGCCAGGGGGCGCCCTCCCGCAGCGCGGCAGTGATAGCCGGATCTTCCGCATCCTGCCGCCGGAACCCCACGCGGTTGACTGCGCGGAAGGCGCGTGCAAGCTCAGCCGCCTCGGGCGCGGCACGGACCAGCTCAGCCGCCGCAGCATAGTCGTTGCTCGTGTCTCGCAGCGCCGCGAGCACTATGTCGCGCAGGGAATCGAGCGCAAGCACCAGCCCATCCGCCGGGCTGCGGCGCAAGAGATCCCATGCGGCGGCCAGGTGCAGCCCTGCGATGGCCTCGTGGCGCGCCGACCAATCCTCGCGAACCGCCGCATAGTCTCGGATATCTTGCGGCAATCCGATCGCGGCGCCGCCGCGCGCGGCCTCGACGGCTCGGGCCTGCGCGGCGCCAAAGACCGCGAAACGCAGCCAGGTCAGCAGAAGCGCTGGCTCTGGCCGGGCATCCCCGAAGGCGCTGCTTCCCCTTGGATCGGGGGGGGTGCCCTCGGCGGGGGACGTTGCGGCAAAAGCGGTGGCCAGCACCGCATGCTCGCGCGCCGTGATCCATTTGACCGCCGCTGCCCCAGGGGCAGAAAGCATCGCCAAGGGCGATATCCAGGGGGCCATGTCAGCGCCATCCGCCCGCCCCTCCGCAACATCAAACCGTGCAAGGTCGATCCCGCCCTCTTCGTCGCTGGCCGAGGTGCTGAGCGGAATGTCGAGCGCGGCACCGGTAGCTGCCTCATCCAGCGCGATCCGGTAGGCCACGAGCTGCCGCACCGCGTTGCGCCACAACCGGAATCCGTCCGGCCCTTCACCCGCGGGGGCCTGTTCGCGCCAGAAGTCGAGGATGACCGCATCGTCGATGTCGCGAGCGGTGCCAACGCCACGCCCCTGCAAGAACCCGCGGATCACCCTGGCCTGGCGCAACAGATGCTCGCGCTGAAGGCGCGGATGCAGCCAGTCCAGCACCGCCTTGTGCAGGTGCCCCGCCACTTCTGCCGCCGAGACCGTGCCCCGCAGAAGCGGCGCCAGCAGATCCCGAACTTCGGCATATCCCAACATGGCCTGCGCGGCGTCAAGATAGGCCGCGGCAGCGGGCGCGCGACGCAGGTCGAAGATGAAGGCCGTCCCACCGGCAGCACGCAGATGCGGCGCCTCCAGCACCAGCTTGGGGTCGCTGCGGCCGAACAGGCGCATGAATCCCCTGCTGCGCAGCACGGGCAGGCTGTCGTTAAGCGCCCCGACATAGCCGTGCGGGTGCAGCGGATCGACCAGCGCTGCGAGACGAACAGCAAGATGTGCAAGGCCCGGCAGCGCCCGTCCACGACCCGCGAAACAGGCCAGAAGAAATGGCTGCAGCCGGGGGGGCACCCGGGGCTGTCCATCGGGGCCGGTCGCGCCGGTGATCGCCAGCACCAGATCGCGCAGTTCCTCGGCCCGGTCCGAAGACCGCGCTGGAAAGCGGATAACCTGAGCAGGTGCCATGCGCGCCGGTGTCCTTCGATTGCCTGTTTTGCGCGGATCGCGCAAACTGTCCCCGATCCTATTGCACCACCGGCACGGAGCAAGACCGATGAGTGACCTTTTCGATAACGCCGACCGCCTTTTCGTGGCAAGCCGCAGCCTGCAGGAAGCGCAGGCCGAAGCCTTCGGGCAGGTGCAGGTCGGAATCGGACAGCTATATGCGCTGCTTACCGACCCGGACCTGCCCGACGCCCGGATACTTCTGGCACTTATTGGCGAAAGGCCCCGTCTGCGGCGTGACTTCATGGCATTACAACGCGACCTTGCGCTTTTCTCTCTGCCGCAGCAGGCCGCCGCCGCCACTGATGACCGGCTGTCGGAGCGCGCCTTTCCCGGCGGCCGGATCAGCCTCGTTCCGGCTCGCCGTGGGGGGCAGGTTTATCTGACGATCGCTTTCGACGATCCCGTCCCTGCGGGCCCTCTGATGCTGATCGCCAGTGCCCCGGACGGTAGCCTCCAGCGCCGTGCCCTGCCTGCCGCCGACCCAGAAGGCGCGGTGTTCACCGTGCTAGACCCCTCGGCGCCGGATGACGCCGGGCTGATCGCGGCCCTGCAATCTCCGAAAGGTAGTGCGACACTGCTACCTGCACGTGAGGCACCGGGATGAGCGGCGGACCTGATACCACCTGCGTCGAGCTGGCGATCCCGACGACCGGGACAACGGCACGCATCCTCTACCTAGCGCAGGAAGACGCGCGGCTCGGCCGCTCAACCATCTGCATCGGCGGCAGCGCGCAACAGGCCGGGGTTGACCGCGACTACAACGCCTTTGTGCGCCAACCCACGGGACCAATCGAGAAGCTGTTCGGCCATGCCGCCTGGCGAGCGGATGTCTCGGATCCGGTGGACGCAGGACAAAGCTGGCAGCTTGCGCTGTTCCTCGCCCATGCGATCAATGCCGCAGGGCGGTTGCACATGGCGCTGGCTGACACGCCGCATCCGCCCAGTCTGCGGGTCTGGGCCACGGGTACAGTGGATACGCTCGGGCTTCGGGTGGGTGCCATCGGCCATGTCGAGACCAAGGCACGGCACATCCTGGAAGAGGCTCGCCCGGGCCTGTTCCTTTTGCCCGCCGAAAACCTGCCCGAGATCGCCCCGACACTGCGAGAGGCGCTAAAAAAGCAAGGCGTCCAGCTGATCCCGGTTGCCAACGCGGGCGAGGCGGTGGCGGCACTCGGCCTCCCGCCTCTACCGCAGGCGCAGGCGGCCTCATCCCAAGGCTCTTCGAGCGGAAAGGCCTGGAACGAACGTCCCTTTCGCGGGCTGGAAGCTTTCGAGGCCCGCCACCGCCCGATCTTCTTCGGCCGCGCCCGCGCCCGCGAGGAAGCGACCGAACGGATGCGCCGCACCATGGCGTGTGGCACCGCCTTCCTGTTGGTGCATGGCAACTCGGGCGTCGGCAAATCCTCTCTGGCCATGGCAGGGTTAGCCGAGGATATCACCAGCGGCGCCCGTGAAGGTGCGCCGTGGACGAGCGTGGTGCTGCGCTTCGACGCGGCCCTGCCGCCAGACACCGCGCTGCGAAATGCGCTGGCCGAGGCCATGGGCGGCTCTACACCGGAAAGCGGGCAGGAAGTGCAGTCACTTGCGGCGGCGCTGGACCGGCAGGGCGTCCGCACGTTGTTGCTGATCCTCGATCAGTTGGAACAGGCGTTGCTCCAGCCCGATACGGAGGCCGCGGCATCGATGGCCGCGCTGGTATCGGAATTGGCCCGCAGCGGGCGGGCGGCCTGCCTTGCGACGCTGCGCACCGACAGGTTCGACTTGCTCAACAACCTGCCCGAACTCGCCGCACTGGCAGATGGCGATCGGCTCTACCGTCTTGCGCCACCCAGCCTAGGAGAGCTGGGGCAAATCATCCGAAGCCCGATGGCGCTGGCCGGGTTGCGCTTCGAAGAGGCCGATGCCGACCTGTCTGACCGTCTGGCCGAACTTGCCCTCGCCAGCCCCGACAGCCTGCCCCTGCTACAGATTGTGCTGACGCGCCTTGCCGATCTGGCTGATGAGTCCGGGGTGATTCCCGCAGGCTCCTACGACCGCATCGGCGGTTTTGAGGGGGTCGTCAACCGGTGGGCCGACGCGGTGATAGACGATCTCGAGGCGGAGGGCCTTAGCCCGGCAGAGATCGACCGCGCATTGGCCGAGCTAGTGGCCGTTGACACCGAAACCGGGCGCGGAAACGCTCGCTCGGCCCGTGTGGAAGGAGCGGAGCCCGCTCGCATGGCGGTATTCGACCAGTTGGTCGAGGCGCGACTTGCGGTCGTGCGCGGACATGGCCCCAACCGGTATGTCCTGCTTGCGCATGAGGCGCTGATCCGCAACTGGCCACGGCTTTCTGCCCTAGTGCAAACCCTTGGCAGCGAGTTGGAACTGCGCGACCGGCTGGAAGTGACAGCGCGGCAATGGGACCGAGACGGGCGGCCTCCGTCAGACCTGCTGCGCCATCGCGGACGGCTCGATGCGGGCGAGGATCTGGTTGCCGGGCAACTGACTTACCTGTCACCGCTGGCGCTCGACTTTCTCGCCCGCTCGCGCACGGCGGTCAAAGCCGAAGCAGAGGCCGAGGAAGAGGAATTGCGTCTGGGCGCGCGCCGGGCGCGGATCACGGCAGGCGCCGCGGTGGCAGCGCTGCTGGTGGTTGCGGGGGTGGCCTTCTGGGCGCTGGAACAGCGCAACGCAGCAGTCACCCAGACCCGCATTGCCGAGCGGCAGGCGGTGGACCTGGCACAGGCGCTCGATCTTGCCGCCACGCGCGAGATCGAGGCCGAGACGGCGCGAACGCTGGCGGAATCCCGGCTGCAACAAGCCGAAGCCGCAACCCGGCTGGCCGAAAGGCGCGCCGATCTGCTGACGCTGGAAAGCGCCCCCGATATCGCCGCCGAGGGCCACCGAGACGCGGCACTGTTGACCGCATTGGCCGCCAGCGCCGCCTTCGTCGATGACGACACCCCGCCCCACGCGGTTCTGATGTCGCTGGAGGACACGCTGCAGAGCGTGGTGCAGCGGACGGTCATCGCCGTTCCGGCAGACAGCACCGGACAAGAATTCCGCGACGGGTTTTTCCTGCACTCTTCCGGCACTGGCACCCTGTCTCGCGCGTTGCCTGATGGCACACTGCGGAATCTCGGCCCGCTCGACGGACGGCTGATGGGGATCTTCGATGCGCTCGATCCCCCGGGCGCGATGATCGCGATGGACAATGCTGGGGTGCTAGAGATACATGGACTCGATCCCGAAACCGGGCCGACCGGGCTGCTCTTCTCGCTTCCCGGCCTGATTGAGGGGGCCGATTACAGCACGCTGACGATTAACCCCGACGGCATCGGGCTGATCGAGCAGAGCCTCTATACCACCGACTATACTGAAATCGCGTCCCTGAGCGCCGTCTTTTCCATCCCGCGCGGCGAGATGCGCGAAGTCAGCGGCTTTCCTCCGAGGCTACGATTCATGCCAGACGGGCAGAGTCTGGCCGTCGCGGAGGCCACCGACGAGAGCGAGGACATCGAAGCCTATCGCGCGATTGGCGTGCAGACCCTGCAATGGGAGGACGTGCCAGCCGGAACACTGTGCAGTTTCCACAACCGCGGCGGCGGCATCTTCGGCGCGTGGGACGAGGATCTGTGGTTGATCGAACGCCTCTTTACCGATGCGCTAGAGCTTGAGCACGATCCGGGCGCGATGCGCTGCTGGCTGTCGGGCGAACATCTGCTGCTGTCGTCGGCCATGAACACGTCTGCCGGGCGTTATGCCGCAAACATCGTGGTTCGCCTTGGCCAAGTCGATGCCTTGCAGGAAGCCGTGGCGAACGCGCCGATTTCTGACTGGCGCACAGACGACGGTGGGCTCGACCTGATCTCCAACTCTCAAGATTTCCCCGAAACTGAACCTCTAGGTTTCACCCCGACAGTTCTCGAGGAGTTCGCCATGCTCGACTGGCGGGTCCGGGACGTGACGCTGCGGTTCGAATACGAAGAACCGCGCCACTTCCGCATGCCGCGGGAAATCTCGGCGGCGGGGTTGCTGAGCGTGCGCCAGGCGGCGGTTCTGCTCAACCCCGCTCCGGCTTCCGAGATGACCGAACTCGTGCTGATCGACTGGACCGCAGATGGGCCCTTTGCGCCGGAACCGCTTAACGAGTGGGCGCGCGCGGAACTGGGCCTCCCCGCCTTCGACCTGAACGCGCTGCCAGCCGACTGGCGCCCCGAATTTCCGCCATGTGCGCCCTGGTATGGCGGGGCGCCTGTGGCCACGCTCGACCTCAACGAAATCCCCTTCGAGGACCGGGGTGATGCGCTGATCTTCTCCCCCGAAACGGGAGAGCCACCGCTCGTCCTGCCTGCGCCGCTTGACATGGGCTGTGCCTCGCTCAGCCCCGATGGCGCGTTCTTTGCGATCTGGCATGACGAGGCTATTCACGTACTCGCCCGCGATGGCACGTCCTTCGGCAGCATCCCGAGCGCCTGGTTCCGCATGGGAACCCGGCTTTTACCAACCGGGGACGGCCCTCCCGACGTGCTGGCCCCCGATTTCGGCCTGACACTGAACCTGTGGCACTGGCGCGATGGAGACTGGGTGGCGCAGCCGCTTCTTCAGATGCCCGACCCGATCTCGATGGCCGATGTCGATCTTGCAACGAACCGCGCGCTGGTGACAATTGCCCTAGGCGGGCGCGAGTTCCGTTCGGTTCTCTATTCCCTCGAAGAGGATCGCATCTGGCGCGACCTTGGCACGGGATATAGGGAACATTTCGCCGCCTTCCTTCCTGACGGGCAGATCCTGAACGCCATGTCCGCCATGCGCTTTCTCTCGCCGAGCTTCTCGCTGGAGGAGTACCGCAGCCTTGCGCGCGAGGCGCTCTCGCCGCTTTGCGCCTTCGATGGCGATGACCCGACCATCTCACCCTGTTGGCGCGAGTGAAAAAAGCACCCTGTCCCTCCGCTTCTACCAGGTAGCCGGAAGGTTCCGGCACCGACACAAGAAACGGAGACCAAATCATGCGTATTACTTCCCTCGTGCCCTACTTTCTCACCCTCTGTCTTGCCGCCCCTCCGGCGCTTGCCTGCGGCGACGTCTATATGGACGTGCGCGGCGTAGGCCATGTGGTCGACGTGATCGACAATGGCTGCGGCACCTACCTCAGCGGGTCCGTCAACGGTGCGGGCAACCGGTTGCTGGCAGAGACGACCGGTGCCTACGGTACCCAGATACTGAGCCAGTCCGGAACTGGGTTGCAGATGCACAGCCGCACTGGCGGCGTTGGGGCGTCCATTGCAGCCCATCAGCAGGGCCACAATCTGTCAGCCAGCATCGTGGCAAGCGATGGTGCGCAGGTCGCGGTTGTCCAGCGCGGCACCAACAGCACGGCCAACGTACAGGTGAACGGGCCCAACGTGGTGCGGATCCAACAGTGACGCTATTGGCGGGCGGTCCGGTGACGAGACCGCCCGCTTAACTGACGCGCGCCCCAGCTGAATGCCTGGGGCTTCTTTTATTATGTGATTGCCCAATATTTTATTTTGAACCGCGCAGGGATAGGCGTCCAAGTAAAGTGCTCTTCCGCGAAGAAACGGTTTGGATTGGTTCCTGACAATGCTGTTGTTCATTGCCTTGCTACCCAGGCCCAATCAATGATGGATGTGCGCTAATCATGTAGCGAGATGTGTAGCTAAAGTAATGAAAATCCCGCCCCAACTCCGCACGCGCTGCGGAAATTGTCGATGTTTAAAGAGAAAACGGCGGATTATTCAGTTTTTAGCAATCGCTAGGAGCGGTAGACCATGTCGGTTCACGCGACAGCCTGCATCCACTTTCTGATGACCTCCAGCGGGTAGCCAGAGCCGTACCCATGGCCCACTTCGTCCGTCTGCCAGCCTCCAATCTGGTCCACGATGTCGGCGGGACACTCAACAGCGCGAAGACGATCTCGCATGGAATGGCGGAAGCTGTGCATGGTGCATCCGTCGGGCAGGTGTTGCTTTAAACACTTGTTCAGTGATGCGTTGGCAGTATTCATGTTAGTAGTGTCTGCCGAGTTGTATCGTGGGAAGGCGTACTGTGAGCATGTCTGCTGGTCCAGGATGCGTTGCGCTGCCCAGCGGGCCTCGCCCTCCAGCGGCACGACACGTTCGCTGCCCTTGGTCTTGAGCCGACGCCAGGCGTGGGGGCGGATATAGGCAGACAGGGACCCATCTTTGTCACGGACGATGTCATCCCGGGTCATCCCAGCGGCCTCCGCCAGGCGCATCCCGGTGTCCGACACCATGGTCACCAGCCAACGTAGGTCATCATCACATCCCCGACACTTCGCCTGGACGATGGTGATGGCATCGGCTGGAACTGAGGTGCGGTTAGCGACGCCTGCTGTCCGGTCGTAGTAAACGCCAGCGAATGGATTGTTCAGCGTGTGACCCTGTTCACTGACGGCTAAGTTGGTCACCGCTCTGACGGTTCCGATCACTCGTGTCATGCTGCTACCGGCCAGCCCTCGAGCGATCAGCGCATCACGGAACGCGTTTGCGTCGGCCTTGGTGTAGGCTTGGAGGTCTTTGTCGCCACAGGCGTCGATGACGTATCCACAGGCCCTCTCGGCTGCCCTTTGAAAGGTCACAGGTCGGTTCCTGCCTTTGAGCTGTAGATATATGGATACTGCTTCGGACAGTTTGATCGAGGACGACGGGGCAGGCTGCTGCTCGGGATCATCAGCGAGAGTAGCCCCCTTCAGCCGCAGCATGTGCTTACCTGGAAGGTCTGTGACCTGGCACCGCAAATGGTACCAATACTCGTCCAGCTGATCTGCTGCTCTCCTAGCCCTGGCTTCGGCGATTCTTGTGGATTTCGTCCGCAGCGAATATGCGATCCGAGGCGAGGTGTAATGCCGCCTCAACTCCTGCGGGATACGCCTGCTGAAGTGGAAAATGCCGTCCTTCACGAAGGTGAACGTGGGTGAAATGGTCTCCGACATGGTCTACGGCTCCTAGCGATTGCTAAAAGCTGAAGCGAAACCAATGAGTTAGATTGGGAAGTGGTGCCGGTCGAGGGACTCGAACCCCCGACCCCCTGATTACAAATCAGACGCTCTACCAGCTGAGCTAGACCGGCTCGGGGCATTCGATATGAAATTGCAGGGCCGGATACAAGAGCGAATGCGCCCAGTCGATGGCTGGGTGTAGCGCGACAGGAAAATCACCTGTCCGGGCCTTGCAACCACTTCGCAGGGGCCGCACCATGGCACCGGACCAAAAGGGACAGGTAGGCCATGGGTGGCACGGAACAGGATAGCGGGTTTCCCCGGCTTCACCGGATGGGCGAGGCGGGTCTGCTTGTCGAATTCGGGGATCACCTGTCAATGGCCGTCAATGCCGCGACGCTGGCATTCCGGGCGGCCGTCGAGGCCGCTGCCTGGGATGGTGTCGAGGAAAGCGCCACGTCACTAAAATCGGTGTTCCTTCGCTTCGACCCGGTCCGGCTGAGCCATGATGCGCTCGAAGCCGCCCTGAAGGATCTGCTGCGGAGCCGTGACTGGTATGGCGTGCCCTTGCCCCATGGACGCAAGCTGTGGCGCGTGCCCACTGTGTTCGGGGGGGACCATGGCCCACAACTTGAAGAAGCGGCCAGCATGGCCAGGTTGTCGCCGGATGATGCGGTCGCGCAGATTTCCCGGACTCCGGTCCGGGTGCTGACCATCGGATTCTCACCGGGGATGCCCTATCTGGGCCGATTGCCGGAGATGTTTGATATTCCTCGGAAAACCGAGTTGAATCCACATGTTCCGGCAGGCGGTCTGGCCTTGGCGATCCGCCAGTTGGTGCTGTTTCCTGTCGGCACCCAGACCGGCTGGCGCTGGATCGGACGGGCGGCGATTGACGTGTTCGGCCAGCAGGCAGAGCAGCCCTTTCCCCTGACCGCGGGCGATGAGATCCTGTTTCAGCCGGTCACGGCATCGGCCTTCGAAGATGCCTGGGCCGGGGTGGAAGCCGGTCGGATGGTGGCAAGCTGCGAGGCCCTGCCATGAGCGCGGTCCTGCAGATTCTGACCGCCGGGCCGGGCCTGTCCTTGCAGGATGCGGGCCGTCCGGGCCTTCTGTCCAAGGGATTGTCGCGCGGCGGTGCGATGGACCCGCAGGCCCTGGCAGAAGGGGCGGCGCTCTTGCGATCCGATCCGGGCCGGGCGCTGGCCATCGAGATGGCCGGGGCAGGGGGCATATTTCGGGCCGAGGGTGCGGATCTGCTGATTGCCCTGACCGGTGCGCCGATGACGGCCGAGATTGATGGGGCCCGGCTGCACTGGTCTGGCAGCCATGTGTTGCCACGCGGCGCGACGCTGAAAATCGGCGGTGCGCTCAAGGGCAGCTATGGCTATCTCAGCATCGCAGGGCTTGACGCGCCGGAGGTCTTGGGCGCGCGGTCAGCGCATATTTCGGGCGGGATCGGCGGGCGTTTACAGTCAGGCGACCGGCTGACCTGCCGTCCTGCACCCGAAGCGGGGGGCATGATGCTTGCCGCCGATGATCGCTTTTCTGGCGGTGAGATCCGTATCCTTCCCTCGGTGCAGACCGATCAATTCGCCACCGATACGCTCGCCCGTCTGGAAACCACGGCCTTTTACAAGGATGCCCGCGCCAGCCGCATGGGGGCGCGGATGGGCCATGATGGCCCCGGCTTCTCCTCGGACGCGCATCTGGCGATTCTGTCGGAGATCATCGTGCCCGGCGATGTACAGGTGATCGGCGACGGCTCGCCCTTCGTGCTGCTTAACGAATGCCAGTCCATGGGCGGCTATCCCCGCATCGCGACCGTGATCAGCGCCGATCTGACCAAGGTGGCCCAGGCTGCGCCGGGCAGCCCGATCCGGTTTCGTTTCGTGACGCTGGCGGAGGCGCTATCCGCGCGAACGTCGCTCGATAAGTACCTGAAATCGCTTCCTTCCCGTGTTGAGCCCCGCGTGCGCCACCCCGGTGACATAGCTGACCTTCTATCCTATCAACTGGTGAGCGGCGTGATTTCCGCCCATCATGACACCCACGAACACGAGGAGACCTGAGCCATGACCATCCGCGTCGATCTGAACGCCGATATGGGCGAAAGCTTTGGCCCCTGGCCCATGGGCAATGATGCCGAGGTGCTTAAGGTCGTGACCTCGGCCAATGTGGCCTGCGGCTTCCACGCGGGCGACCCCTCGGTCATGGCTCGCACGATCAAGGTGGCGCAGGCCAACGGCGTCGGCATCGGCGCGCATCCGGGCTTTCCCGATCTTCAGGGCTTTGGCCGCCGCCGCATGCAGATGGGCCGCGAAGACCTGCAAAACGCGATCCGCTACCAGTTCGGGGCGATCCGGGGCATGGCAAAGGCGCTTGGGGCCGAGGTGCGGCATTTCAAGCTGCACGGGGCGCTGTCCAACATGTGTTCCGAGGATGAGGAGATGGCCCGCGCCTGTTATGAGGCGGCGCTGTCGGTTGATCCCGACGTGATCATCTTCGTTCTGGCCTCGACCGCGCAGGAACCGGCGGTGAAGGCTTTGGGCGCGCGCTACGCCGGAGAGATCTTCGCGGACCGGGCCTATAATGACGACGCCACACTTGTGGACCGCAGCCTGCCCGGTGCGGTGATCCATGATGCGGATCGGGCCGCGAAACGCATGGTCGAGATGGTCAAGGCAGGGGCGATCATCGCGGAATCGGGCAAGGTGATCCCGTCGCGCGTCGACACGATCTGCCTGCACGGCGACAACGAGACCGCGCTGCAAATTGCCCGTGCAGTGCGTGCCGGGTTGGAAGCCGAGGGCGTTAAACTGGCCCCAGTCGGGGCATGAGTCTGGCCCTGTCGCCTTGCGTCATGATCCTGTTTCATGGCCGCCATACCGTCACACTGCGCCTGAGTCGCGAGGCTCCCCTCCTCGTGCGCGCTTCTGCCCGGAGGTCAGCCCCATGACCACGCTCTCCAACACCCCTTACGAGTCGCTCAAGGTGGGAATGGAGGCTGCCTCCCCCCGGCTTGTTACGGCGGATGCTCTCTATGTCTTCGCCAATTCCAGCGGCAATCATAACCCGATGCATCTGCCGCGAGAGGATGGTGATGGCGACGGACGGCCCGAGGCGATTGCGCCGGGCATGTGGGTGGGGGCGCTGATTTCCTCGGTTCTGGGTAATCAACTGCCGGGACCGGGCACGCTGTATAAACGCCAGACGCTGACCTTCCTCGACCGCGCCCATGCGGGCGAAACGCTGGTGGCCAAGGTGCGAGTGGCGGAGAAGCTACCGGGCAATGTGGTGTGTTTTGACACCTGGGTGGAACGGGATGACGGGCTGCGCATCTGCGAGGGGCGGGCCGAGGTGATTGCCCCGGACCGCCCGATGAGCTTCGATGACATGGACGTGCCCGCGCTGACCGTGCAGCGGCATCAGCATTTCGACCGCCTGCTGGAACTGGCCGCGCCCTTGCCCGCGCTGGCCACCGCCGTTGTTGCCCCGGAAAAGCCCGATGCACTCAATGGCGCGCTTCTGGCGCGGAACCATACGCTGATTGATCCCGTCTTTGTCGGATGCGCGAAAAAGATTGCAGCAGCAGCAGAAGAACTGGGGGCCGATATCTCGGATATCGAGATCATCGACGTGCCAGACAACCGTGCCGCCGCCCTGCGTGCTGTGGCGCTGATCCACGAAGGCCGGGCCAAGGCGCTGATGAAGGGGCATCTGCACACTGACCAACTTCTGCATGCGATCCTGAAGAAAGAGGGGGGGCTGCGCACCAATCGCCGCCTCAGCCATGTCTTCGTGATGGATGTGCCGGGGCTCGACCACCTGCTCTTCGTGACCGATGCGGCGATCAACATCTCGCCCGATCTCGATTGCAAGGTTTCGATCTGCCAGAACGCAATTGATCTTGCCCTGTCCCTTGGCATTACGCAGCCCAAGGTGGGGGTGTTGTCGGCGGTGGAAACCGTGACGCCCTCTATCCCCTCGACTCTGGATGCGGCTGTGCTGTCGAAGATGGCCGACCGGGGCCAGATCACCGGCGGGCTGGTCGACGGGCCGCTGGCCATGGACAATGCGATTGATCTGGAGGCCGCACGCACCAAGGGCATCACCGGGCTGGTGGCGGGACATGCCGATATCCTGCTCGCCCCGAACCTGGAAGCGGGCAACATGATTGCCAAGGAACTCAGCTTCCTTGCCCATGCAGAAGCGGCGGGCGTGGTGATGGGGGCACAGGTGCCGGTGATCCTGAATTCCCGTGCCGATGACGACAAGGCGCGGCTGGCCTCCTGCGCCGTCGCCGCGCTCTATGCGGAGAGCCTGCGATGACCGGCGTGATCCTGACCCTCAACGCCGGGTCCAGCTCGATCAAGTTCGCAGCCTACACGGCAGAGGCGGAGCCCGCGCTGGAAGCCTCCGGAATGGTTGACGCGCTTGGCGCCGATGCCCGGTTGATCCTGAAACCAGAAGGCGCGCCCAAAACCACGAAAGACCTCGGCCCGACCGATCACGTGGCGGGCGTGGGGGCGATCCTCGATGCGCTGTCTCCAATTCTGGACGGGCGCACCGTGCATGGCGTGGGACACCGCATCGTGCATGGCGGACCCGAGATCGACGGCCCCCGCCTGCTGGACGATCCGCTGCTTGGCTACCTCGATACGCTGAAACCGCTCGCGCCGCTCCACCAGCCGCACAACCTTGCCGCCGTCCGCGCCGCGCGCGCGGCTTTTCCCGATGCGGTGCAGGTCGGCGCCTTTGACACCGCCTTTCACCGGGGCCATCCCAAGGTGAATGACGTCTTCGCCCTGCCGCGCCGCTACTACGATCAGGGCGTGCGCCGCTATGGGTTCCACGGGCTGAGTTACGATTTCATCGCTGGCAAGATGGCGCGTGATTACCCGGATCTGGCCAGAGGCAAGCTGATCGTCGCCCATCTGGGCAACGGGGCCTCGCTGTGTGGCATCGAAAACGGGCGCTCGATCTCGTCCACCATGGGGTTTTCGGCGCTGGAGGGGCTGTGCATGGGCACCCGGCCCGGTCAGGTCGATCCGGGCGTTCTGCTTTACCTGATGAAGGAAGAGGGAATGGGCTATGACGACCTGACCCATCTGCTTTACAAGGAAAGCGGGATGCTGGGGCTGTCGGGCATCAGCCACGACATGCGCGCGCTGCTGGCCTCGGACGCGCCCGAAGCGGCGGAGGCCATCGCCTATTACTGCAACCGCCTTGCGCGGGAAATCGGTGCCATGGCGGCGGTTCTGGGCGGCATCAATGCGCTGGTCTTTACCGGTGGCGTGGGCGAGAACGCCGCCCCGATCCGGGCGCGTGCGCTGGAGGGGCTCGGGTTTCTGGGGCTGGACCTGGACCCGGAGGCCAATGCGGCCAATGCGACCGTGGTCGATGCTGGTCGGGTGCCGATACTGGTCTTGCCGACGGATGAAGAAAGCGTGATCGCCCGGGCAACAAAGGCGTTGCTTGCTGAGTGACCAGAGACCTGCCCGCTGTTTCCGTCTGCATTGAGGATTGCTTCCCCGAAGCTGGCCCGTTTGACACCGCCCGCGGCCAATCCTCACCTTTGGCGCGCAGCCCGACCCATCTTGGGACTCCGCTTTAAAAAGCGTTAACCCTCACCGGCATTCACCCTGACCAGTGTTAACCTTAATGCGATGGTCTTTGAGTGTCGTCAGTGCCGCGGGGGAAGCGCCTTGAAATCAGGGCGCGGCTTGCGCTGCGTCACCTTTGCAAATTCGGCGTGCCGCCCCATCTATGGCAGATGCGCTACCTTCTATTGCTGCTGCTGCCCGTTGCCTTGCTGCTCTATATCCGGCTCTCTCCCATGTCGGTCGAGCGGTGGCATGTGGACCCGTCAACGGCGGAACGGCCCCGCACGCCGAATGCCTATCTTTTGCGGGACAGCGACGGTGACGCCCCGGCGTTGATGCTGCAAGCACCCCCCGAAACCGTCGTAGACGCCCTGAACCGCGTAATGGCCTCGGCCCCGCGCGTGTCGCGCCTTGCGGGCAGGGCGGAGGATGGGCTTGTAACCTTTGTGCAGCGCAGTCGGATCATGGGCTATCCCGATGCGATTTCCATCCGGCTGAGCCCGGAAGGGGAGGGGACGCGGGTCGAGGTCTTCTCGCGGTCCCGCTTTGGCTATGGTGATGCGGGGGTGAATGCGGCCCGCGTCACCCGCTGGATGGAGCGGCTGGAGGCAGCGCTAGCCCCTTGACGGCGCGCGCGCCCCGCGCCACACCGCCTGTCATGTTGCCAGCAGATCGCCTGACCCAGATCACCGAACGGTTCGAGTTTCTCGAGGCGCGTCTCAATGCCGGCCCCGCTGCCGATGAGATCGCGGCGATCAGCCGGGAATATTCGGACCTCAAACCGGTCGTGGACCAGATCGCCGCCTATCGCCGGATTCTGAGTGACATCGCCGACGCCGAGGCGATGCTTGACGATCCTGACATGGCGGAACTGGCCGAGGAGGAGCTGCCGCAGCTGCGCGACGCGCTGCCCGAGGCCGAAAAAGCCTTGCAACTCGCGCTGCTGCCCAAGGATGCCGCCGATGCCCGCCCCGCCATGGTGGAAATCCGCCCCGGCACCGGAGGCGATGAGGCGGCGCTGTTCGCCGGTGACCTGCTGCGCATGTACGAACGCTACGCCGATGCGCGCGGCTGGAAGCTGGAGATCATCGAACAGCAGTTGACCGAGCTTGGCGGCATCAAGGAGGTCGTGGCCCATGTGACCGGCGAGGGCGTCTTTGCGCGGCTGAAATATGAATCCGGCGTGCATCGGGTGCAGCGGGTGCCTGCCACGGAATCGGGCGGGCGTATTCACACCTCTGCCGCCACCGTCGCTGTTCTGCCAGAGGCCGAAGAGGTCGATATCGACATCCCGGCAGGCGACATCCGCATCGACACGATGCGCGCCAGCGGGGCAGGGGGACAGCACGTCAACACCACCGATTCCGCCGTGCGGATCACCCATATTCCGTCGGGCATCGTTGTGACGAGTTCCGAAAAATCGCAGCACCGCAACAGAGAGATCGCCATGTCGGTCCTGCGCGCCCGGCTTTACGATCTCGAACGCCAGAAGGTCGCTGATGAGCGCGCCGCCGACCGTAAAGCGCAGGTGGGCAGCGGCGACCGCTCGGAACGCATCCGCACCTATAATTTCCCGCAAGGGCGCATCACCGATCA
This sequence comes from Nioella sp., assembly GCF_965215655.1. GTDB lineage: Bacteria > Pseudomonadota > Alphaproteobacteria > Rhodobacterales > Rhodobacteraceae > Nioella. The sequence continues at coordinate 1,612,148 of NZ_OZ244111.1, forward strand.
CCGGATCAACCTGACGCTCTACAAGCTCGATCAGGTGATGCAGGGCGATCTGGATGAGCTGATCGACGCGCTGATCTCGGATGATCAGGCCCGGATGCTGGCGGAGATGGAAGGGTGAGCGACGCCCCCCTGACCGTGACCACCGCCCTTCGCGCGCTGAAATCCGAGATGGAGTATGATGGTGCGGACCTGCCCATGTCCGAGTTGCGGATGCTGCTGGCCCATGCCATGGGGGCAGACCCTGCGCGCCTGACCCTGATGGCGCAGGACGAGGTGGCCCCCGAGGTTTTCGAAGAGGCACGACGCCTCTACTTCCGCCGCTCTTTCGGTGTGCCAATGTCCCATATCCGCGGCTACCGCGATTTCTATGGCCGGCGCTTCACCGTGACCGACAAGGTTCTGGACCCGCGCCCGGACACGGAGGCCCTGATCGAACTGGCCCTGCGGGAGACCTTTTCTGAGGTGCTGGACCTTGGCACCGGATCGGGCTGTATCCTGATCACCCTTCTGGCGGAACGGTCTCAGGCGACGGGGATCGCGACCGATCTGTCTACCGAAGCGCTGCAGGTGGCCGAGGCGAATGCCGAGAAATTCGGTGTCCTGCCACGCGCTGCCTTTCTGCACGGCAACTGGCTGGAAATCGTGGGCGGGCAATTCGATCTGATCGTCTCCAACCCGCCCTATATTGCGCTTGACGAGATGCCGGGCCTCTCTGCCGAGGTGCATCACGAACCAAGGATGGCCCTGACCGACGAAGGCGACGGGCTGTCCGCCTATCGCATCATCACCCGCGACGCGCCTGCGCATCTGACCCCCGGCGGTCGGCTGATGGTCGAGATCGGCCCCACACAAGGGGACGCCGTGGCCGCCATGTTCCGCAAGGCGGGGCTTGAAAAGGTGCAGGTCCGACCCGATCTTGATGGCAGGGATCGCGTGGTTCTGGGCATGAAACCCGCCTGATCAGGCCCGCATGGCGTCATTTCGCGCGATATTTCCGCCAGCCCCGGCGGAAAACACCCGATAAGCGGCAGTTTGCCCTTGTTTTGCCGGGAAACCCGTGGTTACACAGGGGCAGCGGATGCGGAATGGACATCAGGCCATGCCCCCGCGGTTCACCCTCAGACGAGACGAAAACAGCAGGGATAACCGCAACAGCAGGGGCAAGCTGCAACGTTCAGCCGGACAGGCCCGATTGCCTGACCATCGCATGTCCCGCATCCCAATGACACCAGGACAACTGGAACAGATACAGACACATGAGATCATCTAAAAACCGTTCGCGGTCCAAGGGCAATCGCAACAACAACCGCTCCATGGGCAACATCGTCAACCGCGTGTTCGACAGTTCCGGCCCCGAGGGCAAGGTCCGTGGTACGCCGCAACAGATCATTGACAAATACAATCAGCTGACCCGCGATGCGCAGCTCGCCAATGACAGGGTAGCCGCCGAGAACTTCCAGCAGCATGCGGAGCATTACGCGCGGATGCTGGGGGAAGCGCAGCGCGAACAGGACGCCCGCCGCGCCGAGCAGGAAGCGCAGCAGCAGCAACAACAGCAGGCCCGCGAGGCGCGTCAGGCGCGCGAAGATGAGGCCGCGCAGGACCAGCCCGCAGACATGCCCGACAGCAAGCCGGAACAGAAGTCTTTCGGCGAGGTGATCGACGTGCCCGCATCGGGCGACAGCGGTCTGGTCACGACGCCTGAAAGCGCGCCCAAGCCCAAACGCCCCCGCACCCGCCGTGCGCCGAAGAAAACGGCAGAAGCCCCGTCAGAGGGGCAGGGTGACGCGCCAAACTCTCCGGAAGAAGGCCCGCAGGCCGCCGAATAAGCCTCAGCCCGCCCCCACCTGGCGGGCAAGCGCACAGAACCCCTCGATCGGGACCTGTTCGGCCCGGTCGGTGGGTTTCAGACCCGCCGCGAGGATGCGATCCTCGATATCCGGGGCAATCCCCTTCAGGGCCGCCCGCAGCATCTTGCGCCGCTGGTTGAACCCGGCGGCGACGACGCGTTCCAGAACCTTTGGGTCGGCGGCAAAGCGCGGCTCTGGCAGAGCCTCCAGATGCACCACGGCTGATCGCACCTTTGGAGGTGGGGTGAACGCCTCGGGCGGCAGGGTCAAAGCAATCTTCGTGCTGCACCGCCACTGGGCCAGTACCGCCAGACGCCCATAGGCCTTGCCGCCGGGCTGCGCGACGATCCGCTCCGCCACTTCGCGCTGAAACATCAGGGTCAGGCTCTGCCACTCGGGCGGCCAGACCTTCGGGGTCAGCCAGCGCACCAGCAATTCCGTGCCCACATTATAGGGCAGGTTGGCGACAACCTTGATCGGCGGGCTCAGATGCGCGGCCCAATCGACCTGCAATGCGTCTTCGTTCAAAACCTCCAGCTGACCGGGATAGGTCGCGGAAATCTCGGCCAGCGCCGGTAAACACCGCGCATCCTTCTCAATGGCCACAACCCGCCGCGCGCCTTCGGCCAGCAACCCGCGCGTGAGGCCGCCGGGGCCGGGCCCCACCTCCAGCACATCGCAGCCGGTCAGATCCCCGGCAGCCCGTGCGATCTTCGCGGTCAGGTTCAGATCCAGCAGGAAGTTCTGCCCAAGCGCCTTGCGGGCACTCAGCCCATGGGTCGCAATGACCTCGCGCAGCGGCGGCAGCCCGTCAATCGTGGCCATGCAACACTCCATTAAGGTTAACGCGCGCGCTGCCCTCTTTCATCTTGGCAAAAATACCTCGGGGGAGTCGCGCAGCGACGGGGGCAGCGCCCCCTCCGACCTTACTCATTTCACACCTCCCGCCCGGGCAAGGGCCATGTCGCGCGCCGTGCGCAGCGCCGCGATAATGCTGCTCGGATCCGCCATGCCGCGCCCGGCGATATCAAATGCCGTCCCGTGATCGGGCGAGGTGCGGATGAAAGGCAGGCCGAGTGTCACATTGACCCCGCCCGCGAAATCCAGTGTCTTGATCGGGATAAGCGCCTGATCGTGATACATGGCAATTGCCGCGTCATAGCCCGCCCGCGCCCCCGCGTGAAACATGGTGTCGGCAGAGGCCGGCCCCGCAATCTGCATCCCTTCGGTCCGCAGCATGTCCAGCACGGGGGTGATGACCGCCATCTCCTCCACCCCCATGGTGCCGCCTTCACCGGCATGGGGATTGAGACCAGCCACTGCCAATCGCGGGGTCTCCAGCCCGAAATCGCGGATCAGCGCCGCATGGGTGATGCGGATCGTGTCGGCCAGCAGGGCAGGGGTCAGGGTCTCGGGCACGTCGGCGAGGGGGATGTGGATCGTGACAGGCACCACCCGCAGCGCTTCGCAGGCCAGCATCATGACCACCCGGTCGACGCCAGCGAGATGGGCCAGGAATTCGGTGTGTCCGGGAAAGGCGAAGCCCGCCCCGTCCTTCAGCGCCTTCTTGTGGATGGGTGCGGTACAGATTGCCGAGGCCTGGCCCGACCGAACCAGATCGACGCCTTTCCCGATCACGTCGATCACACCTTGCGCGTTTCGCGGGTCGGGCTGGCCGGGTGCGGCATCCGCGGCAAAATCATGGGCCAGGAGCGGCAGGTGTCCGGGTGGTACGCCCAAGGTGTCCGCGGGGGTCGAGATCAGCTCAACGGCCCCATAGGCTTCGAAATGACGCCGATCCCCAATCACGAAGAAGGGCAGATCCGCCCCAAGCGCGGCGCGCGCCTTGACGATGATTTCCGGGCCGATCCCCGACGGCTCCCCGCAGCTGACGGCCACGGGGGGCGGTGTCTGCGCGGTCATGGGTTTTCGTCGATGATCGCATCGGCGCGCAACTCGGCCAGATAGCCCTGCGCATAGCTTTCCAGACGCTGCTGGAACAGGGCCTGCCGGACTTCGTCGCGTCCGCCTTCGGGCAGTTCCGTGGACCGGCCGCAGAGCATCAGGAACAGAAGCTGCGTCCCGTTCGCGCGGGTCAGCCCCGTCGAGACCTCGTTTGCATCCAGACGGGTCAGCTCCAGCGAGACATCGCCGGGCACATCCTCGATTGGCAGGGAAACGAGTTCAAAGCCGCCCGGACGCACACCATTGAGATCGTCACAGGTGTCGATGCTGTCTCGAAGCTCCTGCGCCTCGGCCAATGCCGCTGCGCTCTGGCCGCCGGGGATCAGCACCTCGGCATATTCGACCGCAATCACCTCGGGCGATACGAAGCCGGTCTCGTCCAGCCCGCGCAGCTGGAATATCGCGATGGCAGGTCCAAGCGGCACCGGGTCGGTCACATCGCCCACATTCATCGGTAGCAGGATCGCGCGCAGTTGTGGCGGGATCGCGGACAGGGGACGCCAGCCAAGCCCGCCACCCTGACGGCCTGTTGCCGCAGCGGAATAGGCACGGGCGGCTTCCGAAAAGGCCCCGATCGAGCCGTCGAGTTCCCGCGCCAGGCGGGCAATGTCGGCGCGGATCTGATCGGCGTTTTCCGGTGTGACCGGCACCACGAGCTCGGCGACATTGATCTGTGCGCCGCCATCGGATGCGGACAGGGTCAGCGCCCGGTCGATCTCTTCCTCGGTGACCTGTGCGCGGGGCCCAAAGCGGGCGCGCACGATATTGCGCCAGGTGATCCCGGCCGCCACGAAATCGCGGAAGGTTTCCGGCGAAATCCCTTCGTTCTGCAAGGCGCCAAGGAAAGCCTCTGTATTCATATTGGCACGGCCCGCGAATTCGGCCATGCCCTCTTCGACATCGTCGATGCTGGCGAGCATGCCGAACCGCTCGCCAACCTCGCGTTGCAGGCGTTCGTTGATCAGGGTTTCGCGCGCCTCTTCCTGCAAGTCGCCTGGGGCGTTCAGAGCTTCGAGAAACAGCACCCGCTGCGTGATTTCGTAATGCGTGACGATCTGGTCATTCACGGTCACAGCCGCCGAAAACGGGCTTTGCGCCGTGGCCGGTGTTAACGGGACAAGGGACAGGGCAAGCGCTGCGGTCAGGGCTTTGAGGGGGCCTGCGATGCGGGGACTGTCTGCTTGGGTCGTCATGGTCATATGCGTCATTCTTTCGTCCGGCGTTCCGGTCACCTGTGGCAGCTTCGGTCATAGCTGCGCCCGTCGCGGGACGCGCCGAAACCGTTCAATGCCACAGTCAATCCGATATCGGTGGCTGAGGGCAACGTAGCCGAGGTCGTGAACCGACGCGAGAGAGAAAACTCCACGTCCACGCACTCGGTTGCGTAGATCAGGCTCAATCCCGCCCTCGTGGGCTCGTTGGCCTCGAAATCATAGCGCCAGTCCACTGTTGCGGCCCAGGCACTGTCGAAATCATAGCTGGCGTCAAAGGCCCATTCCGCCATGTCCTGAGGGCGGCCCTCGGCGGGGTCTGCTTCTAGCCAGGTGATCGAAGAGGCAAGATCGAACTGATCCTCCTCCCACATTAGGGCGAATTCATTCGAGCTGATATTGAAGGACTCGCTGAACAGGGCGCGGTTCATCAGGGTCAGTGAATTGCCGATCCCGAGGCTGGTGGACAGCATGAAATCGGATTGCGTCCCGTCCAGCCCCGACCCTTGGGTGAATTGCGAATGATCGCGTTCGCGCAAGACCTGCCCGACTGTCACCCCAAGCGACCAGCCAAGCGGATCGTTACGGGTATAGGACAGCCCATAGGCAAGGCGCGGCCCCAGTTCCTGACCGTCGGCACCGGGAAAGCGATTGAGCGAGAACAGGTTGCCCTCGTCGAATTCCACCACGCGCCCGTCTTCATTGGGCAGGGCAGGCTGCGTGTCAGGGGCCCAGACATATTGCAGCACCGGTTCCAGCAGATGCGTCACCCCCGCCGAATTCGCCCGCGCCAGGGGCCAGCGCAGCTCGGCCGCAAGATAGGGCGTCGAGCGGGTGATGGTGTCGTCATAGGTGGAGTCCTGGCTGATATTGTAGACATCCCCCTGCCATTGCGCCTCGACCGCCGCCAGGATGCCGGCGGGCAAGATCCAGTCGCGCCGCCAATTGGCATCGAAGCTGAGCCGCGCCACATCGCGCCCGTCGATATCGGCATCTGACCGGCGGGCATGGCTGTGCGTGGACATGCCGACCGTGGCAATGCCCCCAAGCCCGGCGGGGCTGAAGCGTTCCGTCACCTCCGCATCAAGGGTCAGGGTCGGCAGGGTGAAATTGTTGTCGCCCTCTCGCAGGGACCGGAACCGGTTGGCGGAAATGCCGATATACTCGTTGCGATCTGCCCGGCTGAGGGTCACGCCCGTGTTCAGGCTGTCTTCCTCGCTATAGCCGTAAGTCAGCAGGTAATCCGGGTCCGAGACGGTTTCGTAAGTGAACTCCAGCCGGAAATCGCGCGGCAGGTCGAACCACCCCTCGGCAAAGACGTAGGACCGGGACGAGTCCACCGACAGGTCATCCCAGCTGACAGCCCCGTTCAGTTCGACAAATCCGTTCTCGAACGCCCGGCGAAAGCGCGCCTCAAGCGTCTGGCTGTCGCCTGCTGTGATATAGGGCGTGACGGTCAGGTCCGCATGGTCGCCCAACTCGATGAAATAGGGCAGGCGAATGCCGGTGCCCAACTGGTTCGACGCGCGAATGGTCGGGGTCAGAAAGCCGGTGGCGCGCTCCAGCGTCGGATCGGGCAGACGCAGACGCGGAAACCATGCAATGGGCACACCGAGCGCCCGGAACTGGGCATCTTCGAAATAGAGCTGTTGTTCCTGCTGATCATGGATGATCCGACGCGCCCGGATCTGCCAAAGCGGCACCGGGTTGTCGGCGCAGACCTCGCAGGATGATGCGACGGTCTGGTACATCTGCGTGTAGCGCCCGTCGACCCGGTTGATCTGGGTCGCGGCAATCTGCAACTGCCGGTCCAGAACCAGACGGGCGGATTGCAGCACACCGTTTTGCAGGTCGGCCGAAAGCTCGGCGAAATCGGCGAAGACGATGCTGCGGCCGCTGTCTTCGGTTAGGGTGATCGGGCCTTCCACGGTCACGCGATCCGCGGTGCCATCATAGACAATCCGGCCCGCGCGCAGCCTGACCCCGTTGTAGAAGATCTCGACATTGCCGCTGGCCGTGACCGAGCTGGTTGCACCGGAAAAGCGGATGTCATCGGCGATCAACGTCGCGGGAATGGCACGCGTTTGCGCGGCCAGCGGGCTTGCCAGCAGGATCAGGGACAGAAGAAACGCGCCGATCCGCATCATCCGTCCTCCGTATGCAAGAGAATGCCAAGCGATAGCAGAATCGCCGCGATCGGTGGAGTCCATGCCGCGACGGCCACCGGCAACTGGCCGGTTTCCCCCAGAACCTGCGCGAAATTGCGCAGGAAGAACAGCCCGAATCCCACCAGCAATGCGAATAGCACCATCATCCCCGTTTTCCCAAAACGTGTATGCCTCATCGTGAAGCTCGCGCCAATCAGAACCATCGCGGCAAGAAGCAGAGGATTGGCCAGTTCGCTCATGAACCACATGCGATGTTGCAGGGCGGCAAAGCCCGCCGTGCGCAGTTGCGAGATGAACCGGGGCAGTTCGTAGATCGGAATCGTCGTGGGGCGGCCGAAACTGTCGCGGATCTGATCGCGGGTCAGGGTGGAGGGCAGGGTGAAGGTTTCATGGCTGGTGGCCTCCGCCTCGGGGTTTGCCTGCCCAAGTGGCCAGAGCTTGGCATCGGTCAGCGTCCATGCCCCATCGGTCAGAATAGCGGAGTCCGCATCAATGCGACTTTGCGCCAACCCGTCGGGGTCGAAGACGAAGAAACTGGTTTCGAAAAGCGACGTGCCATCGGAATTGGCGCGCGCCGCGCGGATCACGGTCTGGCCGAACTGGCTGCCCTGGCGCAGCCACAGCCCTTCGCCAGATACGGACAGGGTCCGGTTTTCCCCGCTTTGGTAGCGCGACATGGAGATTTCGTATTGCCGCTCGGTTGCGGCGACAAGCGGGTTGATGACCAGCAGTCCGAGGATGCCGATCACAAGCGACATCATCACCGGCGACAGGGCCGAATGCAGGGCGGACCGGCCCGAGGCCCGTATGACCACAAGCTCGGAGGTGCGCGCCAGCGACAGGAACAGAACGAGCGTTGCCAGGATGACGAAGAGCGGCAGCATCCGGTAAAGCGTTCCGGGCAGGTTCAGCAGCGCCAGATTGAACGCCGCGCCGAGCCCCGCGTTGCTTTCCCCGATGACGCGCAGCTGTTCGGCAAGGTCGATCGGCAGCAGAATGGCGACGAAGACCGCCAGCACGATCAGGAAAGAGCGCAGGAACCTGCGGGCGATATACAGATGCAGGATCATGCCGCGGCCTCCTGTCGGCGCGGGCGCCGGTGGCCTCGCAGGGCCAGCGCGATCATCAGCGCGGCGATGGCTCCGGCCGCTGCCGGTTGCAGATAGGCCAGCCATGCCATGCCGTCCTGCCGCATCCCGACACTTTCGGCCACGTTCCAGATCATCTGCAGGGGAATGATCAACGCAATGGCCAAAAGGATCTGCGGCCAGATGCCAAAGCGCGAGAATGCCCCGAGCATCAGGGTCGCCGCCGCGATCACCGGCACGAACAGCGCGAAGATGGGGCGGGCAAGCCGGTCGTGACCCGAAAAGCGGAACTCGGCCAGCGTCGCGCCCTGCGCCTCTGCAAAGGCACGCGGCGCAAACAGCAGCACCGGGGTGGACAGTTCCCGGATATGCAGCGTGCGCGTTTCCGGCGTTTCGATCAGCCCGGCAATGTCGTAGGTGAAATCATCGAATTCGACGATGGACAGGCGCTGCCCCTCGGCCTGCACGGTCTGCGCCACCCCCTCGAACATCACCAGCCGGGGGCCGGCCTCTGACGAGACCAGCAGCGCGCGCCGGGCGGTATAGGTTGTTTCCACATCGGGCGTGGACCTGTCTTGCAGAAACACGTCGCGAAACTCACCCAGTTCGGTGATTTCGCGGATATAGACGGTCAGCCCGTCCGTGGGGTGGATGAACTCGCCTTCGCGCAGAAGCCTGCCGGTCATGTCCTGAGACACCTCCACCGACCGGTTCATGAGCTGGCCGCGGGCGGCGGGCACAAGGTAATGCGCCAGAATCGCCAGAAGCAGCGCGGCCACGACACCGAACATCCAGACCGGACGCAGAAGCCGCAGGGCCGAGCAACCCGCGGTCTGCATCACCACAAGCTCACTTTCCGAAATCATCCGGTTGGTGACGTAGATCGCCGCCACAAAGGCCGAGACTGGCAGCACGAGAAAGATGATCTGTGGCAGGGAAAGGGCGGAAAACTCTAGGAAAACCCGTAAGGATTGTCCGTCGCCGATCAGCCTGTCGAACAGGCCCACGGCCCGGTTGACCCAGTAGACCGAGACCAGCACAAGGCTGAAGAAGCTGAACAGCGCCAGAAGCTGTGACAGGATATACCGGTCATAGCGTCCCACGTTCATCGCCCCCCGAAATCAAGCTCTTAACAACCCCAGTATCCAAGGTCTTAATCCAATCGCAGCCACAAGGACAGGCATATCTGGTCAAGCCTGCCCACTAGTTCTAGTGTTGCAACAACATCCAATTCCAGAGGTTTCCACATGACCACGCCGATTGCCATTTCCTTCTCTGAAACCGACCTCGATGCGCTGGCAGGCGCCGAAGGCAAGCTGGCGGTGATTGTCACGCCGGATGGCAAGCTCGACCAGTCAGCGCGCCGGGTGAACCGGCTGACCAAGGGGGCTTTGGTGCGGTTGGCCGAGTCGGACGCCTGGGACAAGGCCAAGACGGGCGATTGCGTTTCTCTGGGCTTCCCGACCGGCCTCGCCGCCGAGGCGCTGCTGGTCGTCAAGCTTCCCCGCCGGGTCAGTGTCGAAGAGGCGCGCCGCGCCGGGGCCGAACTGGCCAAGGCCAAGGGCAAGGCAGCGCTGACCGTGGCCGCCGGGGCGTTCCACCGGGCCGCTGACATGTCTTTCGGGCTGGCGATGCGGGCCTACGAATTTACCGATCACAAGACCGGCGACACTTCCATGGGCGAAGCGGCCGTGTTCCTTGTCAGCAAGCCCGAGGACGTGTCCGCCGAAGCCGCGCCCATGACTGCCGTGGCCGAGGGCGTCTTTTTCACCCGCGATCTGGTGAGCGAGCCGTCCAACGTGCTGACCACCGAAGAGTTTGCCGCGCGTCTCGCCGCGCTGGCTGATCTGGGGCTGGAGGTGGAGATCCTTGACGAGGCAGAGCTGGAGAAGCTCGGCATGCGGGCGCTTCTGGCCGTGGGGCAGGGGTCTGAAAGCCCCTCCAAGGTCGTGGTCATGCAGTGGAAGGGCGGCGGGGACGAGGCCCCGCTGGCGCTGATCGGCAAAGGCGTGGTCTTCGACACCGGCGGTATCAGCCTGAAACCGGCGGGCGGCATGGAAGACATGACCATGGATATGGGCGGCGCGGGCGTTGTGTCCGGTGTCATGCGGGCGCTGGCGCTGCGCAAGGCCAGGGCCAATGTGGTGGGCGTCGTGGGGCTGGTGGAAAACATGCCCGACGGGCGCGCGCAGCGACCGGGCGACGTGGTGCGCTCGATGAAGGGCGACACGATCGAGGTGATCAATACCGATGCCGAGGGGCGGCTCGTCCTGTGCGATATCATGTGGTACGCGCAGGACCGGTTTCAGCCCACTGGCATGGTGGACCTCGCCACGCTCACCGGCGCGATCATCATCGGTTTGGGGCATGAAAACGCGGGCGTTTTTTCCAATGATGACGGGTTCTGCAACAGCTTCCTCAAGGCTGCTGGCGCGGAAGGAGAGGGCGCGTGGCGCATGCCGCTCGGCGACGCCTACGACAAGATGCTGAAATCCCATGTGGCGGATATGAAGAATGTGGGCGGCCGTCCTGCGGGCTCGATCACCGCGGCGCAGTTCCTGCAACGGTTCGTCAAGGATGACTGCCCGTGGATTCACCTCGATATTGCGGGTGTGGCCAGCGTCAAGGCGGACACAGCCCTTGCGCCAAAGGGGGCGACCGGTTGGGGTGTCATGGCGCTCGACCGGATGATCCGCGACGGCTATGAGGCGGAGTAACCCCTTATGGGCGCGGCCTTTTTCTACCACCTGACCCGGTCCAGCGCCGAGACGACCGTTCAGACCCTTGCCGCCAAGTCGCTGCAGGTGGGCTGGCGGGTGGTGGTTCGGGGCCGCTCCGACGGGTTTCTCGACCGTCTGGATGAGCTGCTATGGCTGCGCCCGGAGGAGGGGTTCCTACCCCATGGCCGCGCAGGCGGGCCGCATGATGCCGAGCAGCCCGTGCTGCTGTCGACCGCGCCAGACATTCCCAACAGCGCCGCCTGCCTGATGAGCGTGGAGGGTGCCGAGGTCAGCCCCGAAGAGGTGCAGAGCCTCGACCGGGTCTGCATCCTCTTCGATGGCGGCAATGGCGACGCGGTCGCCCATGCCCGCACCCAGTGGAAAGCACTGACAGGCGCGGGTTGTGCGGCACAGTACTGGTCGGAAGAGGGCGGCAAGTGGGATAAGAAGGCCGAAAGCGGCTGACCCGCCCCCGGCCTTGCGCGTCAGGCGACCTTGGGGGCCGCCAGCCGAGCCTGTATGTGGCCGGGCACCTGCCTCGCAGACATCGCGCGGGGGAAGGGCAGCTCTTCCATCTCCGGCACGTCGCCATAGAGGGTCTCGAACTCGGCGAAGTTGTCGAAGCTGCGGCGGCTGACATTGTCGATGAAGGTCTCGGCAGGGGCACCATTTGCGAGGATGATTTCGTGTTCATCCGTTTCGATGTGATAGACCGTGTAAGTCTGGCCCATTTCAGACATTGGAACGCGGGTGATCGTGGTGCCATTCACCAACGCCCCCGCATGGCAGATCACCCCATCGACCAGCATCCCGTGGTCGGCGGTCACCGTCAGGTCGGCGTGGGGCAGACCATCGCCCAGTGATCCCGCCGCAAAACGCACCGGCATCAGCCGCTCGGCGGGGCCGAAGCGGGTGGAGACGGTCTGACGGCCGATCCATTTGATTGATGCCGTGCCTCCGCAAGCTGTTAGGATGACGTCACCAATCTCGAGTGCGGTCACCTGAGCAATTCCTTCTGGCGTGTGAATTTCGGTATCGGCGGCAAAGCAATTCACATCCCCTGCAGACTGCCCCCCCAACACCCAACTACTGTCGCCATCAGGTGAGCGAAGCCAGGATTGACCGCCGCTGCCGCTTGCCAAGACTTCCGTCGCGCCGGTTTGGGTTGCGCCTGGATGCGCCGTGATCACCGGACCGACGTCAAATGACACCCAGGGCGCCCCAGAAGACCCCTGAACAACGATATACGTGTTCGCATTCGGGTCGTAGAGCGTCAGGTTGGATGCATCACCGAACGACATATTGTTGTCGGAATAGACTGCAGTGCCGGAGACATTGCTTATCGGGTTAACTGTGCCGCCGTTAGACGCTACGACCGTGATGTGATCTCCTGCCGCGAGCGTTGTACCGGGATCGAACGTGTGGATGATCGTTCCGTTAAAGCCCCAGAGTTCGTAGCCCGATATGTCGATCGGAGAGCCGGACGTGTTCACGATCTCTATGAACATATCGTTATTGTTGACGACGGAATCGCCATTGAAATCGAGTGTGCCGCCACCCGTGAATGTGTGAATCTCGTTGATCGTGATGCCGCCGCCCAGGACGGAAGATGTAGTAGGCATGAAATAGTCTCCCCAAGCCAAGTTTCGCTATTATGGCTCTAGTCGCGGCAGAAATTGCCTAGCCCACCGAGGCCCACCCGGAGAAGCTGCCACAACCATGGCGGAAGTGATCCCGGTTATCCAGAATTTTATTAACAAGTTGATGCCGTCAGCGCATAAGCACCATCTGCCCGTCTTCAATAGCGATCCGGTCGAAGAGGTTGAGGTAGCTCATGCCAAGCAGGCTTTCCTGCATGGGCGAGCCATTGACCACTGCGGGCACGCGGCGGTCGGTGATCGGGCCAAGCTCCACCCGGTCGAGCCGCACGGGGGCGGTCTGGACCATGCCATTGGCGGTCATGGCGCGGTTGGTATAGCGCAGCTCGGCCGTGTTCAGCCCGGCGCGCGCGGCGTCCTGCGGGGTCAGCACCATGTCGGTTGCGCCCGTATCGACGACAAAGCGGATGGGCGCGCCGTTGATTTCCAGTGTGAGGTAGTAATGACCGTCGAAACTGCGAGGCACCGTGACTTCGCCGGTGCCGGTCACCACTGATTGCTGGGGCAGCACGTTGGTGCGCAGTTCGGGCCACACGCCCACGGCAATGAAACCGCCAACGACCAGAAGCCCCCAGACCACCGCATAGCGGGCGACCTTGCCGATCTGATGGCGATTGGCCGAGATGATCGACCCCGTCAGCGCGATGGCCAGCAGGCTGAGATAGATGATCGAGGCGATGTCGGTGTCTTTCATCGGGCCGGTCTGAACGTTGATCCTGAGGCCAATATAGGGCAGGGGGCCGCCTAAAACACCTGTAGATCGCGAATGCCGTCGATCACGAACTGGACAGAGAGTGCGGCGAGCAGCATGCCAAGCAGCCGCGTGACCACGTTGATGCCCACGGGCCCCAGCATCTTTTCCATCGGCCCGGCCAGAAGAAACAGCAGGAACACGACGAGGATCACCGCCAGCATTACCCCATGCACCAGGGCAATGCCCGAGGCAGACCCGGCAGATCCGGTCAGCAGGATCATCGTGGCAATGGCGCCCGGACCGGCAATCAGCGGCATGGCCAGCGGAAAGACGGACGGATCCTCCGCATGGGGGGCATCGGCCTGCCCTTGGCGGCGCTGCGTGCGCCGTTCAAACAGCATGTCGAGCGCGGTCAGGAACAGAAGGATGCCACCCGCGATGCGGAAGGCGGACAGCGAGATGCCCAGAAAGCCCAGAACCGCCTCTCCGGCCAGGCCGAACACGGTCAGAAGTCCCACGGCAACGACACAGGACCGGATGGCGATGGCCCGCCTTGCCCGGGTGCTCATGCCGCGGGTGATGGCGATGAACATCGGCGACAGGCCGATCGGGTCGATGACCACGAACAGCGCCACGAAGACGGTGATTGCCTCGGCCATGGTCATTGCGCTTCGGCCTCCTCCAGCTTTTCCAGTGCCTTGAGCCACATCGCCTCGGCCCGGTCGAGACCGTTCATGACTTCGGCGTATTTCTTCTGCCAGACCTCGATTTCGCCGGTGTTTCCAGATTCATACAGCGCCGGGTCCGCCAGTTTCGCGGCCAGCTTGTCGCGCATGGCATTCAGCTTCTCCACCCGTTCCTCGCATTTGCGCACCTCGCTGCGCAGTTCGAGGATCTGGTCGCGGCTGGCGCGTTTGGGCCTGGGTTTTTCGGGCTTTGGTTTCGACGTCGTCGCCTCGCCCGCCAACAGCATCTTGCGATAGGCTGCCAGGTCATCCTCGTAGGGTGTCACGGTGCCATCCTTGACCAGCCACAGCCGATCGGCGGTCATCTCCAGCAGATGCATGTCGTGGCTGACAAGAATGACCGCGCCGCTATAGGCGGTCAGCGCCTCGACAAGCGCCTCCCGGCTTTCGATATCGAGGTGGTTTGTGGGTTCGTCGAGGATCAGCATATGCGGCGCATCGAGCGTGGCCAGCAAGAGCGACAGCCGCGCCTTCTGTCCACCGGACAGCTTGCCGACCACGGTTTCCGCCTGATCGGCCCCCAGACCGAAGCCCGCCAGCCGGGCGCGCAGCTTCGCCGGGGCCTCCTCGGGCCGCATCCGGCGCAGGTGTTGCAGGGGTGTTTCGTCGATATGCAGCTCGTCCACCTGATGCTGCGCGAAATATCCCACCCGAAGTTTGGAGGATTTGGTGATCTGCCCCTCCAGCGTGAGGAGCTTGTCGGCCAGCAGCTTCGAGAGCGTCGATTTGCCCTCGCCATTGCGGCCAAGCAGAGCGATGCGGTCATCCTGATCGATGCGCAGGTTCAGCCGTTTGAGAACCGGCACACCGTCATAGCCCACGGCGGCCCCGTCCATCTGCACGATGGGCGGTGAGAGCTGCTCGGGTTCGGGGAAGCTGAACTTGCGGAACGCACGTTCGGCCGGGGCGGTGATCGGCTGCATCTTTTCCAGCATCTTCAGCCGCGATTGCGCCTGCCGGGCCTTGGTGGCCTTGGCGCGGAACCGGTCGACGAAGCTTTGCAGATGGGCGCGGCGGGCCTCCTGCTTTTTCGATTCCGCCTGCGCCACGGCGATCCGGGCCGCGCGGGTCTGCGCGAAGGTGTCATAGCCGCCCTGATAGAGCGTCAGCTGCCGGTCCTCCAGATGCAGGATATGACCCACGGCGCGGTTCAGCAGCCCCCGGTCATGGCTGATCACCAGAACCGTATGGGGGTATTTCGCCAGGTAGCTTTCCAGCCACAACGCGCCCTCGAGGTCGAGATAGTTGGTCGGTTCATCAAGCAGCAACAGGTCCGGCGCCGAGAACAGCACCGCCGCCAGTGCCACGCGCATCCGCCAGCCGCCAGAGAAGGCGGAACAGGGCATCAGCTGTTCCTCGGGCGTGAAGCCGAGCCCGCGCAGGATGGTCGCGGCGCGTGCCTCGGCGGACCAGGCGTCGATATCGGCAAGCCGGGTCTGGATGTCGGCAATGCGGGTCGGGTCCTGCGTCTGCTCGGCCATCAGCGACGCGCGCTCGGTATCGGCGGCCAGAACGGTGTCGATCAGCGAGGTCTCGGACGACGGTACTTCCTGCGCGACACCGCCGATGCGGGACCGGGGGGGCAGGGTGATTTCGCCCGTGTCAAGCGTCAGCTCGCCACGGATCAGCCGGAACAGCGTGGTCTTGCCACTGCCATTGCGCCCCACGATTCCCACCTTGTGGCCCTCGGGGATGGTGGCGGTTGCGTGCTCCAGCAAGGGGCGGCCGGCGATGGAATAGGAGATGTCTGAAATCCGTAGCATGGGCGCGGGTGTGACCCGGTCGCGCGGCACTGTCAATTGGCGGGTTTTCTTTACAGGCGCTGCGTGCTAGCAGCCGCGCCAAACCAACCCCTTTTCGGAGATCCCCCATGGCGGTTCAACGCACCTTCTCGATCATCAAACCCGATGCCACCAAGCGCAACCTGACTGGCGCGATCAATGCCAAGATCGAAGCAGCCGGCCTGCGTATCATCGCCCAGAAGCGCATTCACCTGACCCCCGCGCAGGCTGGCGTCTTCTATGCCGTGCACAAGGAACGCCCCTTCTACGGCGAGTTGTGCGAGTTCATGGCCTCCGAGCCGGTCGTCGTGCAAGTTCTTGAAGGCGAGAACGCCATTGCCGCCTACCGCGAAGTGATGGGTGCCACCGACCCCGCAGAAGCCGCCGACGGCACCATCCGCAAGGACTTCGCCCTGTCCAAAGGCGAAAACTCCGTTCATGGCTCCGACGCGCCGGAAACCGCGGCCGAAGAGATTGCCTATTTCTTCTCTGGCCTCGAACTGGTCGGCTAAGGTCAAACCTGACCAAACATGATCTGCGGGCCGCTCTGATCCGGGCGGCCCGTTTTCCGTTCAGGCCCCGAAAAATCTTCGGGAAGATTTTTCCGCATTCTAAATTTCTTCTGGAAGAAATTTCAGCCCGGAAGAATTTTGAGTCAAAATTCTTCTTGGTTCAGCGGCGCGCACCCACGCCCAGTTCGTTCATCAGCTTTTCGAACTCGGACCGGTCAGGATCGAAGGAGTCGGCCTTGATCTGATCGAAGCGCCTGCGCAGCGCTGCCTTTTCCTCTCCCTGGCAGTCGTTCCAGGGGCGCCCCTGCAGCCCCATATGCAGCACGTAATAGGCGATGAAATGCGGGCGGCTACCGGCACGCAACATCGCAGCATAGGCCGCATCGGGGCCTGCCCGGCGCAGGCTCTCGGCATCCGGGATACCGGCGCGTTTCAGGTCTTCGGCCATGGCCGGACCGATGTTGCGGATGTCTGTCAGCGGGGGTGGCATGGGCGCAGCTCCGGTCAGGGGTCGGCCCTGATCCTATCAGATGCTGGCCCAGTCCCGGAAGGTGGCGGGCGTCTCATCCTCGCTGCTGCCCTTGCGCGGGACCGGTTGGGGGGTCGGGGCCTGTTTCGGTGTGGGGTGCGGTTGTGGCATCCAGGTGCTCCGCTTGTTTGTTGCTGCCTGAAACCAAAGATGCCAGTGAAATGAGGCAGATTTGGGGCGAATATGGCAAGGGCAGTGCCAGCATCTGTGGCGGAACTGGGGCGGCGCGGGCGTCGGAGGACGGTCTCCTAAATCGAACATTCTATGCGGTGATCTGCCTTGAAAGGATTGAGTATTCCGATGCGAAGAGAGTGATTCGCATTGAATTGGTTCCGCATTGGAACCAAAGCCGGGATTTGACGCGGGATTGGAAATATGTCATCCGGAGCGCAATGCTGCCCAAATTCCGCCATGGTTAACACTGCGTTTCCATCTTTACGCCAATACACTGTTTATGAAACAGAAACGTTTTAGACTTGAGGGGTAACGATTGTTGCCCTCAGTCATCCGACAGGGGACCTGTATGACTCCGTCGAAATCCAATAACAACAATTGCTTCAATCAGTTTCGCCAGAATCGGGAGACCTCAGTGGCTGTTTCTACCCCGGCGACAAACAGCCAAATTCGGAACGCCGGGTTAACCATGATATTGCCCTATTTCGATCAAAGCCGACGCTCTCTTGCCATGTTTCAAACAATTTTCGCTTTCTTGGAGCGGCCCGCTCGGGCTAAGACTGGGTCAGCCCAACTGGGGGGCGATGTCTGAAGGCCACGGGGGCGGCCGCACGATACCAGCCGGTTTTGAAGGATCGGCAGGTGGCATGTGAGCCGCAACGTTTTGCGGAACAGTATGAGGGAACTGCCCTGCCAGGCAGGCCCCTGCCGCGCGCCTCATGGCCGTCGGCCCATCTGCTTCGGTTCCGGCCTTCGTGCGCCCGCCCACACATTCTTCATACATCGCAAACCGGTTGGAACGTGTTCGACACCGATCGTCAGGGGATGTGCGATGTTCTTGGTTTCCTTGGTCTTTAACCTGACCGTCCATGCGCTGAAGCAGCACTCTTCGTCTTTCGTTGTCATTGAAAATTCAGTGGTTCGCCGCGAAGCCGCGCAAGCTGCGCGTTCGGGCAGGGCGTAAAGGAGACGACAATGGCTGGTGAAATAGTGAATCCGAATAGTG
Organism: Nioella sp.; assembly: GCF_965215655.1. Classification (GTDB taxonomy): domain Bacteria; phylum Pseudomonadota; class Alphaproteobacteria; order Rhodobacterales; family Rhodobacteraceae; genus Nioella. Next base: position 1,630,250 of record NZ_OZ244111.1, read on the forward strand.
TGGACGGCGTCGTCGACGGCACCCCGGGGGATGACAACATCAACCTGGCTTACACTGGCGATCCCGAAGGCGACATGATCGACGCGGGCGATGCCATTCTGGACGGGGCTGCGCCCGATGACGATGTGGTGCTCGCCGGTGAAGGCAATGACACTGTCCATGCCGGTGTCGGGGACGACATCATCTGGGGCAATGATGGTGACGATTACCTCGATGGCGAAGGCGGAGACGACACCATCAAGGGCGAAGGCGGCAATGACACGCTGATCGGTGGCGACGGCAACGATCACCTCATCGGCGGTGACGGCAATGCCTCGGTCGATGGCGGTGATGGCGACGATCTGATCGACACCCGTCTGGATGGCAACCTGCCGCTGCCCGACCGCGGCTATCCCGGTCTCTTTCCGGGCGATGGCGACCCCTTTGATGCGAGAGATACCATCGACGGTGGTGCGGGCAATGACACCATCTTTGCCGGTGACGATGCCGACAGCATCAGCGGCGGCGCTGGCCATGACCAGATCGACGGCGGCTTTGACGATGACACCATCGACGCGGGCGAAGGCGATGACCTGATCGTCGGCGGCGAAGGCTCTGACACGATCCTTGGCGATGCTGGCGACGACACGATCTATGGCGGGCTTGGACCGGGTTTCCCGGATGAGCTCAACATCACCGATGACGGCTCGGACGGCAATCCGATCGGCCCCGACGCGGTGACCGACAATGGCCGTGACTATATCGAAGCCGGTGACGGCAACGACGTGGTCTATGGTCAGGACGATGACGACACGATCTATGGCGGTGCCGGCAACGACACGCTGGATGGCGGCATCGACGAAGACGAAATCTACGGCGGCGCCGACCGGGACGTGATCCTTGGCGGCAATGCTGGCGACTACGTGGACGGTGGGGGCACCGGCGACGATTACGACACGCTCGACCTGACGGGTTCCGGCCCGCTGCGCGTCGTGCTCGACGCCGACAATTCTGAAAACGGCACGGTGACCTTTTACGATGGCAACGGCTTCGCGCCCGAGAACATCACCGGCACCATGCGCTTCGAGGAGATTGAGAACGTCGTGCCCTGCTTTACCCCCGGATCCCGCATTGCAACCCCCCGTGGCGAGGTGGCCGTCGAGGCGCTTCAGCCCGGTGACAAGATCATCACCCGCGACAATGGTATCCAGGAAATCCGCTGGATCGGATCGCGCAGCCTGAACCATGCCGAACTGCGCCGTGCGCCGAACCTGCGCCCGGTCCTTATCAAAGCCGGGTCGCTTGGCAACGGTCTGCCCGAACGCGACATGCTGGTCAGCCCGCAGCACCGGATGCTGGTCGGCAATGACCGCACGCAGCTGTATTTTGAAGAAAGCGAAGTGCTGGTCGCGGCCAAGCATCTGATCGACCACAAGGGCATTCGCTACATGGATACGATCCGCGCCACCTATATCCACTTCATGTTCGACCGGCACGAGGTGGTTCTGGCGGACGGCGCCTGGACCGAAAGCTTCCAGCCCGGTGACCAGACCCTTGGTGGCATGGGCGCGGAGCAGCGGGACGAGATCTACACGCTCTTCCCCGAGCTTCAGAAGCCTGCCGGGATCGACAGCTACGCCGCGGCCCGCAAGGTGCTGAAAGGCCATGAGGCTCGGCTGATCACTCGTTAACTACAGAATGCAGCAGGGATACGGGGGGAGAGGGGGCAGATCCTCTCCCCGGACCCGGACTGGGGCGGCGCGAAGGCTCGTGCCGCCCCATTTTTATCGGGATTGTGCCGCGCGCCAGGCGGCCCAGTCTTCGGGCGTGTCCAGATCGGTCAGCGCGCGCTGGCCTTGCAGGGGCACCAGATGCACCCGCGCCGCATGCTGTTTCAGAAGCCCGCGCGCGCCCTTGTCACCCTTGATCTGCTGAAGCGCGGGCAGCAGGTCGGCTGGAAACATAACCGGGTTTCCGGGCGTCCCGTCCGCGTCTGCGGCGCGCAGGATGGCATTGGGAGCTTGCCGTGACAGGGCCAGCAGCAAATGCAGGTCATGGGCGGTGACCTCGGGCATATCGGCCAGCATCACGAGCACCGGGCCGGACAGCCCCGCAACCCCGGCCGCCAGCGACTGCGACTGGTCGCAACCCGCGGGCAGGGTCACGATCTCGCAGTCGATCCCGTCCAGCGCCTCTGCCCGCGCGGCGTTCCCTTCGGGCAGGGTCACGCGCAACGGCCCGGCCTTGGCCCCGCGCCGCGCCATGACGGTCAGAAGCGGTTCGCCCCCAACCTCCTCCAGCAGCTTGTCGGCCCCCCGCATGCGCGACGATGCCCCGGCTGCCAGCAGCAGGATCACCGCATCGCTCATCCGCGCATCCTTGCGCCATCTGCGTCGAACAGCATCTCCGTCACCAGCCGCGCCTTGTGCATTTCACCGAGAATCTCGATCTCGACCTCCAGCCCTTCGACGGCCCGCTCGGTCGGCACAAACCCGAAGGCCACCGACTTGCCCGCGTAATGCGAAAAGCCGCCCGAGGTGCAGAACCCCTGCACGCTTCCATCGAGCCAGATCGGTTCATAGGCGACCACATCGGCATCCCCGGCCTCGACGATGAAGCTGCAAAGCCTGCGTGCAGGCCCTTCCGCGCGCTCCTTCTCGGCGGCCTCCTTGCCGATGAACGCCTTGTCCCATTGGATGAACCGGTCCATCCCGGTTTCGCCAGGCATGTAGTCGGGCGAAAATTCCCGCATCCAGGAGCCGAAGAACCGGTCGAGCCTGAGGCTCATCATTGCGCGCATCCCGAAGGGTTTGAGGCCAAATTCCTGCCCCGCCTCCCAAAGCAGATGCCACAGGGCGCGCTGCTCCATGGCGTCGACATAGATTTCATAGCCGAGGTCGCCGGTGTAACTCACCCGCTGCACCGTGGCCTCCATCATGCCGATAGAGAGCCGCTTCACATCAAGGAAGCGGAAGGCGTCGTTCGACACATCCGCCCGCGTGACCTCGGCCAGCAAGTCGCGTGCGCGTGGCCCTGCGATCTGGAAGCCGGTGGAGCGGTCCGAGATATTCTCGACCCGCACATCGCCCGAAAGCTGCCCCTCGAACCAGCGCATATGGAAATCCTGCGCGCCATAGCTTGCCGTCAGGCGGAATTCCGTCTCCGACAGGCAGGCCACGGTGAAGTCGCCAATGAGCCGACCGGAGGGGGCCAACATCGGTGTCAGGCTCATCCGCCCGGGTTTTGGAATACGCCCCGCCATGATCCGGTTGAGCCAGGCCCGTGCATCCGCCCCCGTCACGCTGTATTTGCCGAAATTCTGCACCTCGTTGATGCCTACGGCCCCGCGCACCGCCATGACTTCCCGCGCGGTGGCCTCAAAGGCGTTGGAGCGGCGGAACGACGGCGTCTCGTAGCGCGGTTCATCCCCTTCGGCGAAGTAATTGGGCACTTCCAGCCCATATTGCTGCCCCCAAACCGCGCCCATGCGGTCGAAGATCTCGTACATGGGCGTCGTGCGGAAGGGTCGCGCGGCGGGCAGTTCCTCGTTCGGGTAGGTGACGGAAAAGCGGTTCTGGTAGTTCTCGATGACCTTGGGCAGGGTATAGCCCGGCGTGATCCAGCGCCCGAACCGCGCCACATCCATGGCGAAGACATCGCGCTCCGGCTCGCCCTCGACCATCCATTGCGCCAGCGTCAGGCCCACGCCACCGCCTTGGCTGAACCCAGCCATCACCCCGCAGGCCGACCAGTAGTTGCGCAGGCCCGGGACCGGCCCCACCAGCGGGTTGCCATCGGGGGCAAAGGTGAAGGGGCCGTGAATGACGGTCTTCACCCCGGCGCGTTCCAGGATCGGATAGCGGCGATAGGCGAAGGCGATCGAATCCTCGATCTTGTCGTAATCATCGGGCAGCAGTTCGTGCCCGAATTCCCAGGGCGTCCCGCCCACGGCCCAGGGTTTGCAGGGCTGTTCATAGAATCCGATACAAAGCCCCCGGCCTTCCTGACGCAGATAGCTCTCTCCGCCCGGGTCCATCACATGGGGGTGTTCCACCTCGCGTTCGTAGATCTCCGGCAGGTCGTCGGTGACGAGATACTGATGCTCCATCGGGTGCAGCGGCAGGTAACAGCCCGCCATCGCGCCCACCTCCCGCGCCCAAAGCCCGCCCGCATTCACCACATGCTCCGCATGGATCGTGCCCTTGTCGGTCACCACGTCCCAACTGCCATCGGCCCGCGGATTGGTCTCGCGCACCATGCAATGGGTTTCGATCGTGGCGCCCCCCATCCGGGCCGCTTTGGCATAGGCATGCGTCGTGCCGGAGGGGTCGAGATGCCCGTCGAGCGGATCGTAGAGCCCGCCCAGAACCCCTTCCACATTGGTGATCGGCGCAATCGCCTTGATCTCCTCGGGGCTCAGGATCTCGGTTTCCAGCCCCATGAACCGATGCTTGGCGCGTTCCGCTTTCAGCATGTCGAAACGTTCGGGCGTATCGGCCAGCGTCACGCCGCCCACATGGTGCAACCCGCAGGACATGCCGGTCAGCGCCTCCAACTCGCGATAAAGCCGGATCGTGTAGCCCTGCAGCGCGGCCATGTTCGTATCGCCATTCAGCGTGTGAAAGCCGCCCGCGGCGTGCCATGTGGACCCAGATGTCAGTTCGGACCGTTCCACAAGCATCACGTCCGACCAGCCAAGCTTGGTCAGGTGATAGAGCACCGAGCAGCCCACAACCCCGCCACCGATCACACATACCCTGGTGCTTGTCTTCATGACCGTCTCTCCCATTGGACCGTTTCGCGCAGCAAATTCCCGAGGGCGCGTCCCTTCAAGCCCAAAAACGACATCCGCTTTCATCTTGGCAAAAATACCTCGGGGGAGTCGCGTCAGCGACGGGGGCGGAGCCCCCTCGGCGGAATGCTCTTGGAAGAGCATTTTGGGCGCGCGGCACGCGACACGCTGGCCGCGCCGGTCGACGTGGCGCAGCCACGGCGAAACAGCCCGCGCCCCTTACCGGGGGCAGCGCCCCCGGCGGGTCGACGCGCCGAAGGCGCGGCGAAATCACTCTCGTCTTAAAGCAGCTTGCGCACCCGAAGCTGTGTCAGGCGGTTCTGCTGCCGTTCAGCCACTTCGAAACGGAACCCGTGAAACGAAAATACCTGGCCCGTTTCGGGAATCATCTGCGCTTCGTGGATGACCAGCCCCGCCACCGTGTTCGCCTCTTCGTCGGGCAGGTTCCAGTCGGTCGCCCGATTGAGATCGCGGATCGTCATGCCGCCTTCGATCAGGTAGCTGCCATCCGGGCCGGGCGTCAGGTTCACCACTTCTTCCACGTCAAACTCGTCGGTGATCTCGCCCACGATCTCTTCCAGAATATCTTCCAGCGTAATCAGCCCCTGCAGCGCGCCATATTCATCCACGACGAGCGCAAAATGGGTGTGGCGGCGCAGGAACTGGCGCATCTGGTCATCCAGCGTGGTGGTTTCCGGCACGAAATAGGGCTTCATCGCCACGTCGGTGACGGAAAACGCCGCCAGCCCCGCCTCGGAGGCGTCAGGCCCCCGCACCAGCCTGTCCATGGCCCGCAGCACGTCTTTTGCGTGGACAAGGCCGATGATGTTTTCCGGGTCGCCACGATAGACGGGCAGGCGGGTATAGGGGGAATGCAGAAGCTGGCTGAGGATGGTTTCCCCATCCGCGTCGGCGTCGATCATCTCGATATTGGAGCGATGCAGCATGATCTCCTCAACCGTGCGGTCGCCCAGATCGAGCGCGCCGAGCAGCCGGTCGCGATGTTCCTTTTCCACCACGCCTTCGGAATGGCCAAGCGTTATGGCACCGGCGATTTCCTCATGGGCGGACAGCACCTTGCTGTCGGGGTCGGCCTGCACGCCGAACATCCGCAGCATCCCGCGCACCAGCACCTGAACCGTCGCCACCACGGGCGAGAAGACAAGGATCACAACCTTGATGACCGGGCTGACCGCCGAGGCGGCTTTTTCGGCATTTGTGATGGCATAGGTCTTGGGCAGAACCTCGGCGAAGACCAGCACCAGCAAGGTCATCACCAGCGTCGCCAGCGCCACGCCACTTTCCCCGAAGGCGCGGGTGAAAAGCGAGGTGGCCAGCGATGCGGCCAGGATGTTGACCAGGTTGTTGCCAAGCAGGACCGATCCGATCAGCCGTTCGCTGTCCTCGGTCAGATGCAGCGCGCGTTCTGCCGCCTTTGACCCGCGATCGGCCTGAGAGCGTAGCTTGCCACGGGACGCCGCAGTCAGAGCGGTTTCCGAGCCGGAGAAGAAGGCGGATAGCAAAAGAAGAGCAAGGATGGCGCCTGCCGTCAGGTAGAAGGATGCGTCAAGAGTGGGCTCAAGCTCGGGCATGATGTCTCCGGTTCAGGGTGTCTGTGGCAGGTTATGGGCATGGTCGCCGCCCGTATCAAGGACAAGGCGAGAATCGTGGCGGGAATGGGGCGCGGCGTCAGGGGCAAGCGACCCGGCGAAAAGCTTGGGCTTTTTAACGAAAAACCGAGAAAAAGCCGGGTTTTCCGGTGCGCTAGCTTTCGACCCGCGAATCAGATTGTGGCGAAATACAGCGTAATCAGGGACAAAGAGGCGCGGATTGCGCCATTGTTTCGCCACATTGTGCAACCTTAAGGAGAGTTACGTTAACCATGAAAACTATTTGTCCTGCTTTCAGCGTCTTGAAGCCGGAAACAAGCCATGGTTTTGCCACGTATTGACGCTTTCGAGCGGAAGATCCCCGGCGCTTGAAACTTGCATGCGTCTGTTTCCGCTCCGAAAGACAAACCTGACCAAATGGACAGGGCGACATGCGAAATACAACCTAAAATTGTCCCATCTCTCAATCACTGTTTCCAAGGCTGAGACAATAATTGCGCGGCGGCATTGTGACTCCTGTCGCGATCACTGATATTGAAGGGTTTTTTCCCAAGGTCGTTGCCACAATTGCGCCCAATTTACCCACACACGCATAGGTAGAAGTTGGCAAAATGAAATTGACGAAATTATGCCACAAATGCCAATTTACGGCTGTGCGAAAGCGCTGGTCGGCCATGACTTGACGGTGCTGCATTGTCGGACTGCCACCCGGTTAGCAGCATTAAAAGGTGGGGATGGACTGATCGCGACCCGGGGGGGCCCGGTTACTCATCTGCGCCTTTCCGCACCCAAAACCTGAATGACTTTCTAAACCGCGCCAGAAGTCGCTGGCGGGGCAGGGAAGCGCTGTCTGTCGCGACCGGAAACGGTCGCCCCCCTTTAGGAGGGTGTTGTCGATGTATGAGCGTTTCGGCCTTTACAGCCAGGATGAGGCACCGCATGCGGTGGTGCCGATCCGGTTTATTCAAACCCGGTCAGTCTATCGGCAGCACGCCAAGCGCATTCTGGACATCGCCATCGTACTGCTTGCGGCCCTGCCCGCGGCCCTGATCGTTCTGGTCTCGGCTCTGGTTCTCATCCTGCGTGAGGGCGGCTCGCCGTTCTACCGGCAGGAACGCATCGGCATGAACGGCCGCGTCTTCGGCATGTGGAAACTGCGGACCATGGTCATGGGCGCGGATCAGGTGCTGGAAGGCTACCTGTCAAAAAACCCCGAGGCCCGCGCCGAATGGGACCGCCACCAGAAGCTGAAGAACGACCCCCGGATCACCCGGTTCGGCCAGTTCCTGCGCCGTACGTCGCTGGATGAACTGCCGCAGCTGTGGAACGTGCTGACTGGTGATATGTCGATCGTTGGCCCGCGTCCGATGATGCGCAACCAGCGCGCGCTGTATCCGGGGACGGAATATTATGTCATGCGCCCCGGCATCACCGGTTACTGGCAAACCTCCAGCCGCAATGAAAGCAGCTTTCATGAGCGTGCGGGCTATGATCAGGCTTACTACCGCACCCTGTCGCTGCGAACCGATCTGGCGATCATTGGCCGGACATTCGGGGTGGTGCTGCGCGGGACCGGGCACTGACCGCATCCCGCAGCAGACCCGCCACGGTGCGACCCCAGCTATCCCAGTTCAGCCTGTCCTCGTAGGCCTGCCTTGCGCTGATGCGCAGGGCAGCATGACGCTTGGGGGTGTCCATGTAGCCCTGGATGACCTGCGCGAAGTCCTCGGGCCCGGCAGCGGGAGGCAGGGCATCGCCGTTTATGCCATTCCAGACAGGAATGCCGCCGACATCGAGGCAGAGCGACGGCAAGCCATAGGCGGACGCCTCGCAGAAGGCGAAGCCATAGGATTCCATCGACGGCATCAACAGGAAATGGGCGCGGCGAAAGCAATCATGAAAGATCCGAAGATCTTCCGGTTTGGACTTGTCCAGGTAGGGGTGGACGGTCAGTCCGTCCCGGCCGATCTCGGGCGGCGGCGTGCAGCCGATCACGGTCAGCCGGGCATCGACGCCCCGGTCGCGCAATGCTGCGACAGTTGCTGCCGTCGTCCAGCCTCCCTTCGCGGTCCAGTCGCGCCCGACAAGAAGGATATCGACTGGCCCGCCCTGTGTAAGGGCGGCGGTGCTGGCCGTGCCGGGATCGGGCACATTTGCTCCCCAGGACACGGTCAGCGAACGGTCGGGGGGCAGGCCATAGCGCGCGTTCACGGCACCTGTCAGCCAGTCCGAGGGCCAAAGCGCAAGGTCGAGCCTGCGAAACGTGCGCCGCTCGGCGGCTTCGATCAGAGGGTCCATCACGCGCGCCGGGGAAAACCACGACCCGAAGCTCTGCCCCACAACGGATTGCTTGTAGGTTGTCGGCGTCGCGTCCGAGCTGTAGGCCGTGACCATCGGGTAGGGCAGGCGCAGACGGTGCAGCGAGTGGAAGGAATAGGCCCCGAACAGCACGTCGAAGCGATCTGTGGCCAGAACCTTGCGCACCCGCCGGGAAATGAGGCGGGACAGCATCAGGTGCAGCCGCCACCGGGCGCGGATGCTGAAGGCCTCGGGCGCGGCCAGAACGGCGCGGCGCAGGGGCTCTGCCAAACCCCAGTCCTGCGGCAGAACGGTGACCTCTCCGGCATGGGTCTCGAGGGCCGCAAGCATACGCGCATTGCCGCCCGAATAGAGCGTCGGATCGCGGGGATCGAAATCGCACAGATAGGCGATCTTCAGCCGTCTGTCGCTGCCCAGGCTCATTCCAATGCCCTTTGCCCTCAATCTGCCAGCGGGGCATATTTCTGCCCCAAGTTCCGGGTATACCCCGTGTTGAACCCCCATCTAGAGGGGAATCCGGGCATTAACATGACGATGAGCTACAAAGGTTAACAGAATACAGGCATGCCGAACGCGCTCGCATCTCTTGCACTGGTGATCTACCCGGTGGTCGTGGTCTGGCTGTTCGTCAGGCTGCCCAGAGGGCGTGCGCTGCTGGCGTCACTGATCCTTGGCTACCTGTTCCTGCCCCCCGAACCGGCAGGGTTCGACTTTCCGCTGATGCCGCCCCTGACCAAGCAGACCATTCCCGGGCTGGCGGCGCTGTTTACCTGTTTGGTCATGTTCCGGGGCGAACTGCGCTTCCTGCCGGAAAACAAGACCGCCCGGGCCCTGGTGCTGCTGTTCATCTTCAGCCCCTTCGGCACCGTTCTGACCAATATGGACCCGGTCTATTTCGACAGTTTCACCCTGCCGCCCCTGCGCATCCGCGAGGCCGTGGCCCAATGCATCAACCAGGCGCTGCTGATCTCGCCTCTGCTATTGGCGCGCGATTTCCTGCGCAGCGATGAAGATATTCGCGATCTGCTCTGGGCGATGTTGCTGGCGGGGCTGGTCTATTCGCTGCCGATGCTGCTGGAGGTAAGGCTCAGCCCACAGCTCAATATCTGGATCTACGGCTATTTCCAGCATTCCTTCGAACAGATGATCCGCGGCGATGGCTTCCGTCCCATCGTGTTCCTCTATCATGGGCTTTGGGCGGCCTTCCTTGCGCTGACGGCGTTCTTGTCGGCCATCACCATCGCGCGCAGCGACCGCAGCCGCCGGGCGCTGCTATGGTGGGCGGCGGCGGCCTATCTGGGCCTTGTGTTGATCCTGTGCAAATCCATGGCCTCGATCCTCTATGCCGCGGCCTTCGCCCCGGTTCTGCTGTTCTTCGGCAGCCGGATGCAGTTTCGCGTGGCCATGCTGCTGGCCTGTCTGGTGCTGGCATATCCCGCCCTCAAGAGCTTTCATCTCATCCCCGAAGCCGACATTCTGGAACTGGCCGAAAGCGTCGACGAAGACCGCGCCAATTCCCTGCGTTTCCGGCTGGACAATGAAAACATCCTGATCGACAGGGCCATGGAGAGACCTGTCTTCGGCTGGGGTACATGGGGGCGCAACCAGATCTACGATGGCGCGACCGGGGAGATCCTGACCACCACCGATGGCCGCTGGATCATCACCATCGGGGTTTATGGATGGGCCGGCTTCCTAGCCGAATTCGGGTTGCTGACCCTGCCGATCTTCCTTGTCTGGTGGCGCGTGGCGGCGATCGGTCCCGAGGTGCCGCCTTGGGTGGGCGGCGCGGTGCTGATCCTGGCGATCAACGTGATCGACATGATCCCCAATGCGACGCTGACCCCGATGAGCTTTCTCTTTGCCGGGGCCTTGCTGGGGTATTCCGAACAGGTCCAGACCGCCCGGCGGCGCAAGGTTCTGACACCCTTGCGAACGGTTTTGTAGGTGCGCCAATGACCCAGCATCACCCCCGCATCCTTATTATTGCCGAGGCCGCCAATCCCGAATGGGTCAGCGTGCCGCTGATCGGCTGGTCGCTGTCGCGTGCCTTGGCGGGCGTGGCCGATGTGCATCTTGTCACGCAGGTCAGAAACCGCGAGGCGATCCTGCGGGCCGGTCTGGTAGAAGGACGGGACTTCACCGCCATCGATTCCGAGGCCTTCGCGCGCCCGCTCTGGGCCATCGGTGAGAAGCTGAGGGGCGGCGGCGGCAAGGGCTGGACCACGCTACAACTGATCAACGCGCTGTCCTATCCGCATTTCGAACGGCTGGTGTGGCGGCAGTTTGGGGCGGAAATCAGGGCAGGGCGTTATGACATCGTCCACCGGATCACGCCGCTCTCGCCGACCATTTCCAGCCCGCTCGCTGCGAAATGTGCCCGCGCGGGCGTGCGTTTCGTGCTCGGGCCCCTGAATGGCGGTGTGCCCTGGCCGAAGGAATTCGATGCCGAACGGCGGCAGGAAAAGGAATGGCTGAGCTACATTCGCGGGGCCTACAAGGCGCTGCCGGGGCGCAGGCGGGCATTGAAACATGCGGCGGCGATCATCGCAGGCTCGCGCCATACCGAATGCGAGATCCCCTCCGCGATGCGGGAAAAGACCTTTTACATCCCCGAAAACGCCATTGATCCCGCACGGTTCACCAAACGCGCCTCGCCGGGAGGTGCCGGACCGCTTCGCGCCTCTTTCGTCGGGCGGCTGGTGCCCTACAAGGGCCCCGATATGCTGTTGCAGGCCGCAAGCCCGCTGTTGCGCGACGGGCGGATGGTTCTCGACATGGTCGGTGATGGCCCGATGCTGCCGGGGCTGAAGGCTCAGGCAGAGGCGCTTGGCGTGTCAGACGCGGTGACCTTCCATGGCTGGATGGATCACGGCGCGGTTCAGGACGTTCTGGCAGGCTCCGACCTCATGGCCTTCCCGTCGATCCGCGAATTCGGCGGAGGTGTCGTATTGGAGGCGATGGCGCTTGGCGTGCCGTCTCTGATCGTGGACTATGCAGGACCGGCGGAACTGCTGACGGAGGGCACTGGCTGGGCCGTGCCCTTGGGGGATCGCGCAACGATTATCGCGGGCTTCCGGGCGGAACTGGAGCGGTTGGAACAGGATCGTCCCGCTTTGGCCAAGGCTGGACGCGCAGGGTTGGGTCGGGTCGCCGCACGGTTTACATGGGACAGGAAAGCCGACCAGATTTCAGAGGTTTACAAATGGATATTGGGGGAACGGAATGACCGGCCGGAACCGATGGCGGACAGGCAGAACCATGCGGCTGAATAGGTTTACGGCTGCGCTGGCCCTGTGCCTGCTGGCGGCGCTGCCTGCCCGTGCGCAGCAACAGGATATCCGCGCCTTCATCTACGGCAATTCGCTGATCAACCATGTCTCGGACAGTGACGAGACGACAATGCCGCATTGGCTGTCTGTGCTGGCGCAGGCGGGCGGGCATGGCTTTGCCGCTGACGGGGCCTTCGGCGCGCCCTTGCAGTTCGCCGACCAATTGCCGCCAGAGCCCAACTGGTCCTTCCAGAACGTGCCCTCGATCTGGGATTCCGAGCGTTTCGCCTTCCGTCGGGCGAATTTCAACACGATCATCCTGAACAACGCCAATTTCGTTCAGGGCAACCCGCCGGATGCCCCCTATGAATGGGACAATCCACAAGGCTACAGCCCGCTTTCGGCGACGCTGCGGGTCTTTGACTGGACCGAGTTCCAGGCCCAAGGCGCGCGGTTCTTCATCTACGAAGGCTGGTCCGATCTCGCCCTGATCTCCAACCGCTTCCCGCCGCGCCCGCGTGCCGTGCGACGGTATCATGCGTATAACCGGGGGGAGTATCACGACTGGTATGTCGATTACGTGGACATGATCCGCGAGGCGCGCCCTGATCTGGATGTGACGCTGATCCCGGTCGCGTCGATCCTGGCGGAGCTGTTCAGCGAGGGGCCGCTCGATGATCTGGAGGCCACCGATCTCTATCTCGATGACGCACCGCATGGAACGCCGACGCTGTATTTTCTTGCGGCTCTGGTGACTTACACGGCGATCTTCAACGAAGAACCGCCCGTTCTGACCGATTTGCCCGACAGTATCCATGCGCAGGTGAGAGATGGCTACACCGATATCGCGGGCTTCATCTGGGCGCGCGCGCAAGGCAGCGCGTTGGAAGACCATGCGGGGCTGACGCCGGAAACCGGCCTGACCGATCCGGCACTGGCCATGGGGCTGACGGGGCTGTCGGACTGGTCCACGCAGATGCCCTTCATCAATCTCATGCATTCGGCCCGGCCCTGGGTCGGGCATCTGGAGAGGCAATGGGGCGGGATCGACGCAGGCGAGCTGGAGCTGTCCAATCATCTGACGCCCGAAGGCTGGCCGCTTGGCCTGCCGGAGGGCGTCGTGGCTCTGGAAAGCTTCATCCTGACCGATCTGCCGCCCGAGGCCACCAGCGCCGCCGGGCGTTACCGCGTGACATGGGCCGGGCGCGGCACCTTCCGGCTTGGCGGGCGTGTGGAGAATGTCGAGATGGGCGATCACGAGGCGTGGTTCGACTTCACCCCCGGCGAAGGTCCCGTTGCCCTGCGCATCGAAGCGACTGATGCCGCCGACCCGATCCGCGATATCGTGGTGCTGCGCGCCGATCACATTCCGCTTCATGAACTCGGGGAGCTGTTCAATCCCGACTGGATCACGCGCATCCGCGATCTGCGCAGTATCCGGTTCATGGACTGGATGGATACCAACGCCTCGCCACAGGTGATCTGGACCGATCGTCCGCGTATGACGGATTACACCTGGGTGCGCCGGGGCGTGCCTGTCGAGGTGATGGTGCGGCTGGCCAACCAGATCGGTGCGGACCCGTGGTTCACGCTGCCCCATATGGCCGACGACCGATATGTGCGCGCCTTCGCCTCTTATGTGGAGGAAAGGCTGGCCCCCGATCTGCGCGTCTATGCGGAATGGTCGAACGAGGTCTGGAATTTTCTGTTCTCGCAGGCCCATTGGGCGGCGGATATGGCCGCGCTTCGGTGGGATGGGGCCGAGGGTGATGCCTGGATGCAGTTTGCAGGGCTGCGCGCGGCAGAGGTGGCCGATATCTGGGCGGATGTTTTTGAGGGACAGGAAGATCGGCTGATCCGTGTGATCGCCACGCAGACCTCGTGGCCGGGACTGGAGGTGCCGCTGCTGGAAGCTCCGCTGGCACAGGCAGAGGGGCGCTCCGCACCCTATGAAAGCTTCGATGCCTATGCGGTTGCGGGCTATTTCGGCACCGAACTGGGCAGCGATGAGCGGGTCGAGGAGGCTCTGAGCTGGGTCGGACGCGAGGACGGGTTCGATCTGGCGGCAGAAGCCTTGCGGGACGGAAGCCTTGGCGAGTTGGTGGAGACCTGGCTGCCCTATCATGCCGGTATCGCGGCAGATCATGACCTCTCGATGGTCATGTATGAGGGCGGCACCCATGCTGTGGGATTAGGTGAAAATGTCTGGAACGAGGACCTGACGCGCTTTCTGATCGACTTTAATTACTCCCCGCAAATGGCTGAACTATATGCGGAACTTCTGACGGGCTGGCGGGACTGCGGTGGTGCGCTTTTCAATGCCTTCGTCGATGTCAGCGCTGCCAGCCAATGGGGAAGCTGGGGCGCGCTGCGCCATCTCGATGACAGTACGGCCCGGTGGGCCACGCTTATGGCCTATAACGCCACCGCTGGCGGATGGGAGACGCGCAGCGACACGGCCTTTGCCCATGGTGTCTACCGATGGGGCAGTGCCGGGGGCGACGATCTGCATGGAACGGATGAACGCGATGTGTTCGTGGCGGGCGATGGCAATGACCGGCTGTACCTTGGTCCCGGTGATCGCGCCCATGGCGGCGGCGGCCATGATCTGGCCATTCTGCCCGGTCTGGCCGCCGACTATGCGCTGGTTGAAGAGGAGGGCCGCGTCATCCTGAACGGTCCCGATGGCCCGGTCTGGCTGGTGGATGTGGAAGTGGCGGAGTTCTCCGAGGAACCGGGGGTGTTCTACGCGGTGGAGGGTAGCTGAGCCGTGACCAGCCTAGCCCCAGACCCCCTCGATCAGCATTTCGGCCCCGCGACCGGAGTGGAACCCGGCAACGATGCGGTCGCGCCCGGCCACGGAAAGCTGCGCGCAGCGGTTCGGGTCATCGGCAAGCGCGGCAATGGCCGCCGCCAGCGCCTCTGGCGATTTGGGCGGCACCAGCACCGCGTCCACCCCGTTGCGGATCAGTTCCGGCACGCCGCCCGCATTGGTGCCGATGGTGGGGGTGCCGCAGCTCATCGCCTCCATCAGCGCCACGCCAAGCGGTTCATGCCAGCTTGCCAGCACGAAAAGATGCGCGGCGCGGATTTCGTCGCGCACCCGGCCCGCATCGACCGCGCCAAGCAGGCGGACATGATCGGCGAGGCCAAGCTCTGCAATCCGCGCCTCAAGCACCTTGCGGTAGCCCGATCCGCCATCATCGTCCTGCCCGGCGATATGGAGCTGCACGTCACGCCCCTGATCGCGCAGCAGCCGCACCGCCGCCATCAGATCCTGGTGCCCCTTCACGATGTTGAGCCGCCCGCAGGAAAACAGCCGAAGCGGTTCCCCTTTGGATATGGGCCTGTAGGGGCCGGTCGGAGCCAAAACATCGGTATCAACGCCCATGGGCTGGATGAAGAGCCGCGAAGGCAGATCTTCGGGCATCTCTGCCAGCATCTCGGCCTTCAGCTTCTCGGTGATGATCGAGGCAAATTCTGCATGTCGCCATTTGAAGCGCTGACCGGGGCCGTAATCGGACAAAGGCCCGTGCAGAGACAACGAATAGCGCGGCCCGCCCATGCGGTGCGCAATCGCGGCGATCAATGCCGCGCGCCCGCAGGAATGAACATGGACATGGGCAATACCCCGCGCCCGACAATGGCGGATCAGGCGTTGTGCGGCAGGGATCGAGACGGCGATATCCTTGATCAACGCCTTGCCTTCGGCGCGCGCCTCGCTCAGCAGCTCGCGATACGGCAAGCGGGGCAGGGCGGAGAGACCCGCCAGGACATCCGCCTTGCCCAGATAGGTCGTGCGCGCCATGGCCTGTTCGGACCAGTCATGCGCCACCAGACCGGCAGGTGGCAGGCGGGTGGACAGGAGATCCACGAGGACGCCACGCTTTTCCAGCTCCGCGATCTCGCGCCAGAAGAAGATATGCGTCTGGCCCGGAAATTGCGGAACCAGATAGCCGATGTGTCGCGTCTCGGTCATGACCTGTCTTGCCCGTCTCTGCCCCCGTCCAACCTGCGGAAAAACGGTTGGAAGGTCAAAGGCAAAAGGGGGTGGTCATGATCTCGGTCATCATCCCGGCCCATAACGAAGCATCCCTGATCGGTGACTGCCTGCGTGCGCTGTTGGCGTCCGACCCGCTGGCGGTGCCGGTGGAGGTGATCGTGGTGGCCAATGGCTGCACCGATGAAACCGTCAGGATTGCAGCAGGCTTCGCAGATCAGGCCCGCGCGAAAGGATGGGGGTTCGAGGTGCTGGACCTGCCGGGGCTTGGCAAGCCGGGCGCGCTGAACGCCGGGGATGCGGCGGCGGCCTTTCCGGCGCGGGCCTATCTGGATGCGGATGTGACGGTCGGTCCCGGTTTGATGGCCGCGCTTTGGCGCACGCTGGACCGGGCTGCCCCGGCCTATGCCTCTGGCCGCGTGCGGATCACCGGGCAGGGCGCGACCGCGCGGCGCTATGCGCGTTTCTGGTCGCGTGTTCCCTTCATGTGCAGCGGGGTGCCCGGCTGCGGGCTCTTTGCCGTGAACGGACCGGGGCGGGCGAGGTGGGGGGTGTTTCCGCCGATCATCTCGGATGACACCTATGTACGGCTGCTTTTCGCGCCCGAAGAGCGGCATCTCGCGGATGTGCCCTATGATTGGCCGATTGCCGAAGGTTTTTGGGCTTTGATCAAGGTCCGCAAGCGGCAGGATGTGGGCGTGGAAGAAATCGCGCGGCTCTATCCCGAGAGCCTTGCCAATGACGATAAGCAGACGCTCGGTGCGCGGGGCAAGATGGTGCTTGCACTTCGCGATCCGTTAGGGTTCCTGACCTATGCAGGTGTTGCGCTGGCGGTGAGACTGTCTCCCGCCCCAAGGGACTGGAGCCGGGGCAGATGATCGGGGCGATCCGGAGTTTCTATCAGGGACAGGGGCTGATGCAGCGCGCCATGCGCAGCGCCGGGCTGAACCTCTTTGGCTTCGGCTTTTCCCAGTTTCTCAGGCTGGCGTCCAACCTCATCCTGACACGGTTGCTGTTCCCCGAGGCGTTCGGGGTCATGGCCATGGTGTCGGTCTTCCTGATGGGGTTGGCGATGTTTTCCGATGTCGGTGTCGGCCCCGCGATCATGCAGTCGAAACGCGGCGACGACCGGGATTTCCTGAACACCGCCTGGACGATCCAGATCATCCGGGGCGTGAGCCTGTGGCTGGTGGCCTGTGCGCTGACCTGGCCCATGGCGGTCTATTTCGGGGAACCTGACCTGATCTACTACCTGCCCGTTGCCGCGCTGACCCAACTGGTTCTGGGTTTCACCCCAACCCGGCACGAAACCGCAAACCGGCATCTGCGGGCCGGGCGGGTGACGGTGCTGGACATGGGTACGCAGGTGATCGGCGTGCTTGTGGCAATCGGGCTGGCCTGGGTGCTGCAATCGGTCTGGGCACTGGTCATCTCCGGCGTGATCTCGGCCATCGCGCAGGTGCTTCTCTATGACCTGTTCCTGCCCGGCGAGCGCAACCGTCTGAGATGGGAACGCGCCGCCGCGCAAGAGCTGATCCATTTCGGCAAATGGGTGTTTCTGAGCACCATCGCGGGCTTTGCCATCGGGCAGGCCGACAAGGTGGTGATCGGTGGCTGGCTGTCGACCCATGATTTCGGGATCTACAATATCGGCTTCTTCTGGGCGTCTTTCCCGTTCCTCATGGGCTCTGTCGTGGTGCGCAAGGTGATGATCCCCATCTACCGCGAAAGCCCGCCGGGCGAGAGCCGCGAGAACTTCCTGCGCCTGCGCCGGATGCGGATGCTGGCCACGGCATGCATGATCGGGATGGTCATGGTGCCGGCCTTCCTTGGCCACTGGCTGATCGGGTTCCTCTACGACCCGCGCTATATCGCGGCGGGTGGCATGGTGGTGCTGATTTCGGTCGTGCAGCTCCCGGCCATCATTGGCGTGACCTATGATCAGGCGGCGCTGGCGGCGGGGGATTCAAAGCGGTTCTTCGTGCTTGCGGCGACGCGGGCGGTCTTCGTTATCTTCGGCATGGTTGCGGGGATCACGCTTTACGGTCTGCCCGGTGCGTTGGCGGGGCAGGGGGTGGCAATGCTGGCGGCACATCCGGTGGTGGGCTGGCTCGCCTCGCGCAGCAGGGCTTGGGATCCGCTGCATGATGCGATCTACTATGCGGTCGGGATCGGGCTCGGGGCGCTGGCGCTGTGGTGGAACTGGCCGCTGATCGAGACCTTGGCCGCACTGCAACCGGGCTGAGGCCGGACCGGGGAAGCGGTTTCGAAATCGCTTTTGACGGGCTTTCGAAAGCCCATCTTGCCGGTCGCCTTGATGGAGAGGAAAGTGCAGGCTTCTGTTGCCAGGTGCCTGCGGACCCCGCCTTACGCGGCTAGGCGCAAGGGCTTAGTTTCGGCGACCCGAACTGCTTACGCAGCCAGAGCCATTGCCGGAGCACGATTGTCGTTTGCAATTGTACTGTTTTCGCCGGTAACGGTGGCAGACAGCCGAGACAAAGCAAAACCCCTTTAGACGTTCGTCGATCCTGTTTCGGCCCCATGATCCCCAAACGAAGGATATTGGTGGAGCCGCCGGGTACCGCCCCCGGGTCCGATCCGCTTATTACGAGCGCGTTTATGTCCATAGTCCCCGAAAGGACAGCTTTAAGATAAGCCCTCGGTGCAGGCGATTCAACGGCAATCGTCACCAAAACGCTTGATCGGCATCGAAAGGTAAAGAAGACTGGATCGCATTTAGACGACCATTTCTCAGGGAGGAAAGCCATATGACAATCACATCTCGAAAGGCGGGCCTCGCGGCAGCTGCCGCTGCGGGCCTTATGGCCATGGCAGGCGCCGCATCCGCACAAACCGCCCCGTGTCCCACCAATGCCATCGGCATCAACAGTCCCACCACCTGTACCTGCGCCTCTGGCGGCGGAACCGGGGCGGTCTGGGGCACCAATGTCTACACGGCCGACAGCAATGTCTGTGTCGCCGCTGCCCATGCGGGTGTGATCGGTGCCGGGGGCGGGCAGATCCTCGTGACCCCGGGCGGCGGATATCAGAGCTATCCCGGCTCTACCCAGAACGGCATTACAACCAGCACCTGGGGCTCCTATGACCGCAGTTTCACGGTTACGCTCGTGTCGATGGAAATCCCCGCCTGCGGGGCGATGCCGGCGGGGGCGGAAATCCATGAGTGCAGTTGCCCTGCCGGTCCCTATACCGGGTCTGCCTGGGGATCTGGTCCCTACACCAATGACAGCAATATCTGCGTTGCCGCGCTCCACTCCGGTGTGATCAGCTCTGCCGGTGGCACGGTCACCGTGCTTGCATCCCCGGGGCTGCAAAGCTATCGCGGCTCGGAATGGAACGGGTCCACCACCATGGATTACGGTCCCTGGAGCGGCTCGATCAGTTTCGACCGGAACTAACCGGCCTCCCGGTTTGCCCGCTTGGCCATGACCGAGCGGGCAAGCTCGACCGTGTAGCGTTCCAACTGGCTGAGGCCATCGCAGGCCTCGGACCCGTCCCGCGCCTCGATCGCGTCAGCAATGCGCGTATGCAACGCGACAATCGCCTCGCGAGAGCGGGCGGTGAAGGTGATCATGTTCATCAGGGGCTGCATCGCCTCGACGGCGCCTGCCAGCTGGTAGGACAGAACAGGATTGTCCGCCCCATCCACAAGCGCCCGGTGAAAGGCCACGTCAGAGGCGCAGAACGCCTCATCCGTCAGGCCCGGCTGTTGCTGGCGGAAAATCTCGGCGCGCATCGTGGCGAGGTGATCGGCCGTGCGACGCTCTGCCGACAGGGGCGCGCAGGAGCGCTCCAACGCATAGCGCGCCTCGCAGGCCGTGTCGAAGCTGACGCTGTTCATTGACAGGAGCAGGGTCGAGGTCGTGATCTGCTGGCCGTAGGCATCGGGGTAGGACAGCCGGTTCACGAAGGCCCCGCCGAACGCCCCGCGCTGCGTGCGAATGAGCGATTGCGCCGCCAGACGCTTCAACGCCTCGCGCACCGTGGAGCGGGAGACATCGAACTGCTCGGCCAGTTCGGCCTCTGACGGAAGACGTTCATCGACGATCAGATCCCCCGCGATGATCGAGTCACGAATGGCCTTGGCGATCTGCGCTGACAGGTCGGCGCTGCTCTTGGGGTCGATTTTCACGTGACGTCACTTTCGAGATTTTATTTGTCAGACATTTAAAAGTCTGACATTTAAAACGCAAGACCTGAGTCGGGGAGGACCAGCCTTGTTTGCAACACGGATCAGAGCGATGCGGGGGCCGCACTGGCTGGCGCTCTTTGCCCTGATCCTTGCGGCATGGGCGGCGCTTTATGCCATGTCGATCCCGGCAGAGCTGCGCGCGGCGGGACGGGCCTATGGCGCGGGCTTCTGGGCCGATCTGTGCAACCTGACCCCTGATGCCGCTGGCTTCGCCCGGATGGCACTGATGTGGGCGCTGATGTCGGCGGCGATGATGGCGCCAACGGCGCTGCCCGCCTTTGCCACCTATGAGGATCTGTCCCATAGCGGCGCAGAGACCCGGTTTTCGTCGCTTGTGGGCGGGTATCTGGTCATCTGGCTGGGGTTTTCGCTGCTGGCCGCTGCAACACAGCTTGTGCTGTTCCGGGCAGAGTTGCTCGACCCGTTCGGCTCCAGCGCCTCGGCGGCGCTCACTGCGGGTATCCTTGCCATGGCCGGGACCTATCAGTTTACACCCCTCAAGGACGCTTGCCTGTCCAAATGCCGGGCGCCGATGACCTTCTTCATGCAGCATTATGACGAAGGGCCGTTTCGCAACGGCTTGCGCCTCGGGGCGGTCTGTCTGGGCTGCTGTTGGGCGCTGATGATGCTCGCCTTCGTCGGCGGCGTGATGAACATCGCCTTCATGGGGCTCGCGACCCTGCTGATGGCCCTGGAAAAACTGCCCGATATCGGGCGCTGGCTGACACGGCCCCTTGGGGTCGCGCTGCTGGCGGGCGCGGTCTTCGTCGCGCTGAATGGAATCTGAAAGAGGAGTAAGTCACATGGCACTCGACGGCGACATCGGCACCGTCCCCTGGGCAATCAAGGGCGAGCTGATCCTGAACTGCAACTGTACGGTCTTTTGTCCTTGCGTGATTTCGCTTGGCAAACATCCCCCGACCGAAGGCCACTGCCAGACCTGGGGCGGTGTACGCATAGACAGCGGCAGCTATGGCGATATCGACCTGAGCGGTCTCAATATCGGCCTGATGATCGAGATCCCCGGCATGATGGGTCGCGGCAACTGGAAGGTGGCCCTGTTCATCGACGATCGGTCCACCGAGGATCAGTATGACGCGCTGGTCGCGATCTTCTCCGGTGCGGCCAAGGGCACAACGGGCCTGTTCCAGATCCTCGTGGGCGAAATCCTCGGCCATGAGCGTCAGCCGGTCACCTATGAGACCGAGGGCAAGACCCGTCACATCACCGTGGGCCGCAAGATCCAGGGTGTCGTGACCCCGGTTGCGGGCAATGACCCCGACAGCGATCTGGTCGTTACCAACACCCAGTACTGGATGGGTCCCGACATCACCGTGGCCTCTGCCTCCAAGGGCAAGCTGCGCGCCTATGGCCGGGTCTGGGATTTCGATGGCCGCTCGGCCGAGATCTGCCAGATCGACTGGAAGGGTCCGCGCTAAGGCGCTGATCTGAATGACGTTCCTTGGGGGTTTCCTGCAGGAGGCCCCCGAAGGGCTTTCCCCACCCACCCTTGTTGGAGTCTGCCGTCATGGCTCTGATTTCCCTATCCCGCCGCCTGCGCCGCACCCCCTTTTCCGAGGGCGTCGAGGCCGCTGGCGTCAAAGGTTACACGGTTTATAACCGTATGCTGCTGCCCACGGTCTTCCGCTCGGTGGTTGAAGACTATCACCATCTGAAACAGGCCGTTCAGGTCTGGGACGTGGCTTGTGAGCGCCAGGTGGAACTGCGAGGCCCCGATGCAGGCCGCCTGATGCAGATGCTGACCCCGCGAGACCTGCGGGGCATGCTGCCCGGCCAGTGCTACTACGTGCCCATCGTCGATGAGACGGGCGGCATGCTGAACGATCCCGTCGCGGTGAAACTGGCCGAAGACCGCTGGTGGATATCCATCGCCGACAGCGACCTGCTGCTCTGGGTCAAGGGCATTGCCTATGGCTACCGGCTGGATGTGCTGGTCGATGAACCCGACGTGTCGCCGCTGGCGGTGCAGGGGCCCAAGGCGGATGAGCTGATGGCGCGGGTCTTCGGCGACGCGGTGCGCGATATTCGCTTCTTCCGCTTCGGGCATTTCGATTTCCAAGGGCGTAACCTCGTGATCGCGCGCTCGGGCTATTCCAAGCAGGGCGGGTTCGAGATCTATGTGGAAGGCTCGGATATCGGTATGCCGCTTTGGAATGCGCTGATGGAGGCGGGCAAGGATCTGGATGTGCATGCCGGATGCCCCAACCTGATCGAGCGGATCGAGAGCGGGTTGCTGTCCTACGGCAATGACATGACCGACGACAACACGCCCCATGAATGCGGGCTTGGCCGCTTCTGCAACACCGCGACGGCCATTGGCTGCGTCGGGCGTGACGCGCTGTTGCGCGTGTCCAAGGAAGGGCCGGTTCAGCAGATCCGCCCTGTCGAGATCCACGGCGATGCGGTGCCGCCCTGCGACCGGCAGTGGCCCGTGGTGGTCGGCGACAAGCATGTGGGCAACATCAGCTCGGCGGTCTGGTCGCCCGATTTCAACACCAACGTGTCGATCGGCATGATCCGCATGACCCATTGGGACGCCTTTACCGAGGTCGACGTTGTCACCCCCGAGGGCGTGCGCGCGGCAACCGTGTACGAGGCGTTCTGGAACTGATAGTCACGTGGTCGCCTTTCCGGGCGGCCCTTCGAAAAGAAAAGGAATCGAGATGTTCAACGCACTGGTCGTGAGAAAAGACGAAGAGAGCGGCAAGACCTCGGCTGCGGTGGAGCAGATCGGTCTGGATGATCTGCCCGAGGGCAATGTCACCGTGGCCGTGGACTATTCCACCGTGAACTACAAGGACGGGCTGTGCATCGGGCCAGGTGGCGGTCTGGTCCGCAAGTATCCGCATGTTCCGGGGATCGACTTCGCCGGCACCGTAGAGGCATCGGACGATGCGCGCTATGCGCCCGGCGACAAGGTCGTGCTGACCGGCTGGCGCGTCGGCGAGGCGCATTGGGGTGGATACAGCCAGAAGGCGCGGGTCAATGGCGACTGGCTTGTGCCGCTGCCCGAGGGGCTGACAGCGCGTCAGGCGATGGCGGTCGGCACCGCCGGGTTCACCGCGATGCTGGCGGTCATGGCGCTGGAAGATCACGGGCTGACCCCGGACAAGGGCGAAGTGCTGGTCACAGGTGCCGCCGGTGGTGTCGGGTCTGTTGCGACCGCGATCCTGGCCAATCTGGGCTATGACGTGGCCGGTGTCACCGGTCGGCCCGAGCAGGAGGACTACCTCAAGGGTCTTGGCGCCAAGCGCATTGTGGCGCGTGAAGAGATCAACGAAACCGTCAAGCGCCCGCTTGAATCGGAAACCTGGGCTGGTTGCGTGGATGCCGTGGGCGGGCCAATGCTGGCCCGGGTTCTGGGCCAGATGAAATACGGCGGCTCGGTGTCCGCCGTGGGTCTGGCTGGCGGGGCAGGGCTGCCCGCGACGGTCATTCCGTTCCTGCTGCGCGGTGTGAACCTGCTGGGGATCGACAGTGTCATGCAGCCCTATGAGAACCGGCTTCGCGCATGGAAGCGGATCGCGAGCGATCTGCCGATGGACAAGCTGGAGGCCATGGTGCACCCGGCGGTGCTGGCCGATCTGCCCGATCTGGGCCGCTCGATCCTCAAGGGTGGCGTGCGTGGGCGTGTGGTCGTCGACGTGAACGCCTGAGTAACAGGGTTTCGCCGCCTGCCGGCGTCGACCCGCGGGGGGGTCTTCCCCCCGCACCCCCCTGAGGTATTTTTGCCAAGATGAAAGCTGGGGCGACCTTGACCGCAAGGCCAGAGAAGCGCAGAAAAGACCTATGACCCTACTTGCTGCAATGACTGTTACCTATCGCGCGTTCTCATAGAACGGGCGGGACGCATGTGCAGATAGAATAGACCGCCACCTGAGGCGGTTTTTTCATGTCATCCCGGCTTCGGTGGCCCAAGCCGGAGTACTGGAAATGGCCCTTCAACCGATCATCCGCCCCGTCACGCCCCAGGATCTGGAGGCGCTGGCCGACATGGTTCGCCACCTGGCGCGGTTTCATGGCGATACCCCGACCGTCACCCCCGCCACGCTGGCCCGCGATTGCCTTGGGCAGGCCCCGTGGCTGCATGTCCTTGTTGCGGAAGTGAACGGCGCGCTTTGCGGATACGCGATGCTGTGCCCCCGCGCGCGGGCGCAGTTCGGGGAAAGGGCCATGGATCTGCATCATCTCTATGTCCAGAAAGACCTGCGAGGGCGGGGTGTCGGGGGTGCTCTGGTACGGGCGGCAGAAGCCCATGCCGATGCACTTGGAGCGCGGAGTCTGAGCGTGTCTTCGATGCCGGAAAACGATATGGCCGGTCGAGCCTACCTTGCCATGGGGTTTCGGGAATCCCGATCTCGGATGCGACGGTTTCAGCGGGATTTCTAACCTGGAAGATCCGGTTGAACGGTGTCGCAACGGGCTCAGATCAGCGCTGTCTCATCTCGTGAGACCCTTATTTTGTTGCTTGCTCAATGATCAATGCTCCGCCGGGCAGGGAAAGGTTAGCCGATTGCCCGCACACGTGTTAGTTGTGAGGGGGCGCATGCGCGAATGCGCCGCAGCCGGTGGGGGAAGTGCCGTTTTTGTACAAGAAGCGATGCCCCCCCGCACTAAGGCTTTCCGAAAGGGAGAGACTGCGACCGGACCCGGTTCTTTTCGGAAAAACATCTCCGGGGTCGGCACGGAAAGGAGACAGGGGACAATCCAACTAAAACCGTTTTTCCAAATCATCTGGGAGGAGAACTCTATGGCAAAAACGCCCCCATTGATGGAACTGCCGATCAAGACTGCCGAAGGCGGCTTCTATGACGGGTTCAGCAAAGACGTCACCGTTACCGCAAAAATTCTCGTTGGTGCGCTGATCATCTGGGCTGTCGCATTTCCTGACAACGCCGCCAGCGTGCTTGGCAGCCTCAACAGCTTCCTGCTGGCGAATTTCGCAACCTGGTATATCTGGGTCGTGGCCTTCTTTATCATCGTTTGCATTCTCTTGGCGATCATGCCGGCCTCGGGCCGCCTGACGCTCGGATTGCCGGAGGACAAGCCGGAGTTTTCGAATTTCTCCTGGTTCTCGATGATGTTCGGGGCCGGGATCGGGATCGGGATGCTGACCTTCGCAACGGCGGAACCGATCTATCATTTCGCCACCAACCCTGACGTGATCATGGGGGACGCGGAAGGCTCGTCCGCCGATAACGTGCGCAACGCCTACAAGTGGTCGTTCCTGCACTGGGGCATCGGGGCCTGGGCCTGCTATGCGCTGGTCGGTCTGGCGCTGGCCTATTTCTCGTATCGCCGCAACCTGCCGCTGACCATCCGGTCGGCCCTGGTGCCGCTGTTCGGGAAGTCGCTGTCGGGCACGCTTGGCCATGTGGTCGACATCGTCGCCGTCGTGGCCACCGTTCTGGGCGTGTCGCAGACGCTTGGCTTTGGCGTGAACCAGTTCGTGGCCGGTATCCATCGGATCGGCTTTGGCGATTGGCTGCTGCGGGAAGATGGCAGCGCCTCGACCGCGGCGATCATCTTTGCGCTGCTGGTGATCATGGGGGCCTCGACCCTGTCGGCGCTGTCCGGCGTGGGCAAGGGCATCAAGTGGCTGTCGAATATCAACATGGGGCTGAGCTTCTTCCTGCTGGCCTTCTTCTTGATCTTCGGCTCCACCTTCTTCGGGCTTCAGGCACTGTTCGTCGGCATCTTCGACTACCTGGTCAACCTGCCCTCGATGATGTTCACCGTCTGGCGCGCTGACGGAGTGGAAGACTCGGTCGCAACCCAACTTGCTGGCTGGCAGGGCGGTTGGTCCGTCTTCTACTGGGCCTGGTGGATTGCGTTCGCCCCCTTCGTGGGCGTGTTCCTGGCGCGTATTTCCCGCGGTCGGACCGTGCGCGAATATGTTCTGGGTGCAATCATCATCCCGTCGATGATGTGCTTCGTCTGGTTCGCGATCGTTGGCGGCACCGCCATTGACCTGTCGCTGAACGGCGATGCGGGCGACGCGATCACCGGTGCTGGCGCGGAATCGCAGCTCTTTGCGATGCTCGACGTGATGCTGTCCTCGGGCCTGGCCTGGGTCATGGCCGTGATCGTGGTGGTTCTGCTGTTGACCTATCTCGTGACCTCTGCCGACTCCGCCGTTCTGATCGTGAACACGATCAATTCCGGCGGTGACGAAGGCCCCAAAGGCCGTCCGCACATCCTGTTCTGGGGCGCGGCCCTGGCATTGGTCGTGGGGGCGCTCTTGGTTATCGGCGGGCTTGGGGCGATCCAGACCGCGATGGTCATCGGGGCGCTTCCGTTCAGCTTCGTGATGCTGCTGATGGGCTTTGCCGTGATCAAGGGCATCTGGCGCGATGCGATCCGTGAAAAGAACGGTGTCGAAAGCGTCTATCGCGAGTGATGCGCGGCATCTGATGTGAGGGGGATCCCCCGCCGGGCAACCGGTGGGGGATTTTCTTTTTGTGATCCCGTGATTGACCGCATGGTGGCTCTGTCGTAGCCCTGTTGTCGTCCCGTCGGTAAGACGGGGCTGCCGCTGATCCGGGTCGGGTCGCCGGCTCGGCTGGAAGACCTGCCAGGATGGGAATGCCCGCCCTGAGGCCCGTATTCCCGAGCAAGGCAAAGAGACTGAGGATCACAGAATGTCCCAACTTGATATCGACTGGGTGCGCGCGCAGTTCCCGGCTTTTTCGCAACCCTCCCTCCAGGGGCAGGCCTTTTTCGAGAACGCAGGCGGCAGCTATACCTGTCAGCAGGTGATCGACCGGCTGTTCCGCTTCTACACGGAGCGCAAGGTCCAGCCCTATGCCCCCTTTGAAGCAAGCCGTTTGGGCGGCGAGGAGATGGACGAGGCGCGGACCCGTCTGGCCGCGATGCTGGGGGTGGAGACCGATGAGCTGTCCTTCGGCCCGTCCACCACGCAGAACACCTATGTGCTGGCGCAGGCCTTCCGGCAGTATCTGGACGAGGGCGATGCGATTGTCGTGACCAATCAGGACCACGAGGCCAATTCCGGGCCATGGCGGCGGCTGGCCGACGAGGGGATCGAGGTCCGTGAATGGCAGATCGACCCCGAGACCGGGCATCTGGACCCCTCTGCGCTGACGCCTTTGATGGCCGATGGTAAGGTGCGGCTGGTTTGCTTCCCGCATTGTTCCAACGTGGTGGGCGAGGTGAATGACGTCGCCGCGATCTGCGCGCAGGCCAGGGCGGCGGGGGCCTATACCTGCGTCGACGGGGTCAGCTATGCGCCGCACGGGTTCGAGGATGTTGGTGCGCTCGGGGCCGATATATACCTCTTCTCCGCCTACAAGACCTACGGGCCGCATCAGGGTATCATGGTGATCCGCCGGGCGCTTGGGGAGGTGCTGCCGAACCAGGGGCACTATTTCAACGAGGGGTCGCTCTATAAACGTTTCACGCCCGCTGGCCCCGACCATGCGCAGGTGGCTGCCAGTGCCGGCATGGCCGACTACATGGAGGCGCTCTCGGCCCATCACGGCGGACCGGCCAGCGGGGCAGGGGCCGCGCGGTTTGCGCATGATCTGATGCGCGAGCAGGAAGTGTCGCTGCTGGAGCCGCTTCTGGCCTACCTGTCGTCCAAGAACTCGCTGCGCCTGATCGGCTCGGCTTCGCCAACAGGCCGCGCGCCAACTGTGGCTGTCTCGCTGGACCGGGCGGGGGAGGCGGTCGCGGCTGATCTTGCGCCTCATGGCATCATGGCAGGCGGTGGTGATTTCTATGCCGTGCGCCCGCTTGGCGCCATGGGGGTGAATCTTGATAAGGGCGTGCTGCGCCTGAGCTTCACCCATTACACGCATCACGGAGAAATCCAGCAATTGATCGGGGCGCTTGACAAGGTGATCTGACGGGCTTGACCGGTGCCGGGTGCGATCTAGGTGTCTGGCGACAAAAGGGCAGGGCATGAGCATGGCACCGATCATCTACTGGATGCGCCGGGATTTCCGGCTGGCGGACAACCCGGCACTGACGGCCTGTCAGGGGCGCCCGGTGATCCCGGTGGTGATCCGCGACGGCTCTGTCACAGCGCTCGGCGCAGCCCCTGCCTTCCGGTTGGGCCGGGCGCTGGAAGAGTTTTGCAAAACTCTTGGCCAGCCCGGTGGCTCGGTCATTCTGCGCACAGGCGATGCGCTGGAGGTGTTGGAGGCGCTGATCGCGGAAACCGGCGCGACCAAGGTGGTGTGGAACCGGCTCTACGACCCGCACGCGCGGGACCGCGACAGCAAGATCAAGGCGGCGCTGAGGGACCGGGGGATCGAGGCCGAAAGCTTCAACGCCCATCTGCTGTTCGAACCCTGGACCGTGGAAACCGGAACCGGCGGGTTCTACCGGGTCTACACGCCCTTTTGGAAGGCGGTGCGCGACCGTGATGTCCCTGCCCCCCTGCCGGTTCCCAAGCTGACCTTTCCCGATCGGATGCCTGCCAGCGAGAGCCTCCGGGACTGGGCCCTGTCTGCGCCGATGCACCGTGGCGCGGCGATTGTCGAAAAACATCTGCTGCTTGGGGAGCAGGCCGCTCAGGACAGATTGGCGGAGTTTATGGACCGGCGTGTCGCCAGCTATCGCGACGACCGGGATTTCCTCGCGCTCGATGCCACCTCCGGCCTGTCGGAACCGCTCACCTATGGTGAGATTTCTCCCCGCCAGTGCTGGCATGCCGGCTGGCGCGCGATGGAGGGCGCAGGTGGCAAGGGGGCGGAACATTTCCTCAAGGAATTGGTCTGGCGTGAATTCGCCTATCACTTGGTCTTCCATTCGTCGGAAATCCTGACTGGCAACTGGCGTCCTGAATGGAACGATTTTCCCTGGCAGGGCGATGGCGAGGCGGCAGAGCGTTGGCGCTACGGCGAGACCGGAGTGGAAATCGTCGACGCCGCCATGCGGGAGCTTTACGTCACCGGCCGCATGCACAACCGCGCGCGGATGCTGGTGGCATCTTATCTTACCAAGCACCTGATGGTGGATTGGCGCATCGGGCGCGACTGGTTTGCCGAGACGCTGGTGGATTGGGACCCGGCCTCGAACGCCATGGGCTGGCAATGGGTGGCAGGCTCCGGCCCCGATGCTGCACCGTTCTTCCGCATCTTCAACCCGGATACGCAGGCGGAGAAGTTCGATCGGAAGGCAGTTTACCGCACGCATTGGCTGCATGGGGCGGGCGCGAAGGATTTCGCCGCCGCGATCCCGAAATCGCGGAGAATCCGCAAGGGCTGCACGCCGATGGTCAGCCTACCCGAGGGCAGGGAACGGGCGCTCGACGCCTATAAAGCGCTGAAAAGCTAAATCTCTTGCCAGATGACAGAGTTCGCGTCCATGATACGCTTGCGACAAGGGGATGGGACATGAGCGTCAAGACAACGACAGTCGGAGAAACCGACCTGCCGCGCTATTTCGCGCAAGTCTTCCAAACGGTCAGCAAGCTGAAGAACGGGCGTCTGGAGTTCCACCTGCCAGACGGGCGTGTCTTCCGGGCCGAGGGCGAGAACCCCGGGCCGCTCGGCATTTGCGAGGTGCATGATCCCGATGTGTTCGCCCGGCTGATCCGCGAGGGCGATCTGGGGTTCTGCGATGCCTATCTGGAGGGCGACTGGTCCACCCCCGATCTGCAGGCGCTGATGGATGCGGTCCATGCGGATAACGACGAGGTCTATGACGGGTTCCTCGGGATGGCGCTGGTGCGGGCCTATGAGAAGCTGCGCTTCTGGATGCAGGGCAATTCCAAGCGGCAGGCGAAGAAAAATATCTCGTATCACTATGATCTGGGGAATGATTTCTATTCGCTCTGGCTCGATGACACGATGACCTATTCCTCGGCCCTGTTCGAAACCGGCCAGGAACCGACCGAGGCCGCACAGCGGGCCAAATACGCGGCGCTGGCAGACAAGATCGGCGTGAAACCGGGCGATCATCTGCTGGAAATCGGCTGTGGCTGGGGCGGGTTCGCGGAATATGCCGCGAAGGAGCGCGGCGCGCGGATCACCGGGTTGACGATCAGCCGGGAACAGCACGATTACGCGGTGGCCCGCATGGAACGGCAGGGGCTGTCGGATCAGGTGGAAATCCGTATGCAGGATTATCGCGATGTGGACGGCCAGTTCGACGGCATCGCCTCGGTCGAGATGTTCGAAGCCGTGGGCGAGAAATACTGGCCCGTTTTCTTTTCCACCGTTCGGGACCGGCTGAAACCCGGCGCGGTCGCGGCGTTGCAGATCATCACCGTGCAGGACGCGCGCTGGAAGGTTTACAAAAGCAGCGTCGATTTCATCCAGAAATACATCTTTCCGGGCGGCATGCTGCCGTGCCCGTCGGTGCTGCGTCAGCAGGTTGAGGCAGCGGGGTTGCAGTTTTCGGGCAGTCACGAATTCGGGGAAAGCTACAGCCAGACCCTGCGCCGCTGGCACGAGACGTTCAACGAAAGATGGGACGATGTGGCGGCGCTTGGGTTTGACGACCGGTTCCGTCGGATGTGGAATTTTTACCTGACCTCTTGCGCAGCAAGCTTTCACAGCGGCAATACTGATGTCACACAGATTTCCGTGACCAGACCGGGTTGATCCCATGCCGACCACTGCCAAGCTTGTTTCCGCCGTCCTCTTCGCCATCGTCGGCTTTTTCGCGGCGGCGGCTTATGCAGAGACCCTGCCGCCGGGGCAGCCGCGGTTCTGGCTGATCCCGATCGTGACGGCGCTTGGCATCGGGCAGGGCTGGATGACCATGGGTCGCAATGTGGGCGAGGGGATCTCCATGGCGATCACCACCGGGGTTCGGACGTCCTTCATGATCGCCTTCTGGGCGGTTGCCATTTTCGGCATTTTCGAGATGTTCTATCGGTCCACCCGGCTGCGCTATGACGGGCCGGGCGAGGCGGTGATCGCGGCGCTGGAACTTTTGATGGAATATGGGCTGTCGGTGTTGACGGCGGTGCCCACGCTGATCATCTTGTTCGGGGGAGGCGCGGTTGCGGGGATCGTGGCCGAGTTTGTAAACCGCCGCTGGAGCTGACCTGACCCGATGACACCCCTGTTTTTCTTTGGCACGCTGCGGCATCAGCCGCTGCTGGATATCGTTCTTGGCCGTGTCCTCTCACCCGAGCCCGCCCACCTGCCGGGATATCGCGTGGCCTGCGCCGAGGGCGAGAGCTTTCCCATGCTGGCCGAGGATGCAGGTCGCATCGCCGAGGGGGTGCTGGCCCACGGGCTGACGGAAGACGACATCGCCCGGCTGAATTTTTACGAGGGGGCGTTTTCCTACGATCTGGTCGATGTCACCGCCGAGGGGGCGACCGGCCCGGTTCCGGCGCGGGTGTTCATGCCGAAAGAGGCCCCGTGGCAGCCCGGTGCGGATTGGCACCTGCCGGATTGGGTGGATCAATGGGGGCCGCTGACGCTGATCGCGGCAGGCGAAGTCATGCGGGCCTTCGGGCGCGAGACGCCCGAGCAGGTCGCAGCGCGTTTCCCGATCATCCGCGCGCGTGCGCAATCCTACGTTCTTGCAGCCGCCCGCCGCAGGCCGGTGACAGTCTCCAGCCCGTTGACGCGCAACGAGGTGGAACTGACCTCGCTGGCGCGACCATACGAGAAATTCTTCACGGTCGAGGAATACCAGACCCGGTTTCGCCGCTTCGACGGCACCTGGTCCGACACCGGTGCGCGCGCCATTTTCAACGTGGGTGATGCGGTGACGGTGCTGCCCTATGATCCGGCGCGCGACATGGTGTTGCTGGTGGAACAACTGCGCATCGGGGCCTATGCGCAGGGTGATCCGCAGCCATGGCTGCTGGAACCGGTGGCAGGCATCGTCGATGCGGGCGAAAGCTATGAGGAGACCGCCTATCGCGAAACCCGCGAAGAGGCACATGCCGAGCTGACAGCGCTGCACAAGGTGGCGGGCTATTACCCCTCGCCGGGGGGTATTGCGCAGTATCTGGTATCCTATATCGGCATCACCGAACTGGTCGATGATCGCAGGAAGGTGGGCGGGCTGGAGTCCGAGGGCGAAAACATCCGCAACCTGCTGGTGCCCTATGAGCAGCTCGTCACCATGCTGGAGACGGGTGAGCTGGTGAACGCGCCGCTGATCCTGTCGGTGCAATGGTTGATGTTGAATCGCGACCGGCTGCGCGCCTAGGCACATTACAGTTGCGATGCTACCTGCTTGAGTTTGGCGCTGTGCGCGCCTATCCCTTCTAGGCAACAAGGACCGCTTTCGGGGCGGTCACAAGATATCGGCGGAGTGACCGGACATGACCATCAACAAAGATCTCGCAGCATCCGTGGGCAACACGCCCCTGATCCGGCTGAACCGGCTGAGCGACGCCACCGGATGCGAGATCCTCGGCAAGGCCGAGTTCATGAATCCCGGCCAGTCGGTCAAGGATCGCGCGGCACTGTTCATCATCCGTGACGCTATTGCGCGCGGTGATCTGAAGCCCGGTGGGACCATCGTGGAAGGAACCGCCGGAAATACCGGGATCGGCCTGTCGCTGGTGGGGGCCTCGATGGGGTTCAAGACGGTCATCGTCATCCCCGAGACGCAAAGCCAGGAAAAGAAGGACATGATCCGGCTGGCGGGTGCAGAGCTGGTGCAGGTGCCGGCGGCCCCCTACAAGAACCCCAACAACTACGTGCGCTACTCCGAGCGGCTGGCCAAGGCGCTGGCCGAAACGGAGCCAAATGGCGCGATCTGGGCCAACCAGTTCGACAATGTGGCGAACCGGCAGGCGCATGTGGAAACCACGGGGCCGGAAATCTGGGATCAGACCGGCGGCAAGGTCGATGGCTTCATTTGCGCCGTGGGGTCTGGCGGGACCATCGCCGGTGTCGGCATGGCGTTGCAGCCGAAAGGCGTGAAGATCGGCCTTGCCGATCCCGACGGCTCGGGCGTTTACAATTTCTACACCACAGGTGAGTTCAAATCCGAAGGCGGTTCCATCACCGAAGGCATCGGACAGGGGCGCGAGACGGAGAACCTCAAAGGCTTCCGACCCGACATGAGCTACAAGATTTCCGACGCGGAAGCGCTGCCCATGGCCTTTGACCTGCTGTCGGAAGAGGGGCTCTGCGTTGGCGGGTCGTCGGCGATCAACATGGCCGGTGCGGTGCGCATGGCGCGCGAAATGGGGCCGGGCCATACCATCGTGACGATCCTTTGCGACTACGGCACGCGCTACCAGTCCAAGATGTTCAACCCTGACTTCCTGCGTGAAAAGGGCCTGCCGGTCCCTGCATGGATGGATGCCGCCCCGCGCGACCTGCCATCCGTCTTCGAGTAACGGGTGATGATCCACCGCTTCCTTGCCCTCTGTCTGGTCGTTCTGACTGCGCTGACCGCAACGGTCTGGGCGCAGGACACCGCTGTCGGCCCGGACTATGACCAGTGGACGCAGTTGGCGGAGCGTGCAGAAGGCGTGATCGATGCCGAACGCGCGTCCGATCCGGCATTCGAGACGCTGCGGGCGCAGATCGTCGAGTATCGCGAACAGTTCAGGGCCGCGACCGGAACCAATGCCGCGCGCATCGAGACGCTGCGCGCCCAGATCGTGGCGCTTGGCCCGGTGCCAGAGGATGGCAGCCCCGAGCCGGATGCGATTTCCAGCCAGCGGACCGATCTTGGCGCCCGGCTGTCCGAGGCCGAGGCCCCCGGACGTCGGGCAGAGGCAGAGTTGCGCCGTGCGCAGGGGCTGATCGGCGAGATCGACCGCCTGCTCGCCAGCCGACAGGCCGGGGCGTTGCTGACATTGCAGCCGTCGCCGATAAACCCGTCCAACTGGCCCGGGGCGATCTCGGCGGTCTTCTCCTATCTCAATTCGCTGGCCAACGAGAATCTGCGGCTTTGGAGTTCGCCCATCTACCAGGAGGAATTCAGTGAGAACCTGCCGCTGGTTCTTCTCTATTTCCTGGCGGGCATGGTGCTGATCCTGCGCGGGTGGAAATGGGTCGGACGGATGATGCGCCGCCCGGTGGAACAGGAAGAAAGCTCGCCCACGGCGCGGCTGTCGGTGTTCTTCCTGTCGATTGCGCAGCACGGGCTGCCGGCGCTCGGGGTGATTGCCTTGGCGCAGGCGGTCGAGGAAAGCAGCTTCGTGGGACTGCGCGGCTCGGTCATCCTGGCGGCGATACCGCAGATCGCCATCACTGTCGCGGCCGCCATCTGGATCGGGCGGCAGGTATTCCCGGCGCGCGAAACGGCTGCGCGGCCGCTGAATCTGCCCGAGGTCAAGCTGGCCCGGGGGCGGCGCGCGGCGGGCTGGCTCGGCCTGTTGATGGGCGTGTCGCAGCTGGTCCATGCCATCGCGGAAAGCGAAGGATTTCAGCCTGCGGAACGGCTTGTCATCTTCTTTCCGCTGGTGATCCTGACCGGCCTCTTTCTGGCCCGTCTCGGGCGGTTCCTGGTGTTGCATGCAAAGGCCCAATCCGACCTGGAAGACCCGGCCAGTCTGCGCACCCGCGTCTTCGGGCTGATCGGCCGTGCAGTGCTGCTGTTGGGTTTTGCCGGTCCGGTGCTGGCCGGGGTGGGCTACTTCACCGCCGGGTCGAGCTTTCTGTTTCCTGCCGTTCTGTCCCTGTCGCTGCTGGCGCTTCTCGGGGTTCTGCAAAGGCTGGTGGCCAATGTCTACGGCGCCTTCACCGGACGGCAGGACGGGCTGGACGAGGCGCTGACTCCGACCCTGATCGGCTTTCTGCTGACCATCGCCTCGGTGCCGATCTTCGCCCTGATTTGGGGCATGCGGCAGGCGCAGCTTGCGGATCTGTGGGAACAGCTGATCCTCGGCTTCGACCTGGGCGGTGTTCATATCAGCCCGCGCAGTTTCCTCAGCTTCGCAATCGTGTTCGTCGTCGGATATACTGCAACCCGTCTGATCCAGAGCACCCTGCGCAATTCGGTCCTGCCCAAGACCAAACTGGACGCGGGCGGGCGCAACGCGGTTGTCACTGGCACCGGCTATGTGGGGATCTTCCTCGCCGCGCTTGTGGCCATCACGGTGGCGGGGATTGACCTCAGTTCCATCGCCATTGTCGCCGGTGCCCTGTCCGTCGGCATCGGTTTCGGCCTTCAGGCCATCGTGTCGAACTTCGTCTCGGGCATCATCCTGCTGGTGGAACGCCCGATCAAGGAAGGCGACTGGATCCAGATCGGGACGACCGCGGGATATGTGCGCGAAATCTCGGTGCGCTCGACCCGGATCGAGACCTTCGACCGGTCTGATGTGATCGTGCCCAATGCCGACCTGATTTCCGGTGTGGTCACCAACATGACCCATCACAACGCCACGGGCCGGGTGATCGTGCCCGTGGGCGTGGCCTACGGGACCGATACGCGGCAGGTCGAAACCATTCTGAAAGAGGTGGCCGAGGCCCATCCCATGGTGCTGCTGACGCCACCGCCCAATGTGATCTTCCAGGGCTTTGGGGCCGATAGCCTCAACTTCGAGATCCGGGCGATCCTGCGCGATGTGAACTGGATGCTGAGCGTGAAGAGTGACATGAATCACGAGATCGCCAAGCGCTTTGCCGAGGCGGGGATCGAAATTCCCTTCGCACAGCGCGATATCTGGATCCGTAATCCCGACGCGCTGAAAGACACGACTGCCCTGACCGGGGTGGAGACTGAAGAAGACGGGGATGACACCGATGCGCCCCCGCAAGAGGAGCAGACCTGATGACCAAGCAGCTATTCATGGAAGACGCCTATCGCAAATCCGCTCCGGGCACGGTGGTGCGGATCACCGAGGAAGGTGGCGTGGTTCTGGATGGCGCGCTCTTCTATGCGCAGGGCGGTGGCCAGCCGGGGGATAGCGGCACGCTCGATTGGGCGGGTGGACGGCTGCGGATTGCCACGACCGTGAAGGGCGAGGGGGGCGAGATCGTGATGGTCCCCGCCGAGGCCGGAGAGCTGCCGCCGGTGGGCGCGACGGTCGAACAGCGGCTCGACTGGGACCGGCGATTTGCCCATATGCGCGTGCACACCGCGCTGCATCTCCTGTCCGTGGTGATCCCGCTGCCGGTGACCGGTGGCGCGATTTCCGCCGAGAAGGGGCGGCTCGATTTCGACATGCCCGATGCACCCGATGACAAGATGGTGCTGCAAGGCAAGCTGAACGCCTTGATCGACCGCGATCTGCCGGTCAGCGAGACATGGATCACCGATGCGGAGCTTGAAGCCAATCCCGGTCTGGTCAAGACCATGTCGGTCATGCCCCCCATGGGCGCGGGCCGGGTACGGCTGGTCAGGATCGGTGAAGAGGGGTCGAGCCAGATCGACCTGCAGCCCTGCGGCGGCACCCATGTGCGGCGCACCGGCGAGATCGGCAAGGTGACGCTTGGCAAGATCGAGAAGAAGGGCCGCCAGAACCGCCGGGTAAGTGTCATTCTGGCCGAGTGATCCGTGGCAGGCGTGGGGTGGGGAACGGCCCGTCTCGAGCCCCCTTTCAGGGAGCCCTCGCCGTGCCGTCGGGGGGGCGCCGCCCCCCTGCGACCCCCCGAGGTATTTCACCCAAGATGAAAGGGTCAGACGATCCAGGGGATGAAGGGGTAGAGCAGCGCGATGCCGATCGGGCCAAGGGGGAAGAGCCAGGGCGCGATGGCGATCTTGACGGGCAGGGGCGAGAGGTCTGCGCCGCGCCTGCGGTCGAGCGCCGGGGCCGCTGCCAGTACCAGCAGGACAGAGAAGAACAGGCAATGCGACCAGCGGCCATAGTCGACGCCGAGGGCAAACAGCGCCAGCGTCGCGGCGGGCGCGAAGAGGAGCAGGTCGGGCACCTCGGTGTTCAGCCGGTAGTGGCGGTGGAGCAGCAGCAGCGGCACAAGCGCCGCATAAGCCGCGATCAGGTAATGTGAGGGCGGGAAGCCGCGGGCCGGTTCCATGATCTCCCGGGTCCAGACCGAGGCGGCGAGATTGGCCTCGGGCGGCAGGGTGGTGGCCAGGTCGATCTCGGTTCCGCCCCAGAGCATCAGCGCGATCGTGGCGGCAAGGGCAGGCAGGGCAATGGTCGCGGCCTCGGTCAGCGACCGGCGCAGGGCCAGGGCGACAACGACGGGGACGCCGTAGAACAGCACCGCCTCATGCACCAGCATGGCGGTGGTCATGAGCAGTGCGGCAAGCCATGCGCGGCCTTTCAGGATTGACGTGACTGCCATCCCGGTCAGCACGAAGTTCACATGATCGAGCCGCGCCATGTCGTAACCCATCTGCATCATTCCCACGGGCGCGATCAGTATGGCGGCGGCAAGGAATCGCTGTCCGGGGGCGGCATCTGCAAGCGGCAGGAACATGCGGGAGGCGGCCACGGCCAGACCCATGCACAACAGAAGATCGAGCCCGAGCATCACGCCATATTCGGCCACGCCTCCGTTCGGCAGTACCGCAAAAAGGGGGGCCATGACGGACCCGATCAGCCCCCGGCGCAAAAAGCCGAACTCCTGATAGCTGACATGATAGTGGGTCAGGTTCCAGACCAGCGCGTCGGGGGGCGTCCCCGACAGCGCCCACCCCATCAGATGCGGGCTGGCCCCGATCAGCCAGGCCAGCAGGGCCAGCAGGACGAAGCCGTTCCGGCGCTCCTTGTTCCAATCTATCGCCATATGCGCCTGCCTTGTTCCCTGCGGCCCCCGCCTTGCGCGAAGTCTAGGGGATTATGGCCCGATCACAAAGACTTCTGCGGAAACGCTTAGTCCGCGTTGCGGAAACCCTGCCCATAGATCAGGAAATGTAGACCGATCCGGGCACCCGCATAGATGCTGAGCAGCGTGACAGGAGCAGAGAGGCCGAGGACAGAAAAGGCCGACAACCCCTGACCGATGGAACAGCCGCTGGCCAGCACCGCGCCCACGCCCATCATCGAGGCCCCGACCAGTTGCCGCCCCAGCTCGCGGGCATCGTCGCAGGCTTCCCACCGGAAGTGACCCAGGCGGGTATTGCCCAGAAAGGCCCCTGCGACCACGCCCAGAACCGAGCCCATGCCAAATGTCACGGCTGTGCCGCTGGAGGTCATGGCGAAAAGGATGGTTTCTCCGATCGGGGCGGCGAATGTGTGGTTTGCGACGCTGATCGACTCGAAGCTTTCGAAATGCAGCCATTGCAGGGCGCCCCATGTGGCGGCGATGGTCACCCCGACGATGGCCGCCCAGATCGCGTGGGGACGAAACTCCGACCAGTCGGCGCCGCGCATGGCCAGCCCTGCCAGAAGGGCGGCAATAATGGTGGCGGTGGCCAGGGGTGGCAAGCCGATGGCGCTTTCGACCATCTGGGCGATACCGGAGGGGTTCTCGCTGGACTGGCCCGGAACCAGGGCCAGACGCAGCCCCGAGAGCGGGCCGGAAATGGTGGCATAGGCGGTGATGCCCATTGTGACCACGACGACGCCAGAGCGAAAATCGCCGCCACCGATCCGGGCCAGCGCGCCGAAGCCGCAATTGCCGGCCAATGCCATGCCAACCCCGAAGAGCAGCCCACCCGCGACAGCCCCGACAATGGACCAGCGGGTCAGATAGAAGACATCCGCAGGGTTCAGCAGTCCCGCCGACATCAGCAGGTGGGTGCCCAGGATCGCCACGCCGAGCGCAATGCCCCACATGCGCAAGCGGTTGTCGTTGCCGCCATAGCTGGCATCCTCGATCGCGGCGAGCGAACAGAACCGGCCGATCCGTGAGGCAAGGCCAAGAATGATACCCGTCGCGAGCCCGATCAGGGCCGCAAGTCCGGCGTCGGAAATCTCTGGCATCAGGCGTCCTCCCAAACGCACCGGGCCACCGTCGGTCAGGCCTCGGGCATCTCGGGATTACAGAACATATCGTAGACGAGTTCAAGAATTCTGATCGCGCGCTCATCGCAGAGACGATACCAGATCACTTTCCCGTCGCGCCGGGTGGCGACCAGACCTTCCAGCCGCAGACGGGCCAATTGCTGCGACACCGCCGCCTGACGCGCGGCCAGCAGCTGTTCCAGCTCGGTCACGGATTTTTCACCGGTGGCAAGGTGGCACAGGATCATCAGGCGGCCTTCATGACTGACAGCCTTGAGCAACTGGGCAGCTTCTGTTGCGTTGTTGGCAAGCCGCTCCATCTCGTCGTCCTCAAGGTCCGCTAGCCGCGCCGGTAGACCCATTTTCCCGCGCCCCTTGTAAAAATGTCGGGTCGACTGCGCCTTTTGGCGCAATTGTTGGGCATATGGACCGATCAGGGTGGAATAGTCCAGCGTTTACTAAGGTTTCTCGTGTGGTTTCAATCCGTCTGGCAAGTCTCGTCCTGCTTCCAAAGCCGGGTGTCTCTGACGTCCGAGCGGAATCCCGGCCCGGCGCGGGGTGAGAGGGGGCCTTGGTCCTCACGGGGCCGAGACCGCGTTGCGATGCTCGGACAGCCGACGTGACAGCAGGTCCATATGCATCCAGAACAGTTCATCCCCGACATAGCCTTCGGCGCGGGCGATTTCCTGCCCGTCCTCGACCAGAACGAAGGTAGGGGTGAAGACAACGCGGCTGGCGAAGGTCAGGTCTTCGGGCAGGTCATGCAAATCCACGATGCGCAGCGGGGCGGTTTCGGCGAATTCCGTCAGAGGATAAATCTCGCCCACATCCGTGTGCCAGCGGCGGCAGTAGACGCAGCCATCCTGTTCGACCATCACAAGGGCGGTATCCGCCGCCACAGTGCTGGCCAGGCCAAGCGCTGCGATACAGGCCGCGACAAGAAGTTTGGCATTCATCGGCATACCCATGATTGACGCCTTTCACATATAATGTATTTTGAATGTGTGAATATGGCAAGTGCAGGGGAGGGCAGGCGCATTTTCGACATCAGCTTTGGCGGCGCGGCGCTTGCGGGACTTCTGTCGTTCCTGTCGCCCTGTATCCTGCCCATTGTGCCCTTCTACCTGTCCTATCTCGCGGGGATGAGCGCCGATGACCTGGCCGCAGCCCGCGAAAACCGAGGTGCGAGCCGTCAGGCGATCCTGCCCGCGATTGCCTTCAGCCTCGGCATCCTGACCATCTTCATGGCGCTTGGAATGGCCGCGTCCAGTTTCGGGCAGGCGGTGCGCGACGCGATGCCGGTGCTGCGGTGGATCGCGGCGGCGATCATCCTGGCCATGGGGCTGCATTTCCTTGGCGTGGTCAAGATCCCGATTCTCTATCGCCAGCTGCGCGCAGACAATCAGATCGACCGCGGCAAGGGTATTGTCGGGGCCTATGTGATCGGGTTGGCCTTCGCCTTCGGCTGGACACCCTGCGTGGGTCCGGTTCTGGCCGCAATCCTGTTCACGGCGGCGGATGCGGGCACCGCCACGACGGGCGCGTTGCTGCTGATGGTCTACGGGCTCGGCATGACATTGCCATTCATCGTTGCCGCCGCGTTTGTCGGTCCGTTCATGCGCTGGATGGGGCGGTTTCGCCGGCACATGGGCAAGGTGGAAAAGGGAATGGGCGTCTTGCTGATCGTCTTTGCCGTGCTGATCGCAACGGATTCGATCAATGTCGTGGCGCAGTGGATGATCGACTATGGCCCGGACTGGACGGGCATCGGATGACCATGATCGGGAGGAACGCACCATGAAACAGCTTATTTCGGGACTTGCCGGACTCGTTCTCGGCGTGGCCACGGCATTCCCGGCTGTCGCCGAACTGGACGATAACGGCCTTCATGTGGAGACCTGGATCGAGGAAACCTTCCTCGATCTGCGCGAGGATCTTGGTGACGCCAATGCCAACGGCCAGCGGTTGCTGATACTCTTCGAGCAACGTGGGTGCATCTATTGCAACGAGATGCATGAAAACGTCTTCTCGCGCGAGGATATTGCCGCGATGCTGGACGAGGATTTCTTTGTGGTCCGGCTGAACCTGCATGGCAGCCTTGAAGTCACCGACTTCGACGGAGAGGCGATGAGCGAGCGCGACATCGCCCGCCGATGGGGGATTCTGTTCACGCCGACGCTGATGTTCATGCCCGAGGATGTGCCCGATGATCAGACCGCCGTGCAGGCCAGCGTGGCGACGATGCCGGGGGCATTTGGCGGGTGGACGACGTTCAATCTGCTCCATTGGGTGCAGGAACACGGCTATGACGGCGACGAAGGATTCCAGCGCTATCATGCGAGAAGACTTACAGAAATGGGGATCATCGAGTGATAGTGATGGGCAAGATTCCTGCATTGCAAATTCATAAATGCGAATTTAATGTTGCAAGGAATCGTCCCCGCACCCTATTGTGGACGGAAGAATACAAACGGGAGGAATGGACGTGAAACTTACAGCTCTTGCAGCTGGCGTGCTTATGGTCGCCGCTCCGGCGTTCGCGGACGAGGTTGCGCATGCTGACGTCGTGTTCGGCGAATACGGAGAGGTCGAGGCTTCGTTGACCGGCGTGCCGGGCGATGCTGCGGCCGGACGCGAGGTCTTCATCAATCGCCGCCTTGGCAACTGCCTGGCCTGTCACGAGAACAGCGATATGGCGGACCAGCCGTTCCATGGCGAGGTAGGGCCGATGCTTGACGGTGTCGGAGACCGCTGGTCCGAGGCGGATCTGCGCGGGATCATCGTGAACTCGAAAAACGTATTCCCGGACACGATCATGCCAGCTTTCTACGTGAGCGAAGGCTTCATCAATGTACGCGAAGATTTGACCGGTCAGTCGATCCTGACGGCGCAGCAGGTGGAAGACGTGGTCGCCTACCTGATGACGCTTCAGGACTGACAGTCGGCTTTATACGAGACACTCAGGAGGAGACGAAAATGAACCTGACGCGCAGACAAGCGCTGATCACGGCGCTCAGCGCCGCAGCTGTGGCGGGCATCCTGCCGCGCTCGGCCTCGGCCCAGTCCTTGGAAGACGCGATGGCGGCCTTCACCGGCGGCGCGGAGGCTTCCGAAGGCGGGATCATCATCACCGCGCCGGAAATCGCGGAAAACGGCAATACCGTGCCGGTTGAAGTGGAAGCCGATGGCGCAGCGCGCATCACCATCTTTGCCGCCGGCAACCCGAATCCGGGTGTCGTGACCTTCGCCTTTGGCCCGCTGGCCGCGGTGTCGCGCGCTTCGACCCGGATCCGCCTCGCGGAAACTCAGGATGTGGTGGTCGTGGCCGAGATGGCCGACGGCAGCTACCAGATGGCCGCGCAAGAAGTCAAAGTCACCATCGGCGGCTGCGGCGGCTGAGCGAAAGAAGGAGGAGTAAGACCCATGGAAGGTGTTCGCCCCCGCGTTCGAGTCGACAGTGCCACCGAGGCCGGTGCCGTTGTCGAAGTCAAAACCCTGATCAGCCACCCGATGGAATCGGGCCTTCGCCGCGATGGCGATGGCAACCTGATCCCGCGCCAGATCATCAACCGCTTCACCGCCGAATATAACGGTGAAATGGTGATCGACGTCACGCTGGAACCGGCTATCTCGACCAACCCCTATTTCGAGTTCGATGCCACCGTGCCCGAACCCGGCACGTTTACCTTCACCTGGTATGACGATGATGGGGATGTCTACACATCCACCAACGACCAGAGCTTCTGATCGCTGGCATCCAGGAAACGAGAATAATAGGGAGGACCAAGATGCCAGGAAACGCACGCAGAGCCACGATGGCCGTACTGCTGGCAGGGACCGTTATGGTGGCCCCGGCTCTCGGTGACGAAAGCGCCGAGCTTGTGATCGACGGACAGGTTTTCGTCACCCGCACAGAAGCGCCGGAGCACATGGAATATGTCCCCGAGATCATCTCGGGTTGGGTATTCCGGTCCGCGGAAACTCAGGCCGTCCAGATGGACGAC
Organism: Nioella sp.; assembly: GCF_965215655.1. Taxonomy (GTDB): domain Bacteria; phylum Pseudomonadota; class Alphaproteobacteria; order Rhodobacterales; family Rhodobacteraceae; genus Nioella. Next base: position 1,673,220 of record NZ_OZ244111.1, read on the forward strand.
TTCGACAATCCGGGCATGCTCTATGTGGATGAAGGTCTGGATCTGTGGACCCAGGTGGATGGCGAGGCAGGGGAATCCTGCGCGTCCTGCCATGGCGACGCAGAAAGCATGGCCGGCGTTCGCACGCAGATGCCGCATGTGAACGAAGACGGCGAGCTGTGGGCGATGGAGGACTACGTCAACAACTGCCGGACAGAACGCATGGAGGCGGAAGCCTGGGGCTGGGAAAGCGGCCCGATGCTGGCGATGACCACCATGATCTCGTATCAGTCGCGCGGCCTGCCGATGAATGTGCAGATCGACGGCGAAGCACAGGAATACTGGGAACAGGGACGGGATCTCTACTACACCCGCTTTGGCCAGTTGAACCTGTCCTGCGCCAATTGCCACGAAGACAACTACGGCAACATGCTGCGGGCCGACCACCTGTCTCAGGGGCAGTTGAACGGCTTCCCAGTCTACCGCCTGAAATGGGCCGGTGTCGGGTCCATCCATCGCCGTTTGCGGGGCTGCATCAGCGATACGCGCGCGGAAACCTTCGGGCGTGGCTCGGATGAGCTGACTGCATTGGAACTCTACGTCTCCTCGCGTGGTAACGGTCTGTCGGTCGAGGCTCCCTCGGTCCGCAACTGACATCAAGAAGACCCGCTAAGGGCCTGAAAACAAGAAAAGACCCTCCGACCTTTGGTTGGGGGGATCAATAGACACATGCTTGCAAAACGGAACTGACGCATGATTTCCCGCCGCGAATTTCTCCAGGCTTCGGTTGCCGCTTCCGCCATTCTGGGGGCCTCTGGCACCGGACGGTGGGGCCGTCTGGCTGCGCAACAGCGCCTGATGACCCAGGATGACCTGCTGAACATGGAGGCCGTGGGCAATGTCACGCTGATCCATATCACCGACATCCATGCGCAGTTGAAACCGATCTATTTCCGCGAACCCCAGATCAATCTGGGCGTCGGCGAGGTGAACGGCTTGCCGCCCCACGTGACTGGCGCGGATTTCCTCGACCTCTACAACATCCAGCCCGGCAGCCCCGAGGCTTATGCGCTGACCTATAACGATTTCGAGGCCCTTGCCGCGCAATATGGGCGTCTTGGCGGGCTCGACCGCGCCGCGACGGTGATCAACCATATCCGCTCAGAACGCCCTGGCGCGCTGCTCTTGGACGGTGGTGACACATGGCAAGGCAGCCTGACCGCGCTGCGCACCAATGGCGGCGACATGGTCCGCGCGATGAACGCGCTTGGCGTCGACGCCATGACCTCGCATTGGGAATTCACCCTTGGCATCGACCGGGTCACCGAGATCGTCGAGAACGAGCTGAACTTCCCGTTCCTTGGCGCGAATATCTTCGATTCCATGTGGGACGAACCGGCCTATGAACCCTACCGCATGTTCGAACAGAACGGCGTCAACATCGCCGTGATCGGGCAGGCCTTCCCCTATATGCCGATCGCAAACCCCGGCTGGATGTTCCCCGACCTGTCCTTCGGTATCCGCGAAGCACGCGTGGCCGAGATGGTCGAGGAAGTGCGCGGGGCAGGGGCCGAGGTCGTGGTGCTGCTGTCGCATAACGGCTTTGACGTCGACCGCAAACTGGCCAGCCGCGTGCCCGGCATCGACGTGATCCTGACCGGCCACACCCATGACGCGCTGCCCGAACCGGTGATCGTCGGCAATACGCTGGTCATCGCCACCGGCAGCCATGGCAAATTCGTCAGCCGCCTTGACCTTGATGTGCGCGATGGCGGCGTGCAGGGCTATGGGTATCGCCTGATCCCGATCTTCTCGGACGTGATCACCCCCGATGCCGAGATGGCCGCGCTGATCGACGCCGAACGCGCGCCCTACGAGGCGGAACTGGGCGAGGTTCTGGGCCAGACCGCCAATACGCTCTACCGGCGCGGTAATTTCAACGGCACCTGGGACGATCTGCTGTGCCAGGCCATGCTGGAAGAACGCGACGCCGATATCGCGCTGTCGCCCGGCTTCCGGTGGGGCACCAGCGTGCCCGCGGGGCAGGCGATCACCAAGGAAGAACTCTTCAACGCCACGGCGATGAGCTATCCGAACTGCTACCGCACGGAAATGACGGGCGAATTCCTGCATGTGATCATGGAGGATGTGGCCGACAACCTGTTCAACACCGATCCCTATTATCAGCAGGGCGGCGACATGGTGCGCGTCGGTGGCATGGGCTACCGCATCGACATCAGCCAGCCACAGGGCAGCCGCATCAGCGACATGACCCTGCTGCGCACCGGCGAACGGATCGACCCCGCCACGACCTACACCGTCGCCGGGTGGGCCAGCGTCAACGAAGGCACCGAAGGTCCGCCGATCTGGGAGGTGGCCGAGGCCTATATCCGCCGAATGGGCACCGTGGACATTCCGCCCAACCAGTCCGTGATCGTGACCGGAGGCTGAGCAAAGAGATGAACAAGACACCAATGACAGACGAAGCTGAGCGGAGGACGGACATGACCGACAGCCCCCACAAGAACGGCACCACCCGCCGGGGGTTCCTTGCAGGAACCGCCGTGGCCGGGGCGGCCGCCATCACGGGAACCGTAGCGCGGGCAGATGCGCCCGATCCGGCCATCACCGAGGTACAGCCCTGGGCGCGGTACCTGGGTGAGGGCGTCGATGCGCGGCCCTATGGCTATCCGTCGGAACACGAGGCGCATGTTGTGCGCCGCAACGTGGAATGGCTGACTGCCGATCCGATCTCCTCGGTGAACTTCACCCCGATTCACGAGCTGGACGGGATCATCACCCCGAACGGGCTGTGCTTTGAACGCCATCATGGCGGCATCGCCGAGATCGACCCGGCCCAGTACCGGCTGATGATCAACGGCCTTGTGGACCGCGAACTGGTCTTCACCTTGGAAGACATCATGCGCTTCCCCCGTGAAAACCGGGCCTATTTCCTCGAATGCGCGGCAAACTCGGGCATGGAATGGCGTGGCGCGCAGCTCAATGGCTGTCAGTACACCCACGGCATGATCCACAACGTCATGTACACGGGCGTTCGCCTGCGCACCCTGCTGGAAGAGGCCGGTGTGCAACCCGAGGGCGAATGGCTGCTGGCCGAAGGCGCGGATGCCTCGGCGATGACGCGTTCGATCCCGATGGAAAAGGCGCTGGATGACTGCATGGTTGCCTTCAAGATGAACGGCGAGGCGCTGCGCCCTGAACAGGGCTATCCGGTGCGTCTGGTCGTGCCCGGTTGGGAAGGCAATATGTGGGTCAAATGGCTGCGGCGGCTGGAGGTCGGTGATCAGCCCTGGCACCACCGGGAAGAAACCTCGAAATACACCGATCTCTTTGCAGATGGCCGCGCGCGCCGCTTCACTTGGGAAATGGACGCCAAATCCGTCATCACCAGCCCCAGCCCTCAAAAACCGATCAGCCATGGCCCCGGCCAGATGGTGCTGACCGGTCTGGCGTGGTCGGGTCGCGGCACCATCCCGCGCGTGGATGTGACGCTGGATGGCGGCATCAACTGGCACGAGGCCCGCATGGACGGCCCAAGCTGGGACAAGTCGCTGCACCGCTTTTACTATGATTTCGAATGGGACGGCTCGCCGATGATCATCCAGAGCCGCGCGCATGACAGCACCGGCTATGTGCAGCCCACCAAGGACGAGCTGCGCGAAGTGCGGGGCGAGAACTCCATCTACCACAATAACGGCATCCAGACCTACGCCGTGGCAGCCGACGGGAGCGTTGAAAATGTCGAAATCGCTTAAGCTTCTCCTGACCGCCGCCACGCTGACGGCCCTCGGGGCGGCCGCAAGCGCACAGACCTATGGCCTGGGCCGCGAGGCGTTGCCCGAAGAGGTCGCCGCCTGGGATATCGACATTCGCCCCGACGGGCTCGGCCTGCCGGTTGGCTCCGGGTCGGTTCTGGACGGCGAAGAGGTATTCCTGGAGCTTTGCGCGTCCTGCCATGGCGATTTTGCCGAAGGCGCCGGCCGCTGGCCGCCGCTTGCGGGCGGGCATGGCTCGCTTGCGTCGGACGATCCGCTGAAAACGATCGGTTCCTACTGGCCGTATCTGTCGACGGTGTGGGACTACGTGCACCGCGCCATGCCCTTCGGTGACGCGCAGTCGCTGAGTGATGACGAGGTCTACGCGATCACGGCCTTCCTGCTCTACATGAACGATATCGTGCTGGAGGATGACTTTGTCCTGTCGAACGAGAATTTCGGCGATATCGTCATGCCGAATGCCGACGGGTTCTACATGGATGACCGCGAGGAAAGCCCGCTTTGGGGCCCGCGCGAGGTCTGCATGACAGACTGCGCGGAAAGCGTGGAAATCACCATGCGCGCCAATATCCTCGACGTGACGCCCGATGACGCGGCGGCCCGTGAGGCCCGCGAAGGCGGTGGCGCAGAGGCCGTGGAAGAAGCCGCGACCGAGGAAGCGGCCGAAGACCCCAATGCCATCGACATGGAACTGGCAGAGGCAGGCGAGGGCCTGTTCCGGCAGTGTTCCAGCTGTCACCAGGTGGGCGACGGGGCGCAAAACCGCACCGGTCCGATCCTGACCGGGATCGTTGGCGCACCGGCCGGGCTTGTTGAAGGCTTCCGTTATTCCAACCCGATGCAGGCGGCAGCCGAAGAGGGGCTGGTCTGGACGCCGGAAGAACTCCATGCCTTCCTCGAAAACCCGCGCGCCTATATGCGCGGCACGCGGATGGCCTTCCGTGGGGTGGCAGATGAGGCGGATCGTAACGCCATCATCGAATACCTCCGGTCGGTGGAATAAGAAGATGTTGCGCAGGGTCCTCCTTCCGATCCTCGCAACCCTCGCCGGGGCCCCTGTGGCCCTGGCGCAAGAGGGCGACGCGGAACGGGGTGCCGTCCTGTTCCGGCAATGTAATTCCTGCCATGTGGCAGAGCCGGACGGTCCGTCCCGCACCGGCCCCAATCTCTACGGGGTGCTTGGCCGGACCGCAGGCGCGCTGGAGGGCGTCCGCTATTCCCCGGCGATCCGCGAGGCAGGCGAGGGCGGCCTGATCTGGACCGTGGAAACGCTGGACGGGTTCCTGCAGGACCCGCGTGGATACATCCCCGGATCCCGCATGAGCTTTCGAGGCCTGCCCGACCTTCAGGACCGGATGGACGTGATCGCCTACCTGACCGGCGACGCGCCCGTGGTGCATTCTTCGGAACTGGGGCGCCTGTCGCCCGAAATCTTTACGATCGAAGGCGACGTGGAATACGGCGAATACCTGTCGTCGGAATGCGTGGCCTGTCATAGTGCCAGTGGCAGCGACGAAGGCATTCCGGTGATCACCGGGCTGGAGCCCGAAGCCTTCATTCTCGCCTTGCACGATTATCGCGACGGCCACCGGGAGCATCAGGTGATGACCACGGTGACCGCCAGATTGACCGACGAGGAAATCGCCTCGTTGGCGGCCTATTTCGCCGAACTGGAGGAGTAGGGCCAATGCCCGCTTGGAGGAGCGGGCAGACAAAAGTGGAGTAGGGAGGCTCCGGTATCATGATTAACAGACGTACATTCCTCGGAACCACGGCCGCATTGGCCGGCACACTCGCGGCCCCGGCCGTACTTGGCCAGGCGCGTCCGCGCGCGGTCGTGATCGGCGGCGGGGCAGGCGGGGCAACCGCCGCGCGCTATATCGCCAATGACAGTGACGGCATGATCGACGTCACCCTGATCGAGCCAACGCGCCACTACTACACCTGCTTCTTCTCGAACCTATACCTGGGCGGCTTCCGCAGCATTGAATCGCTCGGCCACAGCTACGGCACGCTGGCCGCGGACTATGGCATCAACGTCGTCCATGACTGGGCCACCGGCATCGACCGTGACGCCCGCACCGTGGCGCTGGCCGGCGGTGGTTCGGTGCCCTATGATCGGCTGATCGTCAGCCCCGGCATCGACTTCAAGGATGGGGCCGTGCCCGGCTGGTCCACCGCCGCGCAGAACGCGATGCCCCATGCCTACAAGGCCGGATCGCAGACCGAACTGCTGCGCGCGCAGCTGGAAAACATGCGCGAGGGCGGAACCTTCGCCATGGTCGCGCCGCCCAACCCCTATCGCTGCCCGCCGGGACCCTATGAGCGGGTCTCGATGGTCGCGCATTACCTCAGCCAGAACAACCCGACGGCGCGGATCCTGATCCTCGACCCGAAGGAAAGCTTCTCGAAACAGGCGCTGTTCGAGGACGGATGGGCCCGCCACTATCCGGGGATGATCGAACGGATTGGCCCCGATTTCGGCGGTGGCAATGTCGAGGTGCGCCCCGACAGCATGGAAGTGGTTGTCGACGGTCAGGTAGAGGCGGTCGATGTCTGCAACGTCATCCCGGCGATGCAGGCTGGCAGCATCCTGCAAAACGCGGCCCTGACCGAAAGCGATTGGGCTACGGTCATTCCTGCAACCATGCAGTCGGTGATGGATGAAAACATCCACATCCTCGGCGATTCCAGCCGTCAGGGCGCGATGCCCAAATCGGGCTTTGCCGCCAACAGCCAGGCCAAGGTCGCCGCGATGGCGGTGCGCCACGCGCTGACCGACAGCCGCCTGTTCCCGGCGCGTTTCTCGAACACCTGCTGGTCGCTCATCACCACCGATGACGGCATCAAGGTGGGGGCGACCTACCAGGCGGGCGAAGACCGGATCGAGGCGGTGGATACCTTCGTCAGCCAGCTTGGCGAAAGCGACGAGGTGCGGGCGGAAACCTACCGCGAGTCGCTTGGCTGGTATGACTCCATCACCTCCGACATGTTCGGCTGATGGAACCATTCGGCCTCGCGGCAGGGTGCTGCGGGGCCACTACATGAACCACGAAAGGATCAGACGATGAAACAGTTTGCACTAGCCGCCGCCCTGGCAGCGGCCACCGCGACCGGCGCATTGGCGCAGCAGGCCGTGACCTATCCTTTCGACGGCAGTTTCGAGGATGCGGCCTTCGGCGTCGAAAGCGCCATCGTGGGCCGGGGTCTGGTGATCGACTACACGAGCCATGTGGGCGAGATGCTGGAACGCACCCGCGAAGACACCGGCAGCGACGTGGTGCTGTTCGACGAGGCGGATATCTACCTGTTCTGTTCGGCTGTCGTGTCGCGCCAGGTGATGGAAGCCGATCCGATGAACATCGCCAATTGCCCCTATGGCATCTTCATTGCAAGCATGGAAGGCGAGGTGATGATCGGTTATCGGGTGATGCCCGAGGAGTCGATGGCCCCGGTGATGGCGCTGCTGGATGAACTGGCGCGCGAGGCAGCCGGTCAATGACATCTGACCGTTACGACAGCATCTTCAGGGCGCAGCTTGACGCCCTGAAGGACGACGGAAACTACCGCATCTTCGCCGAACTGGAACGCCGCTGCGGGGATTTCCCACTGGCGAAGAACCACGGCGCGGGGGCTGATGAGGTCACCGTGTGGTGCGGCAATGATTATCTGGGCATGGGTCAGCACCCGCGCGTGTTGCAGGCCATGCACGAGATGATTGACGCCTGCGGCGCCGGGGCAGGGGGGACGCGCAATATCTCGGGCACCACCCACGCCCATGTGATGCTGGAGCGCGAACTGGCCGATCTGCATGGCAAGGAGGCGGCGCTGCTTTTTACCTCGGGCTACGTGTCGAACTGGGCTTCCCTGGGGACGCTTGGGTCGCGGCTGCCGGGCTGTACGATCCTGTCCGACAGCCTCAACCATGCCTCGATGATCGAAGGCATCCGCCATGCCCGCTGCGACAAACAGATCTGGCGGCACAATGATGTAGAAGATCTGGACCGGCTGTTGTCGGCGCTCGACCCCGAAGCGCCCAAGATCGTGGCGTTCGAGAGCGTCTACTCCATGGATGGCGACATCGCGCCAATCGCCGAGATCCTCGACGTGGCCGAGAAACACAGTGCCATGACCTATCTCGACGAGGTTCACGCAGTTGGTCTCTACGGCCCGCGCGGCGGTGGCATCGCCGAGCGCGAAGGTCTGATGGATCGTGTCACGCTGATCGAGGGCACGCTTGGCAAGGCCTTCGGCGTGGTGGGCGGCTATGTCACCGGGTCGGCCCCGCTGGTGGACTTTATTCGCAGCTTTGCCAGCGGCTTCATCTTCACCACCGCCCTGCCGCCCGCGATTGCCGCGGCGGCGACGGAATCGATCAAGGTGCTGAAGGGATTTGAGGGTGTGCGTTTGCGGGCGGCGCAGCAACGTCAGGTGGCGCGGCTCAGGGCGCGACTGGATGCCATGGGCATCCCGCACCAGCCCAACCCAAGCCATATCGTGCCGGTCATGGTCAAGGATCCGGTCAAGTGCAAATGGCTGTCCGATATCCTGCTGGACCGCTACGGGATCTACGTGCAGCCGATCAACTATCCGACCGTGGCCAAAGGTGAGGAGCGGTTGCGCTTCACCCCCTCGCCCCTGCATTCGGACGCAGAGGTCGACCGGCTGGCGGATGCGCTGCACGATCTTTGGAGCCAATGCGCCCTGGCGCGGGTCGTGGCGTGATCGGATAGCGGAGGATCGCCGCGCGGCGCGCGTCGATCCGCGGGGGATCCTCCCCCGCACCCCCTGAGGTGTTTTTACCAAGATGAAAGGGTTACGGCCCGGATGGAACAGGAGAACGGTCAATGAGCGGGATCACGCGGCGGATGCTGATGGCGGGGGCGGCGGGCCTTGGGGCGGCGATGGCGATGCCGCGTTGGCTGCATGCGTCCATGCAGATCGGGGATTGGCAGCTCGACACGCTGAGCGACGGCAGCCTGATGCTGCCGGCGGATTTCATCCTTGGGCCGATGCCGGCCGATGAGGTTGCACCGATCCTTGCGCGCAACGGGATTGCGCCGGGTGAGCCGCTGACGCCGCCCTGCAACGTGACCTTGCTGCGCGGGCAGGGGCGGGTGGTCCTGATCGATGCAGGGTCCGGAGTGGCCTTTCAGCCGTCGGTGGGGGAATTGCCGGACGCGCTTTTCGCGCTTGGGGTCGATCCCGCGGATGTCACGGATGTGGTGTTCACCCATGCCCATCCCGATCATCTCTGGGGCGCGCTGGACGATTTCGACGAGGCGATGTTCTACAATGCCCGCCACCACATGGGCGCGGGAGAACTGGCCTATTGGCGCGATCCCGACACGGTGAACAGCATCGGCGCAGCACGGCAGGCCTTTGCCATCGGAGCCGCGCGGCGGTTGGAGATGCTGGGGGACATGGTTGAAAGCTTCGATGACGGCAACGAGGTCTTGCCCGGTGTCACCGCCGTACTGACCCCTGGACATACGCCGGGGCACATGTCCTTTACCGTGGGCAATGCAATGATCCTGGGCGATGCCATCGGCAACCATCATGTGGGGTTCGAGGCACCGGGCCTGCTGTCGGGATCGGATCAGGATCAGACCATGGCGGCCGAGACCCGCCTGACGCTGCTGGATCGGATCGTGGCTGATGACATGACGGTTGTGGGCTTCCACCTGCCCGGCGGTGGCATAGGCCGGGCAGAGCGCATGGAGGGGGCCTATCGCTTCGTGCAGGACGGCTGACGCCCATTGACCCCGCCCGCGCCGTCTGAGATGCGGGGGGCATGACCACGCCTTCCGTTTCGGCCCGCATTGTCTTTGACCTCGACGGCACGCTTATCGACAGCGCGCCCGATATTCACGCCATCGCCAATGAGGTGCTTGCCTTGGAGGGCTGCGCACCGATCACGCTGGAGGAAACCCGCCGTTTCGTTGGCAACGGCGCGGCGGTCTTCGTGGCGCGGATGCGCGGTGCGCGCGGGGTGCCGGTCGCTGCGCAGGGGCGGATGTATGATGCCTTTGTCGCGCGCTATGACCGGGCCGTGGGGCGCACCCATCCCTATCCCGGCGTGGCAGCGGCGCTGTCAGGTCTTCAGGTGGCAGGGCACCGGTTGGGGATCTGCACCAACAAGCCGATCAAGCCCGCGCTTTCGGTTCTGTCACATCTGGACCTGGATGGTTGGTTCGGCACTGTCATTGGCGGCGACAGCCTGATCGTCAAGAAACCCGACCCCGCCCCGTTGGAGGCTGCATTCGAGGCGCTTGGGCAAGGGCCGATGATCTATGTGGGCGACAGCGAGGTCGATGCCGAAACCGCCGAGCGGCTCGGCGTGTCCTTCCTGCTGTTTACCGAAGGCTATCGTAAGATGCCCGTGAACAAGCTGCACCATGCAGCCGCCTTTGATGATTTTGCGCATCTGGGCGGATTGGTAGACAATCTGCTGAAACGCTAACCCTCAGCTTTCGGGCGCCATGTCCTTCAGCGCGGCCAGAAGCTGTGCGACCTCGCCCTCGGTATTGTAGTGGCACAGGGACACGCGGATGCAGTCGGTCAGGCCCAGAGGAGTCAGCACATTGCCGCTGTAGTGATCGGCCTTGCGCGTATGGGTGCGGATGCCCTGCTGGTTGAGTGCCTCGACCACATCCTCGGACGCATGGCCTGCGACCACGATGGACACCAGCCCCTCGCGCGCCGGGTTGTCCGCGCCTGCAAGGATCGTGATATGGTCCATATCCCGCAGTCCGGGCAGGTTGCCGGTGCCGTTGATCATTGCGTTGGTCAGATGGGTTTCGTAATCGTGAATGGCACGGCCCGCCGCTTCGATCCGCTCGCGCCGGTCTGTGGCGTTCGACACCTCTCCGCCCAACCAGTCGAAATAGTCGATGACATCCGACATGGTGGCATAGCTGCCCGCATCGCGGGTGCCGAATTCCCACCCCGTTGCGGGAGCGTCGATCAGCATGTCATGGGGCATTTTGCCGAACCGGTCCGAAATCCAGGCGATGCCATAGCCGTGGCGGGAAAACACCTTGTAGGGCGAGATCGCGTAACCATCGACATCATAGGCATCCAGGTCGAGCTGCCCGTGGGCGGCGTGTTGAATGCCATCGACGATGATCAGGCAATCAGGCGACACGGCGCGTATCGCAGCCGAGATCCCCGCCACATCCATCGCCATGCCAGTCACCGGAGAGCCGTGCAGGATCGTGGCAACGGCGACATCGGGCGTCATCCGGGCGGCATAGTCCTCGGGCGTGGTGCGGCCTGTTTTGTTATCATGGGGCACGTTCACATATGTCAGCCCGGCAATCCCGGCCCAACGGCGCGCGGCGCTGCGGCTGGCGGGATGTTCTATGGACGACCCGATAACCTTGGCCCCTGCCGGTGCATTCACGCAGGCGGTGCGGATCAGGCGGAACAGTAGCTCGGTGCCGCTTTCGCCGGCAAAGAACTGCCCCCCCGGCGCGTTCATGAACACCGCCAGGTCGGCCTTGGCCTTGTCGATGATCGCCTGCAAACCCTGTCCGGCGGGGTTGATCCGGCCAGGATTGTCCGGCAGGGCGGCGAACTTGGCCGAGGTCTGAACCACTGAATTGAGGGTCAGCGCGCCGCCTGCATTCTCGAAAAAGATGCGCGGGCCCTGAAAGGGGCAGCTGTCCACATGGGCAAAGCGCGCGCGGATTGCGTCGAGAAGGGCGGGGGTGTCCTGGATCATGTCGTCTGTCCTGTCATGGCGCGATTGACGGTCGCCTCCGTGCGTCGCGCGACACCGGGTAGGCGCGGCGCGAAACCGTTTCGGCAATGGAAGACCGGTTTGAAGCCGTGCTGTCAAGCGCAAGCCGTGGTGACGGCAGAAGGGCGGAACGGGTCAGGCGGGCAGTCTATGCGTGTGGATTGGAACAATCTGTTCCTGGATCGGCGTCAATGAAGATTTGGCCATGAACCGGGATTTATTGTTTCCGATATCGAGATGATGAAGGACATAATGATGAATTATTGAGGAAGCGGAAGAATTGCGATCACTTTCCAATTGAACGCCGAGCATGGGAAGAGCCCTATGTATACGAAAGAGCTGTGGGAAATAATTAAGGTATGGTTCCGGTCCAAAAGCAGCCATTGCGGCAACCGTTGCGGCAGAGATATTTTCGTCGAACGAAATAGCGAATTTGTCATGGGGACCACAAGACCTGCCCTGACCACAGGCTGCATTCAGCTATCAGGGTTTTGCCGAAGTTAAAAGTTAGTCGCAAGACCCAAGCGCGAATGCTGAAAAGAGTAAGAAATGATACGAGCTATTCTCCTTATCATCTTTTTGACCAGCGGCAGTGCTGCATTGCACCATGCATTGGAAAGTGATGCTATAGCAGAGGGAATTGCCGCAAACCAGAACCTGCAAATTGCGCGCGCGGAACCGGAAGTGGAATTGGCTAGAACGCGTGTTGTTGTCGCATCGCGGGCCATTCAAACGGGGTATCAACTGTCCGCGTCCGATCTCGGATGGGCGCGCTTGCCCGTTGATTCTGTTTCGCCCGATTTCATCCTTGATGGCGATTCATTCGTGTCGGTCGATGAATTGATCGGCCGGATCGCCGCGCGCGACATCGCCGCGGGCGACCCGATCTTGTTGCAGGATCTGCGCGATATGTCCGAACGCAGCCTGTCTGGCAGGTTGCTACCGGGGATGCGGGCCTTTTCCGTTCTGATCGACCAGGAGGCCATGGCCGGGGGGCTGATCATGCCCGGTGATCGGGTCGATGTGGTCTACACGTTCTATCCCCCGGAATCCGAGACCGCAGCAAGCATGATCATTGCTGCCAATGTCCGGATTCTGGCGCTCGACGACATGACCGAGTTCGGCCAGCGGGAAGAGCTTTCGGAGGACGATCCGCCGAATGAAAGAAACGCGACACTGGAACTGTCGCCCGCTCAGATCGGCCGTGTATCGGCCGCAGCAGAGGACGGGCGGTTGCGGCTTGCACTGAGGTCTGCCGATGAAATCGCAGGACCGGCGCCAGTGAACAGCCCGATCATTCGCGTCAACCGGGGGGGCGTCGTCAGCTTCGAAATGCGATGAACAAACAGCTCGATCCATCAGATTTTCCGGAAACGATCAGGTCGGCCACGGCCCCCGAAAACGCGCTTCTGCCCGCGCTTCGGATCGCGGCCTTTGCAAGGTCCGAACAGGCGATCCGGGAACTCAACCGCGCCAAGGGTGACATTTCGCTCAACCGGACAAGATGGAAGATCCGCACTGGCGATCTCGACACCGCGATCCATGCCTTCAAGGAAGAGAAATCCCCCGATCTTCTGATCGTCGAAAGCGGCGATGATCCGGCTGTCTTGCTGCGCAAGCTCGAAACGCTGAGCCTCCAGTGCGAGGCGGGAACGCGGGTCATTCTGCTTGGTGCGCGATCCACCTATTCAGCGGATTTCTATCGGAGCGTTGTGAAGATCGGTGTCAGCGATCTGCTGGTCTCACCACTACGCGCCAGGCAGGTCGTCGAAACGATCAAGGAAATCTACGCGGACTGGTCCGATGTCCGGCTTGGGAAAATCACCGCGTTTATCGGGTCTCGCGGGGCAGGGTCGTCCATGATCGCGCAGAACGTCGCCGCCACCATGTCGCGCGCCATGTCAACGGATGTGCTGCTGGTGGATCTCGATCCGCAGTTCGGGACTGTCGGGCTGAATTTTAACGCCAAAAGCACCTACTCCCTGACCGATATTCTCAGGCGGGGAAGCAAGCTGGACGATATTCTGATCGAGCGGATTTCCACCGTGATGCATGACCGGCTGCGTTTGCTGACGGTGGATGCGCGCATGGACAATCGTAGCGAACTGCCAATCAACGCCATCCGCGCCATCCTGAATCTTCCGAATGCGCTGCGCCAGCACGTGGTGCTGGATCTTCCGCCGATCTGGTCCCGCAGGATGCGGACCATCATTCAGCGGGTCGATACCGTGGTCATCACCGCCGAACCCACGCTGCGCGGCTTTCGCGATGCGGGGCATCTGGTACACGCGGTTCGTGCGGCAAGGCCCGACAAGGAGGCACCCACCCTTGTGATCAACAAGCTGCGCGGCGGCAGGGAGAAACATATCAAGACCTCCGAGTTTCAGGACTTCCTGCGCCTGAACACCGTGGTGGACGTGCCCTACAACCACAAGCTGGTTCGAAAGTCCCAGGCTGTTGGGCGGTCTGTCTTCGAATGCGATGAAGGTGCCCAGATTTCCCGCAGCCTTCTCAGGATCGCAAAGGCGGTGAATGGCGAGTTGAACATCGGCGATGATCGCAGCATCTGGGATAAAGTGGCGTCCAGGCTATGGAAATGGTGGTAGCGCGGACAGGCGCATTCTGGAGGTCGGAACGGGGTGCCGGTGCTGTCGAGTTTGCTCTGATTGCGCCGCTGCTGATCCTGATGCTGCTTTCGGCGGCGGACCTGGCCCTCGCGGTCAATCAGCGCATGGTGATGCAGCATATCCTGCGGGTGGGGGCGCAAACCGCAATGGCCGGTGGCAGCCTGTCAGAAGTGGAACGCGCCCTTGAGACGGCGGAAGACACGCTCGCCACGGGCAGAATGTCGGAGCTTTCGGTCAGCGACCCGGTGATCGACTGGCGTTGCGGGACAAGATCGGTCGACCGACGGGACTCCTGCGGACGGGGGCGCGAGCCTTCTGCCGTGTTCGTATTCGCGGCGGGTCTTCCTTTCCGAAGCATTGTGCTCGGGGATCGTCTCGGGATGGATATCGAGGTGGCGCTGGAACTTGAGGTGCCCCTGTCATGGAGCGCGGACGATGATTGATGATCCCTGCGTCAGGGCGCGCGGCCTGCGCAAACCGCTGATCGCGGTTCAGGCGTTCAGCCGGTCCGAGAGGGCTTCGGTTTCAGTGGAGTTTGCGCTGGTCGCCCTGCTTGCCATTCCGCTTTTCTTCGGGATTTTCGAGATCGGCAGGGCCTTCTACAACAAGAGCACGCTCGACTACCTGGCCGATGAGATCGCGCGGGCGGCGGCGATCCGGCTGGACAGCGTGGCCATCGACACGGCTTTCATGGACGCGGCCATGGACGAGGCGCTGAACGCAGTCGCCATCTTCATTGATCGCGCCGCGTTGGACCGGCAGCTTGTCAGCAATAACGGAGAAGCAACGGTTGTTCTGAGCTATCCGCACCAATTGCGTGTGCCGATGATCCTGGATGAAACGATCACCCTGACCGCCACGCGGATTCTGCGATGATCCAGTACAGCGATCCCGTCTGTCCCGAAGGGCCCCGCCCCACAGCCGGCAATACGGCGTGCGGGCAAATGCAGTTTGTGCAGGATGAACGCGGGTCGATGACCACGATGTTCGCCCTGGTGATGCCCTTCCTGATCGGTGGCATCGCCTTCGGGGTGGAGGTGTCGACATGGCTGATGCTGGAACGTCAAACGCAGAACGCCGCCGACATGGCCGCGTTTTCCGCTGCGGTGAACCTGTCGCTGATGGATGATGAAGGCGATGCGGTCGACCGGGCCGAGCAGGTCGCCTTCGGCAGCGGCTTGTCCCGCGATACCGCCCTTGTCGATGTCGAGTTCATCAGCCAAACCGGTGTTGCAGTCGAGATTACAGTTCAGTACCCGCGCTATTTCACCCGGCTCTTTTCCGAAGGCGATGTCACGATCCGGGCACGGGCCGTCGCGGATATCGTTGTCGGAGACGCCGCCGCCGCGTGCCTGCTCGTGCTCGACAGCCAGCGTGAGGGCACTCTGGAACTGGACGGTGGCTCGGTGATCGACATGCCAGATTGTGCGATCGAAGTGCATTCCCGTGATGATGACGGGCTGGATATTTCCGGCAGCGCCGAAATCAGCGCCGCCTGTCTTTCCGTCCGGGCGGAGGAGGTGGACGACCGGGACGCCGAACGCGTTTCCGACCTTGGCTGCGGATCCATCGTGACGGATGCACCGCTGAATGGCGATCTTCCCGAGCGACTACAGCAGATCGTCGAGCGCGAAGAGGACAGCCTGCGCGACTTTGTCGACGAGGTTCCCAGATATCGTGGCAACCGGACAATTCAGGGCGGGGTGCTGACGCCGGAAGACGTCGGGCATCCAAGCGGAATTCCCATGATGCGATTCGATCGTGATGTGACCCTGAGAGATGAAATCACCCTGATGCCGGGGATCTACATCATTGATGATGCAGAGCTGCGCACCCGGAACAATACGGTTCTGAATGGTGAGGCGGGGGTCATGTTCTACCTTGTCGATGGCGGCGAGCTCGATTTTCACAGAGGCACCGACGCCAGCTTGCGGGGATTGACCGGTTTCGAAGGATCCATTTTTCAGGATGTCGTGATGCTGAATGACGGCGATGACGAAGAATACACTTTCGAGGCCGGCGAATGGACGGGGATTATCCTGTTGCCCGAGGCGGATATTGAAATCGGGGGTGGGCGGTCCATCGACGGCTGCTTTCTGTTCGCGGCGCAGAGGTTCCAGATGCAGGGGAATTCGCGCATTGATGTCCTGTGCGAGGACTCGGCCTTCGATCCCAGCCTATACGCTGGCACCGGGGGCGGTCCGGGGTCGGGCGGCAACAACAGCGTGATCTTCCTGGTGGAATGATCCCTATTGAAGATCGAGAATGTCGATCGCCGCGGGCGCCAGGATCACGATGAACAGGACAGGAATGAGAAACAGGATCAGCGGCACCCGCAGCCGGGAGGGCAGGGTAGCTGCCTTCTTTTCGGCCGCTGCAATGCGCATGCGACGGCTTTCTTCGGACAGGTTGCGCAGGGTGGAGCTCAGCGGCATCCCGTAGAATTGCGCCTGAGAGATTGCGCGCGTGGCCTCGCGCACGGCGGGAATGTTGATCCGGCGCCCCATGTTCTCAAGCGCATCGCGGCGGTTCTGAAGGAAGGCCAGCTCGGCCACCGTCAAGGTGAATTCCTGCGCCAACTCCGGCGCGCTGGAAGAAATGTCCCGTGCGACCTTCGAGAGCGCGGCTTCCAGCCCAAGACCGGCATCGACGCACAGATAAATCAGATCGAGCGCATCGGGCCAGTCGCGCCGGATCTTTTCCTGGTACCGAAGCCGGAGGTTCTTCAAGGCCAGATCAGGGGCCCAGATCGCGGCCACCCCGAACAGCAGGCTTGCCAGGATGACGACCGCCGGCGGGCGTTGTGCCATGATCGTCGCATTCAGAAAGCCCCATGCCAGTAGCATGGCCACGAACGGTGTCGTCACCTTGGCGATGACGAAGATCGACGCGGCACGCGGGGATCGGAGCCCCGCATTATGAAGGTCCTTTTTCAGACTTGCGAACGAACTGGCCGCATACCGGGCCAGCCTTCTGTTCAGGCGGGTTTTCAGGGGCGGAGTCATCTGGCGGGACTCCGATGTCGCCGCGGGCCCTGTTCCGTTCCGATCTGGCAAGGGCAGCGTCCCCGCAAGATCCTTCACGCGCGCATGAAGCGTATTCGCAAACAGGGCGGGCCAGAAGATGATCAGAATGGCCGAGACATAGGTCACGAGCACGAGACCTATCAGAACCAGATCAGAGAAGAACAGCTCTTGCAGGGTTGCATAATCAGGCATCGAATTTCACCATTTCCTTCATGATGAAGAACCCAAGGCACATGTAGATGGCAGCCCCCGAGATGATCAGCTTGCCCGACACGGTGGTGTAGAACACGCTCAGGTAGTCCGGGTTAAGGAACAGCAGCGCCGCGATGACGATGAAGGGCAGGGCACCGATGATCAGCGCCGAAGAGCGTGCATCCGCCGTCATGCTGATGATCTTATCTTTCAGTATCCGGCGTTGGCGCAACGTGTCGCTCAGCGTGTTCAGCGTGTCTGCAAGGGACGAACCGGTTACGCTTTGAAGGTTCACGATGGTCACGAAATAATTGATTTCCTGCAACGGCATCCGCTCTGCGAACCGGTTCATGACTTCCGGAACCGACAGGCCGATTTCCCGTTCCATCTCGATCCGGCGAAACTCGGCGGCTATGGCGGGCGAGGCTTCCTCCGCAATCAGGCGAAATGTGTCCGTCAAGGTCAGACCCGAGCGCAGACTGCGCACCATGGTGTCGATCGCGGCGGGAAATTCGGCGGCAATGAGCGCCCGGCGCCGGGACAGAAGCTGCCCGCGATAGAGCCACGCGCCGCCCAGTGCGAACGCCCCCCCGATCATCGAAGCAGCAATCCAGGAACCACCCACGAACAGCATCGTGAGGGTGACAAGGGGAAAGACGATGATGCCAAGGCCCAGATATCGCCGAAAGTCCGGATCCTTCAGCGCAGACATCCGCAGCATCCGTTCGCGATATCTGGATTGCGGTCCGCGCGGGCGACCGGCGGCGTCCGACACCTGGGATGCTTTTCCGGAGGCGGCACCGGCTGGCTGGACACCGAGTGCGTCAAGCCGCCGCCGATATTTCCGCGCGGGGTTGATCCGTTCATGCAGGATGAAAAGGGCCAGGGCACAGATTGCGACCACCCCGGCGATATAGGCCAGATCGGGCCGCAGTGCCGCGAGAATGCTGGTCAGACCCTGTTCAACCGGCATGGGCTAGGTCCTCATGCGCCTGCAGCCCGTCCCGTGCGAGGGCGCGCATCAGGTTTGCGGTCTCGCCATATTGTTCGCTGCGCCTGAGGATTTCCCCGACCGGATACGCAGTTGCCCGATGCTGACCGACGATCTTGTCCCCGACCTGTTCGCCATCGGTCCTGAATACAATCAGATTGCGCAGGCGCTGTTCCTGTGGCCCTTCGTCGAGCACTTCGGTCACATGGGTGATGCGGCGGCTGCCATCGCGATGGCGCTCCACATGAATGATGACGTCAATCGACCGCTGGAACATTTCCTGAATGATTTCAGGCCCAAGAGAGCTGAACCCCATGGTCACAAGCGCGGTCATTCTGGACATGGCATCTTCGGGGGAGTTTGCGTGTAATGTACTCATGGAGCCGTCATGCCCGGTGTTCATGGCCTGAAGCAGGTCGAAAGCTTCCGGTCCCCGGACCTCGCCCACGATGATGCGGTCCGGCCGCATTCGCAGGCAGTTCCTGACCAGATCCCGCATTGGGATCTGGCCCTTGCCCTCGACATTCGGCGGACGGGTTTCCAGACGCACCACATGCGGCTGCTGCAAGCGCAGCTCGGCGGTATCCTCGCAGGTGACGATGCGCTCGTGTTCCTCGATATATCCGGTCAGGGCATTCAGCATCGTGGTCTTGCCCGATCCTGTTCCGCCAATGATCAGGATGTTGCAGCGGCATCGGGCGAGGATGCGCAGCAGTTCGGCCCCACCCGCGGAAATGACGCCGCGGTTGACCATCTGATCGACCGTCAGAACATCCTGCCGAAACAGCCGGATGGTCAGGGACGGCCCGTTGATGCTGACGGGTGGAATGATCACGTTCACGCGCGATCCATCCTTCAGGCGGGCGTCACAGATCGGGCTGGCCTCATCGACGCGGCGGCCCACCAGGCTGACCATGCTCTGGCAGACGTTCAGCAACTGGTTGGTATCCCGGAACCGGACATCGGTCTTGCGCAGCACACCGTCGATCTCGACATAGATCGGCTCGGTGCCGTTCACCATGATCTCGGTGATGTTGCCCTGGGTCAGAAACCGTTCCAGCGGCCCGAAGCCGAGCATGTCATCGCTGATTTCGTTCAGCAACCGCTCTTCCTCTGCGGCGGATACCTTCAGTTTGTCGCTGATGATGATCTCGTCCAGCGCGGCGGCAATCAATGCGCGCCCCTGAGTTATGCCTCCGCGCAGCAACCGTGCGGCATCGAGTTCCTCGATCAGCCGGGAAAACACCAGGCGGCGCAGATCGCGATAGGCGTCTTCCTGTTCGAGACTTGCATCGTCTTCCGAACTCGAATCGAGGATTTCAAACCCACTGGCTGACGGTGAAGTTTCTTGAAATACCCCACTGGGTATTCCGAAACCGGCAGGTGATGCGTTGGAATTCTTCTTTCCGAACATATTATGGGCCTTTTGGGAAATGAATATGTACCGTCTGATCCGAATGCCCCAATCGGATTGCGAGGCCACACCAAAACTGGGTGGCCTCGCATTTTTTGTTTCACGAAAGCCCGAAAGGCGGTCTGCAAGATTATTGCAGAGCGGTGCTGATGGATGTGAAAGCGGTGGTCAGATCCGTTCCCACAGTGCCCAAGATTCCGACGATTGCGACGGCAATCAACGACCCGATCAGGCCATATTCGATTGCGGTTGCTCCGTCTTCGGACGTCATGAAAGTAGTAAGTTTGTTCATTTTTTTACCCCCTAAGTGGTAGTTAATTCCCCCAACGCCATTAAGATTGCATGGTGGCGCAACCCGTAGAAGTGTACTTGTGTATAAGATTTGGATCGTTTGATAATTTAAATATCGTTTGGTAAAGTATCTCATACTTTTGTATATGTTCGCGGCCAAATGGGTTTCTGACCTCGAAACAGTAAAAAACAACTGTTTCCGACACTGAAAGAGACCAAGTGGATTTGCGGCAAATCCGAATCGAATTGGGGGCAGGGCATTGCGCAGCGACTCGCTGTCCGGTCAATCCGGCTGTATGGGGATGCCAGTTATCGACACCTCCTGAAGGAGGATTGCTGTTTGCCCCGACTTTCTGGCCGGGGTCTGCTGTGACTTCGGGAATCCCGCAAATCTTTGCGACGGACGGTCATGACAAGACAAATCAGCTAAAAACAGTTTCCTCTGCCATGACCTTTCTGATCGCCGCCGAACATCTTTACGCCCGTGCCGGGGCAAGCTGAAAGCCATGTCCCGTAGTGTCGAGCCATGCATTGACCGCGCGGACGCAAGAGAAGCATCTTCCGCTCCCCCACTCCCTTGTCGTTCAAGCGCCCTGCCGTGGTTGCTAGATCCTCTGGCCCGCTTCATCGAACAGGTGCAGATGCCGGGAATCCAGGCTGACGCGCTGTGCGCTGCCTTCTCTCAGGATCACCTGACCCGGCGTGCGGATCTTCAGGATCTGTTCGCCCAGCATTGCGTTGATGATGGTATAGCTGCCGAGCGGTTCGACTGATGAAACCGTCACCTCGAAGCTTGGGTTTCCGTCGCTCTCGCCAAGCCAAATGTCCTCTGGCCTGACACCGAGCGTACCTTCTCTGCCCTTTGGGGGCGAGCCACTGATTGCAACGCTTTCAGGCAGGATATCGGCGATGAAGTGCGCACCGTGTTCATCGAAGTACCCCTGGAAAAGATTCATCGGCGGTGATCCGATGACCTTGGCGACGGCGATCGAGCCGGGCCGACCGTAGACCTCGTCAGGTGTGCCGATTTGCGCGATCTTTCCGTCGATGACGACCGCCACCCGATCCGAGATCGCCATGACCTCCTCCTCGTCATGACTAACATAGACGAATGTCTGGTTATTTTCGCGTTGCAGCCGTTTCAGTTCCACCCGCATCTCTTCGCGCAGGCGGGCATCGAGCGCGGCAATCGGCTCGTCCAGAAGCATGGCACGGCTGTCTGCAGCAAAGGCCCGGCCAAGGGCGATCCGCTGGCGTTCCCCCCCCGACATCTGCGCGGGGTTCTTGTGCAGGATATGGCTGACATGCAGAACCTCGGACACGAAATCCAGCCGTTCCGCGATCTCGCGCTCCGATGCGCCGCGTTCCCTGAGCGGGAAAATGATGTTTTCACGCCCCGTCATATGCGGAAAAAGCGCGAGGTTCTGGAACACCATGGAAATGCCGCGCTCGGAGACATCCATCCCGGCCCCATCGCGACCCGAGAGCACAACTTGCCCTTCATCCGGTTGCAGCAAGCCCAGGATCAGCTTGAGGATCGAGGTTTTGCCGGTCGATGGCGGCCCGAAGATGCCGAAAAACTCGCCCTGTTCCACACTCATGTTGATCGGTCCGAGCGTGAATTCCGGATAGGTCTTCACTGCGTTGGTAAGTTCAATCGCCGTCATGGTTCAGCGGCCTCCCAGCCGTCGGCCCGAGTCTAGGTCAAAGGCCATGCTTGCGTCGGAAGGCAGGAAGAACGGAACGTCATCGCCCACCTCCAGTTGTGCTTGATCGTCGAATGCAAGGAACATGGTTTCCTGTACCTGGAGGTATGCGAGCCGCTTTGGCCCCACCCGTTCCAGAACCTCGACCTTGCCGTGCATCGTGATGTCGGTCGGGCCACGCCGGTCACCGAAATAGATGTCCTGCGGGCGGATCCCGAAAGACCCGCTATGCACCCTGGCATCGCTGGTGAAATCCGCCCGCACTTTCCCGGCAAGCGGAATCTCGGCCCCGCCATGCAGCATCAGGTGCAGTTCCCCGCGCTCTTCCCGCAACTCGCCGTCAACAAGGTTCATCCGCGGGCTGCCAACGAAATTGGCGACGAAGCGGTTTTGCGGATCGTTGTAGATGTCCAGCGGCGCGCCGTATTGCATCAGCTTGCCCTGGTCGATGATGGCGATCTTGTCCGCCAGGCTCATCGCTTCGATCTGGTCATGGGTGACATAGATCATCGTCTGGCCGAACTCGTGTTGGAGCACCTTCAGCTCGGCCCGCATATAGGCCCGGAAGCCCGCGTCGAGATTGGACAGCGGCTCGTCCAGCAGGAAGATCCTGGGCTCGACGATGGCCGAGCGCCCGATGGCGAGTTTCTGCATCTCGTTCACCGACAGGCTGGAGGCAGGCTGATCGAGCCGATGCGATATGCTCATCCGGTCGGCCATGGCCCTGACGCGCCGGTCGATCTCGGACCTGTCGACCTTCTTGACCTCCAGCCCATAAGACAGGTTCTTGTAAACGCTGAGATGGGTGAAGATCGCGTAGTTCTGGAACACGAAGCCGATGTTGCGATCCTGGATGCGGATGCGGCTCAGGTCTTGACCGTCGAAACGGATTGCCCCTTCGGTGACGTCCTCCAGCCCCGCGATCATGTTCATCGTCGTCGTCTTGCCGCAGCCCGATGGCCCCAGAAGCGCGACGAACTCGCCTTCCTCGATGTCGATGGAGATATCGTCAACGGCAGTGAAGTCGCCAAAGCGTTTGGTAACGTTCTGGATTTGAATGGATGACATCTTGGCCCCCTATTTCTTGGCCATCAAGGACAGGCCCTTCATCGCAAGGATGCTGAGCGCGATGAGGATCGACAGCCCCATGGTCGCCACATAGGCCCATTCCAGCTCGCCGAAGGTCTGGTTGTAGAGAAAGACCGAGATCGTTTCCGTCTGCACACCCGGACCACCATTGGTCATGATGAACACCAGGTCGAATATCTTGAAACATTCGACCGCGCGCAGGACGAGCGCGATAATGATGACAGTCTTCATGCGCGGCAGGATGATCTTGACGAAGTTCTGCCAGTTCGACCCACCAAGCAACCGCGCCGCAAGAAGCTGGTCGGACGGCACCCCCAGCATTCCCGCCAGCAGGATCAGGAACATCAGCGGCGTCCATTGCCAGATATCCGCGATGATGACCGAGATCATCGCCCGGTTCACATCGGTCAGCCACGAGAACTCTGGCGGCAGGCCGAGGTGGTCATTGACCGGCCCGGTGCCCTGAAAGAGCAGGAAGAACATCAGTCCGACCACGGCAGGCACGATCATCATCGGTGTCAGCATGATCGAGTAGAACAGCTTGCGGCCCGGAAACTGGTCGATGAACAGATAGGCCAGCGCCATGCCAAGGAAGAACTGCGCGGGCACTGCCACGATCATGATCAGCACCGTGCGCCACAATGCCCCCCAGAACCGGGGATCGGTGACCATGTACCAATAATTCTCACCCCAGTTGAACACCTCCCAGGCCTGGTACCAGGGGATGCCTTCCAGCGGTGTCCACCAGGTGAACGACAGGTAGAGCTGCATGAGCAGGGGAAAGACCACGATGAAGACAAGCAACAGGAGCGTCGGCAGGACGAACCAGAAGCCCATCTTCTGACCGTCGCGGGCGACACGGGTCCAGTATCCCGCGTTCGCGTTGCTGTTGCTGATTTCGGGTGCTGTTTGATCGGTCATTGCTTGAGTGCTCCGAATGTCAGGCCGCGCACCAGGTGTTTCTGGATCATCAGGCCGAAGATGACGGGCGGGATGGCGGCGATCACGCCGAGGGCAGCCTTCATGCCATACATCTGCCCGCCCATGGCCGAGGTCAGGGTTGCCATGTAGACAGGCAGCGTCACCCAGTCCCTCTGGGTCAGCAGAAGCGCCAGAAGATAGTCGGACCAGTTCAGGATGAAGACGAAAAGCGCACAGGTCGCGAGCCCCGGCTTCACGATGGGAAGGGTGATCCGGTAGAACACCCGCCAATAGGAACAGCCCGCCACGCGTGCGGCGTCCTCGATCTCGACCGGCACCTCATCGAAGAAGGTTTTCATCAGCCAGAAGGCGAAGGGCAGGGTGACGATGCCGTAGATCAGGCTCAGCCCCCACCAGGTATCGACGGCCCCCAGAAAGGACCACATCACCATGACGGGGATCATCACCGCAAGCGGCGGGAAGAGGCGCAGTTGCAGGACCGAAAGGGGCAGCGACTGCGCAAGGCCGAAACGCACCACCGCATAAGATGACAGGGTTCCGCAGACGACTGCGACCAGGGTTCCCATGATCGAGGTCACAAGGCTGGCGATCAGCGGCCCCACGATGGTCCGGTCGAGAGAAACCACCAGCCCCTCGGCCCGGCCGAAGAAGATGAACTCGAAATTCTGAAGCGTCGGGTTTTCGGGGAACCATGTTAGCCCCGCGACGGTTGTCCATTCCGGGTGAGGTTTGAACGCCATCGTGACCATCCACAAAAGCGGATAGAGCACGACCGCGCATGCCAGCAGAACGAAGAAGTATTTCAGCGCCATTGCGCCCGGTGACGGTTTCACGAGCCTATCCCCCGCTTGTTGCGTGCCGTGTCAGGCGGGCCCGATCTTTGCCGGGTCCGCCGCATGTCTGGAAAATGCGAAGCGCTACGCTTCGTCGACGATGGTCGGCCAGGTTTCGCGACTGGCGAGGATGGCCTCCTCGATCCCGTTGCGCCGCTGGCGCCGGATGATCCGCTCCCACTGGCTCTGGGCTGCATCCATCGCCTCGCGCGGGGTTTTCTGCCCGGTGATCGCGGCCTGAAGCTCATCATCCAGCGCATTGTCGAGCGCGGTCTGCCCGGCAAAGTTGATCGACGGGACCGAGCGCGCGATGGTCGCCGGGATCGTTTCCATGGCGTAGTCATGGTAGGTCGACGCGACCAGCGGTTCACGGAAGTTCGCCTGCTGCATCGGGTCGAAATAACCGCCCGGATTGCCTGCCATCCATGTATAGGTGCGGGTGGACGACAGCCATTGCAGGAACAGATAGGCGGCTTCAGGATATTGCGACTGCGACGAGACCCAGGCGGTGATGTGGTAGTACAGAACCGACCGGCGGTTGATCTGGTCGCCGAAGCGGCGCCCGACCGGCAGATGGCTGCCGATCATGCCGGTTGCAGCGGAACGCGGCGTGCCGTCGGGGTTATACCCGTCCCCGAATTTCACGAGGTTGGTATAGATCGCCGTATGGGGAATGCGCAGGTTCCACATCTGGGCATAGGCTTCAGCCCATGTGTAGGTCAGCGCATCCGGCGGCGTCCAGTCGAAGGAGCGCACATGCTCTTCCGCGCACTGGATGCCCAGTTCGGTGTTCAGCTGCGGGTTGGCGTCCTCATCGAAGAAATGGAAGTTCGGGAAGTCCATCGAGGCAAAGCGCGCATAGAACGTCGCAAGGCCCCAGAACGGGCTCATCAGGTTGCCGTTGCCGTACATGGTGCCATAACCGAAATCCTTGCCGGTGAAGAACTCGGAAATCCGGTCCACTTCTTCCCAGGTGTTTGGCACAGCCAGTTCGTGCCCGGTTTCCGTCAGGAAGGCATCCTGAACCTCGGGCATCTCATAGATGCCGCGCAGGTAGAACCAGGTCTGGAAATCGCCGTCGAGCGACACCGAGTAATAGTCACCAGCATAGGTATAGAGCAGCTGCTCCATCTCAGGTGTCGGCGTGCCACGCTCCGGGTCGCCCCAGTCGGGCTGGTATTGCGCCACGAAGTCGGAGCAGTTGACCGCACCGCCGGAGGACACGAGATCGCCGGTGGAATTCCACGGGCCAGTGTAGATGTCATAGGAGCCGGCCTGGGTCGTGACATCCTGCATGACCTTAGTGAAGATGTCTTCCGCCGGGAAGCCCACGATGTCGATCTGGATCCCGGTCTCGCGTTCCCAAACCTCCTTGACCGACGGTGCCCCATCCGGGAACGGCCGGGTGATCTGGCCGATGGCCCCGTCCGTCAGCAGCATGGTCAGCCGTTCGGGAACACGGCCCGCCGCACGCAGCGCCCGGATCCCCTCGATCGCACGCCCTTCGGACATGCTGGCGTTGTACTGGAACCTTTCCGCCCCATCAAAACCCGTCGGGCCGCCGGTCATGCCTGCGGCGAATTCCTGCGCGCTTGCGGGCGCGGCCATGAAATTTCCCAGCATTCCCATGCTGCCAGCGGCGGCCATGGTCGCCGAAGAGCTTTTCAGGAACTGGCGGCGAGATGGGTGAAGTAGTTTGGGTGTTCTGAATGACATGATCTTCCTCCCTTTTGGACATTCAAAGTCGAAGTCACAAAAAGGAAAGCAACGAACGTGCCATTCTAGGGCGGCGGGCGCAAGATTATTGCGTCACGCCCACCCGCTAGGAAGCGATATGTTCAGGTAAATCAGCCACTTCAACCTTGCCGCTGTCACAGAGCGCAAGGCATAGCTCGAAGACATTCATCATTTCCCGGATGTTGCCCGGCCAGTGGTAGGCGACCAGCGCGTCCGTGGCTTCTTTCGAAAACCGCAGCGGCCCGTCCGGTGAAACAACGCTGGAAATCTGCTTGATGATCCAGGGCTTGTCTTCACGATCTCGCAGGGCTGGTATCGGCAAAACGACGCCATTCAGACGATAATACAGATCCTGCCGGAACTGCCCGGCATCCACGAGGGCCTTGAGATTCCTGTGGGACGCCGACACGACACGGATATCAACCGGCACGGGCTTGGTTGCCCCGAC
The DNA here is from genome assembly GCF_965215655.1 of Nioella sp. Classification (GTDB taxonomy): domain Bacteria; phylum Pseudomonadota; class Alphaproteobacteria; order Rhodobacterales; family Rhodobacteraceae; genus Nioella. The sequence continues at coordinate 1,700,036 of NZ_OZ244111.1, forward strand.
GGCCATGACCTCTTTCTCGGCCAGAACCCGGAGCAGCCGTGCCTGAAGCGCCAGCGGCATGTCGCCTATCTCATCGAGGAACAACGTGCCCCCGTTAGCTTGCTCGATCAGCCCTTTCTTGCCCTTGGCATTCGCGCCGGTAAAGGAGTTGGGTGCATAGCCAAAGAGCTCGCTTTCGATCAACGCCTCGGGAAGTGCCGCGCAGTTGATGGCAATGAACGGGCCCTTTTTCTTGCGCGCCTCGTGCAGGGCCTTGGCGACGAATTCCTTACCGACCCCGGTTTCCCCTTCGAGGATGATGCTGATCTGCTTGTCGACGATCCGCGCAGCCTTTCCGGCCAACGCCTGCATGCGGCTGTCTCCGCCATGAATCCGCGCGAGTGCTTCTGGCAGTTGTCGACGTGACGCCGCCGGCTCGGGTCTGACCGGCGCGCGCACATCGGCAAACATGATCTGGCCATCGGCCATCTCGACGGCCTGTTCGCCGGGTGTTTCCGCCCCCATAAGTCGCGGGATGTCATTGAAATCAAAATCGAATACGTCTTCGAACGGTTTGCCAACGAAGCCCTGCGCGCTCTTCCAGCTCTGGCCAAGGGTTTTGGCAAACAGGCGGTGCGCCCCATGGGTCAAACCGGAAATTGTCCCATCGGCAGCGATCGAAACCGCGCAGTTCGGATCGACGCCCAGAAACTCTGACGTCCGGTTCAGCCGCAATATCCAGTCGGACTTGCGAGAATTCATCAGGTTGGCCAGTTCGATCCGGCGCACACAGGATTTGACCACTTCCAGCGTTAGCGCCTGTGAGTATTTCTCGCTTGGCGACATCAACAGCGACACGTCCAGCACCCCGATGGGAGAGCCATCGGAATGGTAGATCGGGGCTGCCGTGCAACTGAGCGGTGTGTGCGCCATGTCGAAGTGATCGGTCTGATGAATGGTCAAAGCCTCGCCTGAAGCCAGACAGGCGCCGACCCCGCAGGTTCCGGCATTTTCTTCCGACCATTCGGACCCGATATAAAGCCCGGCCCGTTTAAGTTCGCGGTCGACCTTTTCGTCGCCGATGAAATCGACGGTCACCCCTTTGGCATCGGTCAGCAGCAGCACGTAGCCCATGGAGTTCACCCGTCGATACAGGTCCTCCATCCCGAACCGGGCAATCGACAACAGGTCCTCTGCCTCCTGCTGATGCTGGCGCAGGGCCCTCTCAGGCAGAATCCGAGCTTCGCCCTTGTGTTCGGGGTCAAGCTTGTGGTCGTTCAGGCAGCGCAGCCAGGATTCGACGACCACGGCATCGCGCGTGGTTTGTTTGCCTTCCGACGCGTCAACGATTTCCCGAACGTGCTGTTCAAATGCACGAGATTGATCCATGTCTCCGCCCCTCCCAAAGCGTCGAACAACCAGGAGGTCATCGGCTCCCTCTCAGGTTGTGCATTTTTTAACTGTTTTTGCTAGAAAGTGCTAATCCTTTCGAGATCTGAGAACATGCAGAAGCCGCGAACGCCTGCTCGCGACTTCCTGCACCTTTCTGCATCCAAGGCATCACAGGCCGGCCAGCACCGCCTCTGCGCCGGAAACAGACACAGCCGTGGCGTCGGGTTCAATCGCGCAGCTTTCCACCACGCCATCCCTGATGACAGCCGCATAGCGTTGCGTTCGCATCCCAAGACCCAGCTCGGTCAGATCCAGAAGCTGATTAGCATCTTTCGTGAAACCCAGACTGCCGTCGGCAACAAATGTCAGCACGCCCTCAGGGTCCATCTGGTCCGCCCAGGCCTTTGCAACGAAAAAGTCGTTCGGCACCAGAATGATGACCTCATCAACACCCTTGGCATTCAGGCGCGAAAGGTTCTGGACATATCCCGGCACGTGATCGTCCGAGCAGGGCGGGGTAAACGCCCCGACCAATGCAACCAGAACAAGTGTCTTGCCAGCCGACCTTTCGGAAAGGTCGATCTGGACGATTTCACCGCCGACGAATTGCTGCACCGGCGTTGAGGGTATCGTTGATCCTGTTTCCATCGGAAACTCCCTGAAGTGTTGGATATCGTCAAAGGTTATCAAAGGCATCAAGCGCTTTTGCGGCGTAAACCGTGCCGGGGCCGCCCGACATCTCGATGGTCACGGCCAGCACCTCGACAAGGGTGTCGCGACTGGCGCCATGGGTTTTCGCTTCGTTGACATGGTAGAGGATGCAATCCTCACAGCCCCGTGCCGCTGCAATGGCCACAGCGATGCATTCTTTCATGGCTGACGAGATACTTCCCTCTCGAACAGCGGCATCGCCCAGACCCTTGAAGGCCAGCATGGTTTTCTGATCGGCTTTAAACAGGCTCATCAATCGTTTGTTGGTCTCGGCCAGTTTTTCCTTGTGTGTGCTCATCTTATCTTTCCATGGGAATAGGCCCGCCCGGCGGGAGGGGACCGGGCGGGCGGGGATGGGGTCAGAGCTGTTCCTTGATCAGCTCGTTGACCCGGGACGCGTTTTCCATCATCACCATATGCCCGGAATCAGCGACCACGGTGACCTTCGCACCTGTGATGGCAGCTGCGTGGGAGTTCGGGATAACCGCGTCGGCCTCTCCCCAGACGACCTGAATCGGGAGATCCAGGCTGCTCAGACCATCAGCGATGCCGACAGCTTGTTTGCCATCCGAAAACAGATTGCCTTTGAGCGCATCAAGGAATGCCTGCACACCATCGAGGCGCTTGTATTTCAGCAGATCGTCCACCATCGAACGGCTCACGAGGCTTTGGTCCGCAAAAAGGTGCTTCAGGGTAGGTTTGAGTTCCTTGCGGCTTGCGGCAGACACGAACCCGTCGATATAGTCCGAGTTGATCTCATTCCCGAGACCGGCAGAGCAGATCAGCGTCAGCGATGCGACGCGTCTTCCGTGATCAATTGCCGTTTGCCCTGAAACGAGCCCCCCCATCGAATGCCCAACCAGATGGGCCTTGTCGATCGAGAGGTGATCCATCAGTTGAATCACCGCTTCGACCATTGTTCCAAGGCCCGGGTTGTCGATGGATTTGACCGATCCGCCATGTCCGGGCAAGTCAAGTGCATAGACCGGGGCGTCCGCAGCGATTGCGTCAATGTTGAAGAGCCAGTTGTCACTGTCTCCGCCAAAGCCATGGATCAGGATCACAGGCGTTCCGTCCCCGTCGCGCGACGCATAGCGGATGCGGCCCAACCCCAGCTCTGCAATCTCATGCGTGGGCGCTTCTTCCGCATCCTCTTCGATCACGGGCATTTCGAACGCGCCGATATAGGCGTCGATCTCGGCATCCGAGACCGACGCCGGCGCCAGGACACCCAAAAGAGCCTGAACCGGATAAATCTCTCCGGCTGTCCCGACGCATCTGCGCAGGAGGCCACCGTCGGCGGCCTCCACGACATTTGCAATCTTATCGGTTTCGACATCCATGATCTCGTCGCCGGGTTTGATCTCCGTGCCTTCCTCGACATGCCAGGCGGCCAGGGTGCCTTCCCGCATGGAAAGGCCCCATTTGGGCATGAGGATCGGCGTTATCAGATCGCTCATCCGTTCACGCCCCCATGGTCTTGCGCACCGCCGCCGCGATGCGGTCGGGCGACGGGATGTAGAGATCCTCAAGCGCGGGCGAGAACGGCACGGGCGCATGAGGGGCCGTCACCATCTCGATAGGCGCTTTCAGTGCTCCGAACGCATCCTGGGCCACGTTGGCCGAAATGTCTGTGGCAATGGAACAACGCGGGTTGGCCTCATCCACACAGACAAGACGGCCCGTGTTTTCGACACTTTCGATGACCGTATCCATGTCGATCGGGCTGAGCGTGCGCAGGTCGATCACCTCGACGTCAATGCCTTCCTTCTTGAGCGTTTCGGCAGCAGCCAGCGAGTTGGGCACCATCAGCCCGTAGGTCACTATGGTCACGTCGCTGCCCTCGCGGGCGATGCTCGCTTCACCGAAGGGGATGGCATAGGGCTCTTCCGGTACATCGCATTCGGAGGCGTAGAGATTCTTGTGCTCCAGGAAGATCACCGGATCGTTGTCACGGATTGCCTGGATCAGAAGGCCCTTGGTATCATAGGCGTTGGACGGACAGACCACCTTCAGACCCGGGATATGGGTGAAGATGGGTGTCAGCATCTGGCTGTGCTGCGCCGCCGCGCGGAAGCCCGCGCCGCACATCGCCCGGATCACCACCGGCGTTTCGGCCTTGCCGCCGAACATGTAGCGGAACTTGGCCGCCTGGTTGTAGATCTGGTCCAGACAGACTCCCATGAAGTCGATGAACATCAGCTCCGCCACCGGGCGCAGCCCGCAGGTCGCCGCCCCGATGGCCGCACCGACATAAGCGCTTTCCGACAACGGCGTGTCGATCATCTGCTTGGGGTGCTTGTGGTAAAGCCCCTTCGAGACCCCCAGAACCCCACCCCAGGCGTCGTCCTCGCCCGCGGCACCTGCACCGCCGACGATGTCTTCGCCCATCATGATCACCGTGGGGTCGCGGGTCATTTCCTGATCCAGCGCCTCGTTGATCGCGTCTTTCATGCTCAATGTACGTGCCATTTTCTATCTCCTTTCCTTGTCAGCGCGTGTCAGTAGGACACGTACACGTCGGTCGTCAGGTCTGCGGGGGTGGGCAGGGGCGCGGCCTTGGCCTCGGCCACCGCGTCCTCGATCAGGGTCATGACCTCGGCGTCGATGGCGTCGAGCTCGGCATCGGTCAGGACACCCGCCTCGGTCACCTTGGCGCGGAAGATCTTGAGACAGTCGCGGTTCTTGCGGTTCTCCTCGTTCTCGCCGGGCGCGCGATAGGTCTGGGCGTCGCCCTCGAAATGGCCGAAGAAGCGGATCATCTTGCATTCCAGGAGGGTCGGTCCTCCGCCTTCGCGGGCGCGCTTGACCACCTCGCCCGCCGCCTCGTAGACGGCGAAGAAATCGGTGCCGTCCACCGTGATACCCGGCATGCCGAAACCGGTCGCGCGGTCGACATAGCTGTCGGAGGCGACGGCATAGTCAACGCTGGTCGACTCCGCGTAACCGTTGTTTTCCACGACGAAGATCGCAGGCAGATTCCAGATAGCGGCCAGGTTCATAGATTCCAGCACCGTGCCCTGGTTCGAGGCACCGTCCCCGAAGAAGGTGATGCCCACACCGTCATGGCCCAGCTTCTGCGCCGCCAGCGCGGCACCACAGACCAGCGGCGCGCCTGCACCGAGGATGCCATTGGCGCCCATCATGCCCTTGGACAGGTCGGCGATATGCATCGACCCGCCCTTGCCCGCGCAGGAGCCGGTGGCCTTGCCGTAGATCTCGGCCATCATGCCTTTCACATCCACGCCCTTGGCGATGCAATGGCCGTGGCCCCGGTGGGTCGAGGCGATACGGTCATGATCCTGCAAATGCATCATGATGCCGACGCCCGCGGCCTCTTCGCCTGCATAGAGATGCACGAAACCGGGTATATCGCCGCGGCCGAAATCGACATGCAGGCGTTCTTCGAATTCCCGGATCGTCTTCATCCGGCGATAGGCTTCCAGAAGCCCGTCTTTTTCCAGTGGGAACGGGTTGCTCATGAGGTCCTCCCTTATGGTTGAGCGGTGCGCAGCGCCTCTGACGCGGCGCGGGTGAGAAGCCCGTGCCTGGCCGCATAGGCCATGCAATCGGGCACGTTGACGGTGCGGAACGCATCGGCCTGAAGCCGGATGCTGACATCGTCGATTTCGCTGAAAGTCAGTTCCCGTTCGCCATCGAGTGCAAACGACCCGGCGGAAACGCTCGGCAGATAGACCTCGTTGGGAACAACCTTCTCGACCGCCCCGATGCCGACCTCTTCGATCAGGCCCGGCGCAATGGGGGCGGTCAGACGCATCTTTGCGGTCTCAAGCGGTAGAAGTCGTACCCTTCGCCCTTCGGGTGCCTGCCGATCAAGCGGTGCAAGAAGCCCTACAATCGAGGACATGCCGATCCCGTCAGGCCGGCCGAAGGTGACAAACAGGTCGCGGAAGTTCGCCGTCTTCCAGATGGCTCGGGCACCGATGAAGCGCTCGGATACGACGGCCACATCGACAAGTGCGATCTCGCGCTGATCGTTCACGCGGACTTCCAACCGCTTGTTGTAGGCAAAGGCGTGCTCGCAGGGCACTTGTCCCGTTACCGCCAGACCGACAGCCAGTCCGGTGATGGTAGGTTCGCGCAGCTCTGGAAAGGCGTTGTTGGTGCCGGTGGACACGCCCGCAATCGGCGTGTTGCCGCATTTGGACACCACAACCCTGTTGGTCCCGTCACCGCCGAGAACAACAATCGCTCCGACACCCTGATCGTGCATCTGGCGGGCGGCTTCCGCGCTATCCTCCGATGTGCAGGTGACCGGCATGTCCAGATAGCTGACTCGCGGGAAGCGAACGTGACCCATGCGGTTTTCGCGGTCGATGACGCGCATCAACTGTGTGCGGATCCCACCGTTTTCCGGCATGATCACCACCTCTTCAACGCCCGTCGCCATCAGCCCCGTCATCATCCGAAGCACGATATTGGCCCGGTCGTTGATTGGCAGGTTGCCCGCATGGCTGACGATCCGGCGAATGTCGCGGGCAGAGACAGGATTTGCGATGATGCCAACTTTGGTCACGAGTGATGCCTCCCTTTCAATTAGGGAAAGCAACGTTTGTGCCAATTGAGTTTCGAATTGATTTCGTCGCCACCTACGCGCAGGGCTAGATGCCGAGCGCAAGCAAGTGTTGCATCCCGGTCAGCTTTGCGACTGCGCGGATACGCTCGGAAAGGGGCAATCAATGCTCAAGTGCCGAAAAGACGCATGAAGGGCAGCGCAGCGCCCCCAAGTGCGCATATCCGCTCTTCCTCTACCATGCTGGCAAACGATTTGAGCGGCGTCTGGCAGACCGTTCGCCGCATTCGAAACTACTGGATGCTTGTGGAGGCGGAATGCGGGTGATTTTTCAAAGGCCCCAATCGGCCTGACTCATCACCGGCATTCATGCGGAAAGACCCCAAGCGCATGCTCCGGGTCTTTCGATGTCTTACGATGCGGCGGCAACCGCACGGGCAGTCATGACCTGAACCAGGTTCGCGCGATAACTTCGATCGCCATGCAGGTCGCTGATCATTCCTTCCGGGCTGACCGACAGCCCGCCAATTGTATCTGCTGTAAAATCAGACGACAGTGACGTTTCGGCGTCAGCCCATCGGAATACGCCCTCTTCCGAGGCACCCGTTACGGCAACGCGCACGCCTTCCGCGAATTGCGCAACGAACACGCCCACCAGGGCGAAGCGCGAGGCAGGTTGCGCGAATTTCTGGTAGTTTGCGGCGTCCGGGATCGGGAAGGTGATCGAGGTGATGACCTCGCCCGTATCAAGGGCCGTAGCGAACATGCCCTGAAAATAGTCGTCGGCCGCAATGTCGCGCGTATTGGTCGAGATGGTCGCGCCCGTGCCAAGCACTGCCGCCGGGTAGCACGCCGCCGGGTCGTTATTGGCGAGGCTGCCGCCGATGGTGCCACGATGGCGCACCGCGGGATCACCGATCCGGCCCGCCAGATCGCAAAGAGCGGGGAAGGCGGATCGCAACTCTGCGTGCCCTGCCACCTCTGCATGGGTGGTCATGGCGCCAATAATGGCTGCGCCGTCGGTTATTGAGATCCCGCGAAGCTCCTCTGCCCGCGAAATGTCCACGAGATCGGATGGCGCGGCCAGTCTGGCCTTCATTGTGGGCAGAAGCGTCTGACCGCCGGCAAGCAGCGCCCCGTCTTCGGCAGATGACAGAAGGCTCGCGGCCTCTGCTGCCGTTGCGGCAGCGTGATAGTTGGTACTGTGCATTGTAACCTCCCTTATTCAGCGGCGACTTTGGCGCTGTTCAGCGCGGCCCAGACCTTGGCCGGGGTGGCCGGCATGCTCAGATCGTTGTTGCCAATCGCATCGGTGATCGCGTTGATGACCGCTGGTGGTGTGCCGATGGCCCCGGCCTCCCCACAGCCTTTCATGCCCAGAGGATTGGTTGTGCAGGGGGTTGAGTGATGCAGGACATCGAAGTCCGGCAGATCGTCGGCCCGCGGCATTGCATAGTCCATATAGGACGCCGACAACTGCTGACCGTCTTCGCTGTAACGCACTTCCTCCAGCATGGCCTGACCAACGCCTTGGGCGATGCCACCATGAACCTGGCCATCGACAATCATCGGGTTGATGATGGTTCCAAAGTCATCCGACGCGACGAATTTCAGGATCTCGGTCTTGCCGGTTTGCGGGTCGACCTCCACCTCGCAGATGAAGCAGCCCATCGGGAAGGTGAAGTTCAGAGGATCGTAGAACGCCCCTTCCTTCAGCCCGGGTTCCATGCCGTCGGGCAGGTTGTGGCCGGTATAGGCCGCGAGGCCAACCTCGTGCCAGGCGAGAACCTTGTTGGTTCCGTCGACTTTGACCTGTCCGTCCTCGATCACGATATCGGCTTCCGACGCTTCGAGCAGATGCGCCGCCAGTTTCTTGATCTTGACCTCGAGCTTGTCGAGCGCCTTGACGATGGCCGACATTCCGACAGGACCGGAACGCGACCCATAGGTGCCCATGCCGAACTGGACCTTGTCGGTGTCGCCATGCACGATCTGCACAGTTTCAATCGGTACGCCGAAACGGTCCGCCACGACTTGCGCGAAGGTGGTTTCGTGCCCCTGCCCGTGGCTGTGCGACCCGGTCAGAACCTCGATTGTGCCGACGGGGTTCATCCGCACCTCGGCGCTTTCCCACAGACCGACACCCGCCCCAAGCGACCCGACAGCGGCCGACGGAGCGATGCCGCAAGCCTCGATATAGCAGGACATGCCGATGCCACGCAGTTTGCCGCGCATTGCGCTTTCGGCCTTGCGGGCGCCGAACCCGGCCCAATCGGCCGCATTCATTGCCTGACGCATATTGCCTTCGAAATCGCCGGAATCGTAGTTCATGATCACCGGCGTCTGATGCGGGAACTCGCGGATAAAGTTGATATTGCGAAGCTCCGCGGGATCCTTGCCCAGCTCTCGCGCGGCTGTCTCGATCATGCGTTCCACGAGATACGAGGCTTCCGGGCGCCCTGCCCCGCGATAGGCATCGACCGGCACCGTGTTGGTATAGACGCCCAGAACCTCGCAATAGATGTTCGGGATGTTGTAGGTGCCCGACAGCAGCGTCGCATAAAGATAGGTCGGGACCGCGCTGGAGAAGAGCGACATATAGGCCCCGAAATTGGCCTTGGTCGAGACCTTGAAGCCGACGATCCTGCCGTCAGTGTCAAAACCCATCCGCGCTTTGGTCACATGGTCCCGGCCGTGGGCATCCGTCAGGAAGGCCTCGGTCCGATCGGACGTCCATTTGACAGACCGATTGGTCTTCATCGACGCCCAGAGACAGGCGATCTCTTCGGGATAGATGTAGATCTTGGACCCGAAACCACCACCCACATCGGGCGCGATCACGCGCAGCTTGTGTTCCGGCGCAACGTTATAGAACGCGCTTAACACCAGACGCGCAACATGCGGGTTCTGACTGGTTGTATAGAGCGTATAGTGATCCTCGGCATCGTCATAGATGGCAACGGCTGAACGCGGTTCCATCGGGTTCGGAGACAGACGGTTATTGGTGATATCCATCTCGGTGACATGCGCGGCACCCGCCAATGCGGCCTCGGTGGCCTCATTCTCGCCGATCTCCCAGTCATAGACGATGTTGCCCGGGGCGTTTTCGTGAATTTGCGGGGCGCCGTCAGAAAGCGCTGCCGCGAGACTTGCCGCAACCGGCAGTTCCTCATAGTCGATCTCGACGGCCTCTGCCGCCGCGCGGGCCTGGGCATTGGTTTCGGCAATCACGATCGCCACCGCGTCGCCCACATAGCGGGTTTTTTCGGTGGCTAGCGCCGACCAGGCGCCCATGTTCATCGGGCTGCCATCCTTGGAGGTGATCGCCCATCCGCAGATGATGTTGCCGATCCCGTCCCCGGTCAGCTCCGCACCGTTAAGAATGGCGATGACGCCGTCCATGGCCTCGGCCGCACTTGTGTCGATGCTGTTGACCCGCGCATGGGCATGTGGCGAGCGCACAAAGGCCGCGTAGGCCTGGTTTTCCATGCGGATATCGTCGGTGTATTTTCCCTTGCCGGTCGTGAAGCGCTTGTCTTCCTTGCGCTTGACTGCGGCACCAATTCCTTGGCTCATCTGATGACCCTCCCTTACATCTCGCCAGCGGCCTGGCTGATGGATTTCACGATGTTGTGGTACCCGGTGCAGCGGCAGATATTGCCTTCCAGCTCATGCCGGATCGCAGCCTCATCAAGCGTCTTGCCCTCGGCCTTGTAGCGGTTGACCATGTCGATCCCGCTCATGATCATGCCCGGCGTGCAGAAGCCGCATTGCAACCCGTGATTGTCGTTGAAGGCTTTTTGCATCGGATGCAGCCCCCCGTTGGCGACGCCTTCGATGGTTGTCACCTCGGCGCCGTCCGCTGCTGCTGCCAGCATCGTGCAGGATTTCACAGCCTTGCCATCGACATGGACAACACAGGCCCCGCATTGCGACGTGTCACAGCCCACATGCGTTCCGGTCAGACGCAGGGTTTCGCGAATGAACTCGACGAGCAGCATGTTGTCTGCCACGTCTCCGCCAACCGGTTTCCCGTTAACGGTCATCTTTATCTCGGACATCAGATCCTCCCTTGATCCATTGGGTCTGCGAAGCGCCGATCAGCTCACAAGCCTGTTCAGCCACCCCTTCTTTTTCTGTGCAGGTGATGCGATGTCGTCGGGGCCTTCGATCTCAACCTGAAGGTTTGCAAAGAACTGATCGGCCATCTTCTTGGCGAATCCGTCAATTATGCGCGATCCAAGCTGTGCGAGCTTGCCCCCGACTTTCGCCTCGACATGATAGTGAAGCACGGTGCAATCGCCGTCCTCTTCGAGATGCACCCTGGCTCCGCCCCTGGCGAAACCGGCTGCGCCGCCCTTGCCTTCGCCGTCCAGTGTCAGACTTTTGAGCGGGACCATGTCGGACAGTTTTACTAAGCCTACGAAGGTCGCTTTGACCGGTCCGACTTTCTGAATGACGGTCGCCTCGAACCCCGTTTCGGGTGAGCCGGACATCTCGGTGCACCCCGGAACGCAGGCTTTCAGGCAATCAGGTGACAATATGGCGTTCCAGACAACGGCTCTGGGCGCCGCGATTTTCCTTGATCCGGTAAGGTCCATGAGTCGACTTCCCTCCACTTGTCCTGTATCTGCAAGCAACAAACATGCCAGTAATAGACATCAGGCTTTGACGGATGCCCTTGAAACAGGTCCAGCAACAGACACATGCGCAAAAACTGGCATTGACCCAGACGATGCGGACGTCTCTGTCTTTGCTGGCTATGGACCAGGAAGACGCCGCCAAGCTCATCGAGCGCGAAAAAGGCAGAAATGCGTTTCTTCGATCGGTCCCGTCGATCCCCGCCAAAAGCGCCGCTCATCACGAGGAGATCGAAAGGCCGGAGGAGCAGAGCCGGACGGACGCACTCCTTCATCAGGTCGGGCTGATCAAACTATCCACAAGACAGGCACATCTTGCCGAAGGTCTTGTGCATAGCCTCGATCACCGTGGCTTTCTGCCTGACACACCCGGGGAAATCTCAGGGTATCTTGAGTGCGGCCTTGATGAATTGATGGACCTCGTCGCCAGGCTTCAAAGAGAAGTGGAACCCGCCGGAGTTTTCGCGTGGTCGCTGGCGGATTGCTTTCGATTGCAACTCGTGGCCAGAAACCGCTTTGATCCACTAATCGAGAGGTTGCTTGATCGGCTGGACTTGATCGCGAGCAAAGACGTCGCGGCAATCTGCGCCGAATGCGGCGTCGATGAGGAAGACGCGGTCGACATGCTGGAGGATATCCGTAGCCTCAATCCCGCTCCGCTGGGGCATCAACCCGATCCGGTCACAATAGAGAAAGCGCCGGATCTTCTGATCCATCAGGATGATGACGGAGGTTTCTCGGTCGCGCTGAACGAAGCCGCGATGCCCACACTCCTTGTAGATGACGCGCTGTTTTCGACGACGATGGCGGCAGAGACCGATGACAGGGCCCAGGTCTACTATCGGGACTGCTATCGGGAAGCAGGAAACCTGGTCCGCGCCATGCAGAAACGTGCCAATACGATTCTTGCCATCGGTACGGCGATCGCCCGCCTTCAGGAAAAGTTCATCAGAACCGGACGTGACCGTGACAGGCAACCGTTGACGATGGCTCAGCTTGCCTCGGAGATCGGCGTTAACAAGAGCACGATCAGCAGGGCCATGTCCGGTTGCAGCATCAGGACGGATCGGGGAACCCATGCTGCCACGGCATTCCTTGCACGGCCGCTAAACGAGCAGGAGTCCGGACGGACCCGGGATCAGGCACTTCAGCGTCTCAAGCTGCTGATCGCAACCGAGAACGCGCGAAACCCTTTCTCAGACGAGGATCTTGCGGGGCAATTGAAGAGGGCCGGCCTGCCTATGTCTCGCCGGACTGTGGCCAAGTACCGAGCGCTTCTCGCAATACCCGGCGCATATGAACGGCGTCGAAAACAAGCTTGATTGTTCCTTGCCACGTCGACTTTCGGCGCCACGCGTCATAGACTCTCATGATGCGATAAAGCGGCAAAGCCGGATTGAAGCGCCGTCGAACTGTGGGCCCACATGTGGGTATCACACCGTCGGATCAAGACAGTCCAAGGATCTTCGATATGTTCTGTCATTGTGGCGGAGAGACAGGGATTCGAACCCTGGAGACGGTCTCCCGCCTACACACTTTCCAGGCGTGCGCCTTCGACCACTCGGCCACCTCTCCGTGCCGGGCGGAGATAGCCCAAGGTGTGGGCAGGGTGCAAGGGGGCTTGGGGCCTTCCGGGCAAAAAAGTTGTGACTGGTTCCCAAGGGAGCTTAGCCGATGGGCAGATGACCCAGATGCGAGGCGCAGCCGGTCAGCGCCGCATAATCATCCTGCACCACAGCCACGCCGAACTGGCCCATGAAATCAGTGAACCGGCCCTTGCCGCGAAAGGCTGCTGCAAAACCGAGCGGCGCCAGCCATGGGGTAATTGCCCGGGCCATGCCGCCGATCAGGTAGATGCCGCCGAAGGGCAGGTGGATGAGCGCGAGGTCGCCCATCACGGTGCCCATCAGCTCGATGAAGAGCCGCGCGGTTTCGGTGGCCTTGGGGTCGCCCTGCGACAGGCGGGAAATGATCTCGACGCCTTCCAGATCCTCGCCATGCAGATGCCTGTGGACACGGACGAATCCGCCGCCCGACAGCGCATCCTCGACAGCGGCAAAGCCATGGCGCGGCTCCATCGCCTCAGCCAGCGCCGCTAGGGCAGGGGTGTGGCGCGGCATGGTGATATGGCCGCATTCGGATGGCGGCACGAAGCGCCCGCCGGCGGTGTCATAGACCGGCGCTGCGTTGAACCCGGTGCCGAGACCCACCACCAGCTTGGCAGCGTGACGCATGGCGTCGGGTTGGGGCAAAAGGCGGTTGAGATCCTCTTCCTCCAGATGGCCAAGCGCATGGCCCTGGGCCTGCAGGTCGTTCAGGACCGCCAGTTTGCGCGCGCCGGTGACGGCCCCCAGCCCCTCTCGGTCCACCCGCCAATCCAGGTTGGTCATCTGCCCCACACCGTCGCGCACCGGCCCGGCAATGGCCACACAGGCCCCGGTCAGGGCACCGGGCTGCATCTCCTCGATATAGCGGGCCAGATGCGTGTCCAGCCCGGTGACGCCGGCATTGGAATAGCGCCGAACCGTGTCGCGCTGCACCTCGAAGCCACGGGCCAGCGCCACGCGGGTATTGGTGCCACCGATATCGGCCACGAGCGAGATGTCACGGTGCATGGGCAGGGTCCCCTTGGTTAGCGCAAACGCTGCGCGAGGGCGTGATAGGATGCTTTGGGCGTGCGCTTCAAGCTTTCGAAGTCCACATGGACCAGTCCGAAGCGTTTTTCATAGCCAAGCGCCCATTCGTAGTTGTCCATCAGCGACCAGATGAAATAGCCACGCAGATCGACGCCCTCGGCCATGGCGTGACGACAGGCGTCCAGATGGGCGTCGATATAGGCCAGCCGTTCGGGGTCGTTCACGACGCCCTCTGTCAGCACATCCGCATTCGCCATGCCGTTTTCGGTCACGTAGATCGGCAGGTCGGGGACCAGATCGGCGGTGCGTTTGAGGAAGTGGTAGAGCCCGTCGGGGTAAATCTCCCACCCCATCTGGGTCTTGGGCAGGGGGCCGTCGAGTTCTGCCAGGGCAGGCCAGGGGCCGGGGGCAGGGGCGATGTTCTTGCGGGTGTAGTAGTTCAGGCCGATCCAGTCGAGCGGCTGGCCGATGGTGGCGAAATCCTCCTGCCAGCCGTCGGGCAGGTGCGGTTCCAGGCCTTCCAGAGCCTCGGCGGGGTAGGCCCCCTTGAAGATGCCCTCCAGAAAGAAGCGGTTGTAGTAGGCGTCGTAGGTGGCAGCGGCGCGGGCGGCCTCGGGGCTGTCATCCACCGGGTTGGCCCATTCCATGTTGAAAACGCCGCCGAGGTTCGACATGCCAAGCCCCCGCATCACCTCGATAGACCGGCCATGGGAAAGCAGCACATGATGCATGGCGCGGGCGGTGGCGCGGATATCGCGCAGGCCCGGCGCGTGATGGCCGAGGAAATGGCTCAGCCAGCCCACGCACCACGGTTCATTGATCGGGGCAGCAGACCACACGCGGTCCCCGATCCGGCCCATGATGATTTCCGTGAAATCGGCGAACCAGCCCGCGATATCCCGGTTCCGCCAGCCGCCCCGGTCGGCCAGCGGCTGCGGCAGTTCCCAGTGGTAGAGCGTCGCGGCAGGTTTCAGCCCGCGCTCCAGCAACCCGTCCACCAGCCGATCATAGAAATCGAGCCCCTCCGGGTTGGGCCTGCCCGTCCCTTCCGGCATTACCCGCGCCCAGGAGGTCGAGAACCGGTAAACATCGACATTGAGGGCTTTCAGCAGGTCGAGGTCTTCGCCCATCCTGTGATAATGGTCGCAGGCTCGCCCCCCATGTTCCGCCCGCACCACATTGCCGGGGGTGGCGGCGAAACTGTCCCAATGGGTGGGGCCTGCGCCGCCGAACGCATGTCCCTCGATCTGATAGGCGGAGGTCGCGGCCCCGAAGAGGAAGCCCTCGGGGAAATCCTGGCGTGTCCATGTCATGATGTCAGCTTTCTTGCGGGGCAGGGCCGGTGGATCGGCCAAGCATCAGTTCGGCCTCCAGAAGGTGATGGCGCGGGGTGCGGTCGGGGTCTTCGATCAGTTCCAGCAGGGTGCTGGCTGCGATCCGGCCCGCTTCGCGCACCGACGACCGTGTGGCGGTGAATATGGGCACGTCCTTGCCGTTGCCTAGATAGCTCAGTTCGTCGTCATGGGTGATGACGCTGACATCGCGGCCCATCTTCAGATCAGCTTCTTCCAGCGCGCGACGCACCCCGATGGCGGAAATCAGCGAGGACACCAGAAAGGCCGTCGGTGGATTGTCCGTGGCCAGCATCCGGCGGGCGGTGTCATAGCCGTAATGCTCGGTCATCTCGTCGCTGGCCCCGAGCGCCGGGTCAGGTGTCAGCCCGCGTTCACGCAAGGCCTTTTCATAGCCCTGACGGCGGCGAATGGCGAAATCCATGTCTTCCAGTCCGTTGACCAGGGCAATCCGGCGATGGCCCAGATCCAGCAGCAGTTCGGTCGCCCGCGAAAAGGCGCGGCGGTTGTTGACGTCGACCCAGGAATAATCGCTGTCTTCGGCTGATGCCCGGCCATGCACCACGAAGGGCAGGTCCAGATCCTGCAACAGCTTGATCCGCCGTTCATTTGCGCGGGGGCCATGGATCACGATGCCGTCAACGGTCTTTTTCTGGGCAAGGCTGCGATAGGTGGCGTCCTCGGCGTCATCGGGCACGATCGACAGGGTCATGTCGTAGCCTGCCTTGGCATAGGCCTCGCCCGCGCCGGCGATGAAGTCGGAAAAGACCGGGTTCATCATCTCGTGCCGGGTCGAGATCGGGATGACATGGCCGATCATATGGGCGCGGCCTGTGGCCAGGCTGCGGGCGCGGGTATTTGGGCGGTAGTTGTGGCGATGCGCGGCATCCTGCACCCGCTGGCGGGTGGCCTCGCTGACCTCCGGATATCCGTTCAGGGCCCGGCTGACCGTGGTCTGCGACAGGCCGAGGGATTCGGACAGTTGTTTGAGGTTCATAGCCAAGAGGTCACCCAAAGCGCTTTCAAACTTTGGGCAGTATCCCCGAAAATCCGGGGCTGTCAAAGGCGAATTCCACAAGCCACGCGTGAACTTCTGGCCCTGTGCGCCCTCTTTTTGTGCGGTTTCCACAATCCTCATTGACAGAAAACCGGGAATCGCGGATGCCTAGAGGGGTGTCAAAGCGCTTTGGAAACGTAAGTACTGCGTTCCAATCAACCGGGGCTTCGGCCCATTCTGGGAGGAAACCATGAAGAAATCGTTACTCGCCGGCGCTGCTGCGCTGGCACTCACCGCAGGTATGGCGCAGGCCGACGGGCATATGATGTTCGCGCCCGGCGATGGGGCCTTCAACTGGGACAGCTTCACCGCCTTCGCAGACGGCAATGACCTTTCCGGTCAGACACTGTCGATCACCGGTCCCTGGATCGGCCCCGACGCCGAACTGGTCGAAAGCATCCTGGCCTATTTCGAGGAAGCGACCGGCGCGACCGTGAACTATTCCGGCTCCGACAGCTTTGAGCAGGATATCGTCATCGCCACGCAAGCCGGTAGCGCGCCCAATATCGCCGTGTTCCCGCAGCCGGGTCTGGCTGCTGACATGGCCTCTCGCGGGTTGCTGACGCCGCTGGCCGACGGCACCGCCGACTGGGTCTCCGCCAACTATGCGGCAGGCGATTCCTGGGTCGATCTGGGCACCTATGCAGGCCCTGATGGGGACGAGGCGCTTTATGGCTTCTTCTACAAGGTCGACCTGAAATCGCTGGTCTGGTTCAGCCCCGAAGCCTTCGACGAGGCGGGCTATGACATCCCGACCTCGATGGAAGAGCTGATGGCTCTGACCGACCAGATCGTCGCCGATGGCGGCACACCCTGGTGCATCGGTCTGGGCTCGGGTGCGGCGACCGGCTGGCCCGCGACCGACTGGGTTGAGGACCTGCTGCTGCGCACGCAGCCTGCCGATGTCTATGATGGCTGGGTGACGAACGAGATCCCCTTCACCGATGAACGCATCGTCGGCGCGATCGAGGCTTTCGGCCATTTCGCCCGCAACGACGCTTATGTGAACGGGGGTGCCAGCGCCGTCGCCACCACCGACTTCCGCGACAGCCCTGCCGGGCTCTTCTCCTACCCGCCGGAATGCTACATGCATCGCCAGGCGTCGTTCATCCCGACCTTCTTCCCCGAAGGCGCGGATGCCGACTTCTTCTACTTCCCGTCCTATGAGGAAGGCGATCTTGGCAACCCGGTGCTTGGCGCGGGCACGCTTTGGGCGATCACCGATGACGCCCCCGCCGCCCATGTCTTCATGGAGTTCCTGCAGACCCCCATCGCGCATGAGCTGTGGATGGCGCAATCGGGTTTCCTGACTCCGCATAGCGGCGTCAACCTCGACGTGTTCCCGTCCGACGCGCAGCGCGCGATGAACGAGATCCTTCTGGGCGCGACCACCTTCCGCTTCGACGGGTCCGACCTGATGCCGGGCGAAATCGGTGCAGGTGCGTTCTGGACCGGTATGGTCGACTACACCTCGGGTGCCGATGCCGCCGATGTGGCGCAGGCGATCCAGGACCGTTGGGACTCGATGCAGTAACAGCTGCTGGTCCGGGCCGCATCCACGTGGCCCGGACCGCTTCAGACCTGAGTTCGAAAGGGGAAGGTCATGTCACCGCTTTTGCAGGGTGTGATTACTATCATCGTGGGCGTGTTCGGTTGCGTGGGCTATTTCTACGCCGCGAACCTGATCCTCGACAAAGTGATCTTCCCGGCCCGAGGCCCCCAGGCGGGTCGCAACATCAACCGCGCCACCGCCGTCCGGCCCTGGCTGTTCCTGTTTCCGGCAATTTTCGCCCTGTCGCTTTATCTGGTCTACCCGGTGATCGGCAGCCTGTGGCGCTCGATGCATAACCGGGCCGGGGATGAGTTTATCGGGCTCGACAATTACGGATTTCTGTTTGGTGACCCAGAGTTCCTACAGGCCCTTCTGAACAACGCTCTCTGGGCGCTTGTCGTGCCCGCCGCCGCGACCTTCCTTGGCCTGCTGGTGGCGCAACTGACCGACCGGCTATCCTGGGGTAATATCGCCAAGTCGCTCATTTTCATGCCGATGGCGATCTCTTTCGTGGGGGCCTCGCTGATCTGGAAATTCGTCTATGCGGGCGATCCCGATATCGGCATCATCAACGCCATGCGCGATGTCATCGGGCTCGACCCGATGGACCCGGTGCAGGTGCCGTTCTGGAACAACTTCTTCCTGATGGCGATCCTTGTCTGGATCCAGACCGGCTTTGCCATGGTAATCCTGTCTGCCGCCCTGCGCGGTATTCCCGAAGAAACGGTCGAGGCCGCGATCATTGACGGGGCGAACCCGTTTCAGCTCTTCTTCAAGATCAAGGTACCGCAGATCATGGGCACCATCGTGGTGGTCTGGACAACGATCACCATACTCGTGCTCAAGGTTTTCGACATCGTCTACACGATGACGGGCGGCAATTTCGGCACCCAGATCCTGCCAAGCTACATGATGAGCTTCATGTTCCGCGATGACGGGCGGGCGACCGCCGTGGCCGTTGTGATCATGATCGTGGTGCTTCCCGTGATGATCTGGAACATCCGCCAGGCCCAGAAGGAGATGCGCTGATGGAGAATATCGCCGGCAAAAGCTCTGGCCTGAAATGGGCCGTCAACATCTCCGTGGCGCTTCTGGTGATTGCGTGGCTGATCCCGACTGTCGGGCTCTTCGTGTCATCCTTCCGCGACCGCGACCAGATCACCGCCTCGGGCTGGTGGAACGCGCCGTTTTCGGTGGAACTGACTTACCGCACCCGCGCCAATGACGGCGAGCCGGTGCAAGAGGGCGATCTTTGGGTGGTCGAAGGCAATATCTTCGCCACCTCTGAAGTGGCCGAGGCCTTTGCCAATGGCGAGGCGTCTATCACCTCCTTTGGCGTCACCGGTCGTGAACCGACCGCTTATCCGGCCGGGACCGAGGGCGAGACCCGCGATGGTGGCACGCTGACGGTCAATGCCGATGGCAGCTACCGGTACACGACAGCGGAAACGCCCGATGACCGGGGCCTGCGCATCTATTTCGGGGCCGCCACGCCGCCCGATTTCACGATGGACAACTATCTGACCATCCTGACCGCGCAGACCACCGAGGAGCGCGAGGAAGCCTATGCCGAGGGTCAGAGTTTCTGGGAAATCCTGTCGGACGAAAACGGCGTCTTCCGCAACTTCATCAACACCTTCACGGTCACGATCCCCTCGACCGTCATCCCGATCCTGATCGCGGCCTTCGCGGCCTATGCGCTGGCCTGGATGGATTTTCCGGGGCGCGGTCTGCTGATTGCCTGCATTGTCGGCCTTCTGGTGGTGCCCCTGCAACTGGCGCTGGTGCCTTTGCTCAATCTGCACAACCAGATCGGCATCGGGCAGAGCTTTGTCGGCATCTGGCTCGCCCATACCGGGTTCGGTCTGCCGTTGGCCATCTACCTTTTGCGCAACTACATGGTCGGGCTGCCGCGCGACATCATAGAAAGCGCCAAGGTCGATGGGGCCACCGACTTCCAGATCTTCACCAAGATCATCCTGCCGCTGAGCTTCCCCGCGCTGGCCAGCTTCGCCATTTTCCAGTTCCTGTGGACATGGAATGACCTTCTGGTCGCCAAGGTTTTCCTGCCCTCCGACGACGCCTCCAAGGTCATGACCGTGCGCATTGCCGATGACCTGCTTGGCTCTCGCGGCGGGGATTGGGGCATTCTGGCGGCGGCGGCCTTCGTGTCCATCGCGGTGCCTGTCCTCGTCTTCTTCACCATGCAACGTTACCTCGTGCGCGGCCTTCTGGCTGGCTCGGTCAAATAAAGGGCATCAAGACCCATGAATCTCATGCAAGACATGACCCCGGCCCATGCGGCCTCTGTCGACAAGGACTGGTGGCGGGGGGCTGTGATCTACCAGATCTATCCGCGCAGCTTTCAGGACAGCAACGGCGACGGCATTGGCGATCTGTCGGGGATCATCCATCGGCTGGACCATATCGCGCGGCTTGGTGTTGACGCGATCTGGATTTCACCCTTCTTCCGTTCGCCGATGCTGGATTTCGGCTATGACGTCTCGGATTACCGCGATGTGGACCCGATGTTCGGCACACTCGGCGATTTTGATGCGCTGATAAAACGCGCGCATGATCTGGGTCTGAAAGTGTTGATCGACCTGGTGATCAGCCACACCTCGGATCAGCACGCCTGGTTCCAGGAAAGCCGCCAGAGCCGCGAGAATGCGCGCGCCGATTGGTATGTCTGGGCCGATGCCAAGCCCGACGGCACGCCGCCCAACAACTGGCTGTCCATATTCGGCGGCTCCGCCTGGGAATGGGACGGGGAGCGGATGCAGTATTACCTGCACAATTTCCTGTCCGAACAGCCCGACCTGAACCTGCATAACCCGGACGTGCAGGATGCCCTGCTGGATGTGGTGCGGTTCTGGCTGGAACGCGGGGTCGATGGCTTCCGCCTCGACACGATCAATTTCTACTTCCACGACAAGGAATTGCGCGACAACCCGGCTCTGGCGCCAGAGGCCCGCAATGCCACCATAGCGCCAGAGGTGAACCCCTATAACTGGCAGGATCACCTATATGACAAGAACCAGCCGGAGAACCTGGAGTTCCTGCGCCGCTTCCGTTCGGTGATGGATGAGTTCGACGCCGTCGCCGTGGGCGAGGTGGGCGACGCGCAATACGGACTGGAGATTCAGGCCGAGTACACATCGGGCGGCGACAAGGTGCAGATGTGCTATTCCTTCGAATTCTTGTCCGGGGTTTCGCCCACGGCGGAACGGGTGGGCGAGGTGCTGACCCGATACGAGGGGGCAATTGGTGACGGATGGGCCTGTTGGGCCTTTTCCAACCATGATGTCGTGCGCCATGCCAGCCGATGGGCCCTGTCGGAACCGGCGCAGCGGGCCTATGCGGCGCTGCTGCTGTCCTTGCGCGGCTCTGCCTGTCTCTATCAGGGCGAGGAACTGGGCCTGACCGAGGCCTATGTGCCTTTCGAGCATCTGCAAGACCCCTATGGCATCCGCTTCTGGCCCAAGTTCAAGGGCCGCGACGGGTGCCGCACGCCGATGCCTTGGGTCACTGACAATGCCAATGGCGGGTTCTCGGAAGGCAAGCCGTGGCTGCCGGTCGCGGTCGAGCACCTGTCCCATTCCGTGTCCGCGCAGGAGGGCAAGGCCGACAGTATTCTGGCTTTCTACCGCCGTATGATCCGGTTCCGCACATCCGAGCCGGCCTTGGCAAAGGGTGACTTCACCCTGCTGACAGCAGCGGATGGCATCCTGTCCTTCACCCGCCAGCACGCGGGCCGCACGGTCCTGTGCATGTTCAACCTGTCGGACAGCCCGCGGGATATCGACTTGCCCGATGGCGATTGGACCCCGCTCGCAGCGCCCTTCGATGGCACCCTTCAGACCCTCGGGCCCTGGCAGGCCCTTTATGCAGCACAGGAGAGCTCCGATGGCTGATCTCGTTCTCAAGGACGTCGTCAAATCCTATGGCGATGTGAATGTCCTCAATGACATCAATCTCGATATCAAGACAGGCGAACTGATCGTCTTCGTCGGTCCCTCGGGCTGCGGAAAATCCACGCTGCTGCGGATGATTGCGGGGCTGGAAAAGATCACCGACGGCACCCTGTCGATTGATGGAGAGCCGATGAACGACGTGCCGCCCGCGCAGCGCGGCATTGCGATGGTGTTCCAGTCCTATGCGCTCTACCCGCATATGACGGTGCGCGAGAATATGGCCTTTGCCTTGCGCATTGCGGGCAAATCGAAGGACGAGATCGACAGCGCCGTCAACGCCGCCGCCGACAAGCTGCAACTGACGGATTATCTGGACCGGCTGCCCAAGGCTCTGTCTGGCGGGCAGCGGCAGCGGGTGGCCATCGGGCGGGCCATCGTGCGTGACCCGAAAGTGTATCTTTTCGATGAACCGCTCTCGAATCTCGACGCGGCGCTTCGCGTGGCCACCCGGATCGAGATCGCGCAGCTGAAGGAGCAGATGCCCGACTCGACCATGATCTACGTGACCCATGACCAGGTGGAGGCGATGACGCTGGCCAGCCGCATCGTGGTTCTGGCCAATAAAGGTATTGCCCAAGTGGGCAGCCCGCTGGAGCTTTATGAACGGCCCCGGTCGACCTTCGTGGCACAGTTCATCGGCAGCCCGGCAATGAACCTGCTGGCAGGCAAGATCGTCGGCACCGGAGAGGTCACCACGCTGGAGCTGGCAGACGGGGCAGGGCGCATCACCTCGAACTATCCGTCGACCGAGGCCGATATGGGCGCCGAGGTCGAGGTCGGCATCCGGCCCGAGGACATGGTGCCCACGGATGGCCCGGATTACGCCTTTGCCGGCACCGTCGATATCACCGAGGCCCTTGGCGAGGTGACACAGCTCTACTTCACCACCCCGAGCGCTTCTGAGGACACCGACACGGTCATCGCCAAGCTGCAAGGCATCCATCGGGGTCTGCGCGGCCAGCAAGTGACCCTGACCGCCGCGCCCGACAAGGTGCATGTGTTCAAGGACGGTGTGTCGCTGCACTACCGTTAAACCGGTTCCTCCCGCGCCCGGCACGGCGCGACAGAAACGACGTTGCGTCTTGATTGACGCGGCGTCGTTTCCTTTCGTAATTGAACGCGTGTTCAGTTCAGCAGGGAGGCAGCCATGGACATCGCAACCGCACAGGTGATCGTGACTGGCGGGGCCAGCGGGCTCGGGGCCGCGACGGCGACGTATCTGGCCGGGGCAGGGGCATCGGTCACGGTGTTTGACCGCGATGCAACCAAGGGGGCCGAAATGGCCACCGCGCCCGGCATCAGGTTCGCCGAGGTCGATGTGACCAGAGAAGACAGCGTTGCGGCAGGCGTGGCCCACGCGGTCGCGCAGATGGGCGGCATCACCGCCGTGGTGAACTGCGCGGGCATCGTGACAGGCGCCAAGACCGTGGGCTCAAAAGGCCCATTCCCGCTCGACGCTTTCCAGCGCACCATCGACATCAACCTTGTGGGCGCTTTCAACGTCGCACGGCTCGCGGCGGTTGAGATGTCGAAGAATGCGCCCAATGAAGACGGTGAACGCGGTGTGATCGTCAACACCGCCTCGATCGCCGCCTTTGATGGCCAGAAAGGGCAGGCGGCCTATTCGGCGTCCAAGGCGGGTGTGGCGGGTCTGTCCCTGCCCATGGCCCGCGATATGGGCGCGATCGGTATTCGTGTGAACGCGATTGCGCCGGGTCTGTTCCTGACGCCGATGCTGGAAAGCCTTGGGCCCGAGATGATGGCAGAGCTCGCCAGCGACGTCATCTTCCCGCGCCGCCTGGGGAACCCGCAGGAGTTCGCACGGCTGGCCCGGTTCATGATCGAGATGCCGTATCTCAATGGTGAAACCATCCGTCTCGACGGGGCGCTGCGCCTGCCATAGGGTCTGGGGGTAGCCACCCTTGCGGACCTTTCTGGAATGACCCCAGTTCTGACCATCACCCTGAACCCGGCCGTGGACCTCGATACCTCCACCGCCGAGGTGCGCCCCGGCCCCAAGCTGCGCTGTTCCACGCCGAGGCTCGATCCCGGCGGCGGCGGCCTCAACGTCTCGCGCGCCATGGCGGAACTGGGAGGCGAAAGCCTGGCGCTTGTGGCTGCGGGCGGTGGCATGGGTGTGGTTCTGGCCAAGCTGCTGGCTTCCACCGGTCTGCCGGTTCGCATCATTGAGGCCCCGGGTGAAACCCGCCAGAGCGTTGCGGTGATCGAAGACGAAACCGGCAAGCAGTTCCGGTTCATCTTCCCGGGACCGCAATGGTCCGAGAATGATATCGCGAAAGCCGAGTCCGAGATCGCCGAGGTGATTCCCGAGGGTGGTCTGGTGGTGTTGTCCGGCAGCCACCCACCGGGATTTCCCGACGATTTCCCCGCCCGTCTGGTGGCGATGTGTTCAAAGTTTCGGGCGCGGCTGATCCTTGACACGTCCGGCGCCGCGCTTCGGGCGTTGCAGGCGGGGCGCATTGCAGGGCTGGAGGTGCTGAGACTGGATCATGAAGAGGCAGAGGAGCTAGCGGCGCGGGCCTTGCCGACCGCGCGGGACAGCGCCGATTTCGCGCAATCGCTGGTGCGGGGCGGGGTGGCGCGGGTCGTGGTGCTGGCGCGTGGGGCGGATGGTTCCATCCTCGCGATGGATCGGGACCGCTGGCTGTCCCATGCCGCCGATGTGCCGGTGCGCTCCAAGACCGGCGCGGGCGACAGTTTCGTTGCGGGCTTCACGCTGGCCCTGTCCCAGGGCGCGGCTTTACCGGACTGTCTGCAACGGGGCATGGCGGCGGCAAGTGCCGCGGTGATGACCGAAGCGACGCGCCTGTGCGAACGCGCCGATGCGGAACGGCTGCTCGCGGATTGTCCGGTCGAGCGGATCTGACAAGAAAAAACCGGCCCTGATGGCCGGCTCTTTCCTGTCCCTCAGGATCGTATGGCCACCCCTTGGGCGACGTGGCCGCAAACCTGTCAGCCGCCCCAGCGGCGCACCGGGCCGCAATCCATATGGGTGAAGTTGGACCCCGAATACCGCCCGACACCGCCGGCACTGCAGGATTCCGCCGCCGCCGCCACCTGGCGGACCGAGCGGCCTTCCAGCCGCAGATCGGCGGCCTGGCCTTGCATATGCAGCGAATTGCGCGCTACGCCGGATAACCGGGCGCGCAGCATGGCATTGGTGGAGGGTGACCGGTATCCCGACAGCAACAGATAGGGCTGTGGCGTTTCCAGAAGGTTATGCGTAGCGGCCATGATGTCCAGCGTGCGCGGATCGATATCGTGCGCTTCGTCCACGCGCCAGTCGCGCATGAAATAGGCGATTTCTTCAATGGCGGGCCGGATGTAGTCACCATCGATCCAGTACACCATGTCGAGTGTTTCACCGGTCCGTGCGGAATACATGCGTAGTTTGCGGTAGTCGCCGCCGCCGCGCAGGATTCCAAATGCATTTGCCGCATAGGGGGCTGCAGCAACCGTTGTGGCCGCAAATACCCCGAGCAGCGACCGCCGCGTCATCGTCGGATTCGTCATAAGATTTGCCCCGTCCTTCTGCCCGTTCCGTCCAGTGCCACGTTTGCGTGACTTGTTACATGTCCATCCCCAGCTGTGCGTTTTATGACACAATTGAAACTTTCTTGAAAGTCTCAAACCGAGGCCTTCCGACCCTGCGCTGGCCTGTCGGCAGAAATCCGCCAAAAAGGCGTTGTTTCCGGGGGTTTTGGCCGATTCTTCGGCAGGCGTTGCATCGGGGACACTCAGCATTTGATATCTAACTATCAGCAACGTCTTTCGAAATTGTGAATGGACTCTCCCTATTATGCTGGGTCATCTAAACCTCACACACCCGTGATCCGTGCGCGCAACAGGTGATCTTATGACCAAAAAGACCTTTCTTCCTTCGATGCTGCCTGTTCTGGCAGTGATCCTGACACTTTCCGTGCTGCTGCCTGCGCCTGCGTCGGCGCTGGTGACGGCCTTCCGCCAGGCGATCGCCGAAGGCGTGGCCGAGCACGAGGATATGGCCGAATTCTACCGAGAGCGGGCGTTTGAGCCGATCTGGACCGGTGCTGAAGACGCCGCGCGCCGCAACGCTCTGCTGATGGCGTTGGAAGGGGCCGCCAATCACGGGCTGCCCGCTGGTCGCTACGACCCGGACGCGTTGCGCGCTGCCTTCATGGATGCAGACAACCCCTACAGCCGGGGTCAGGCAGAGATCATGGCGTCCGCCATGTTCCTGCGCTACGCCCATGACGTGCAGTCGGGCATTCTCGATCCCGGCGAGGTCGTGCGCGAGATCCATCGCGACCTGCCGCGCCGCGACCCGACGGACCTGTTGCAATCCCTCGTCGATGCCGACCCCTACGAGGTGATGCGCGCCTTGCCGCCCGCGCACCCGGAATACCTGCGCCTTCAGCGGGAATTACTGCGTCTGACCCGCATGGCCAATGAGGGCGGATGGGGGGCGTCCGTCTATGGCGGTCGTCTGGAACTGGGCGACCGTGGTCAATCCGTGGTGCAGCTGCGCGACCGGCTGATCCGCATGGGCTATATGGAACGGTCTGCTACCGCCGTGTTCGACGCGGACATGGAGGCTGCCGTTCAGCGCTTCCAGTCCGCGCATGGGCTGCTTGCAGACGGCGTTGCCGGCTCTTCGACCATTGAAGAGGTGAATATCGGGCTGGATACCCGCCTGCGTCAGGTGATCCTGGCGATGGAACGCCAGCGCTGGTTGAACTGGGAAGACCCGGAGCGCGGCAGCCGTCATGTTCTGGTGAACATCCCCGATTATCATGCCTATGTGATCGACAATGAGGAAGTCACCTTCGAGACCCGAGTTGTCGTTGGCGCGACCCCGTCGAACCGGGTGACGCCAGAGTTTTCCGACACGATGGAGCATATGGTGATCAACCCGAGCTGGTATGTGCCGCGCTCGATCACCATCGGGGAATACCTGCCGCAGATGCAGGCCAACCCTGCCGCCGCCGGGCATCTGGACCTGCTGCAGGGTGGTCGCCAGGTCAGCCGCGCGGGCATTGACTTCAGCCAGTACACCGCCTCGACCTTCCCCTTTGACCTGCGTCAGGGGCCGGGGCCGAGCAATGCGCTTGGCCGGGTGAAGTTCATGTTCCCGAACCGGCACAACATCTATCTGCACGACACGCCTTCGCGGAACCTCTTCGCCCGCGAAACCCGTGCCTACAGCCATGGCTGCGTCCGGGTTCATCGCCCGCTGGAACTGGCCTATCACCTGCTGGCCCGTCAGGAATCGCAGCCGCAGAGCTATTTCGACCGCATCCTGCATTCCGGTCAGGAAACGCAGGTTGATCTGGTTCAGCAGATCCCGGTGCATATCGTCTACTGGACGGCCTTCGTCACGCCCGAGGGCGAGCTGAACTTCCGCCGCGACATCTATGGGCGCGACCGCGCCCTGTGGAATGCGATGGAACAGGCCGGGGTGGAACTCCCGATCGTGGCCAGCTAAAGCTTTCGCAGCAACCCTTGCTGCGGAGCACGATCATGGCGCTGACCATTGGAAAGATTGCCGAGGCTCTTGGGGCCTCGGCTTTCGGCAATCTGGACCTGGAGATTGACGGCCTGTCGGAACCGGCCCTTGCTGGCCCCCGGCAACTCGCCCTTGCCATGTCGCCTGCCTATGCGGAGGGGCTGGCCGACGGGCAGGCGAAGGCTGCGGTGCTGGGTCCGGACATGGATTGGCAGGCCTACGCGCTGGAGGCAGCCATCGTCGTCCCGCGTCCGCGATATGCGCTGGCCGGTCTGACCGCCGCGCTGGACTCGGGGCCCGAGATCGCGCCGGGCATTCATCCCATGGCCGTCATCCACGAAAGCGCCAGCATCGGCATCGGTGCTGCCATCGGCCCGTTCGTCATGATCGGACGCGGCGCGGTGATCGGCGCGCGGGCCCGTATCGCCAGTCATGTCTCTGTCGCGGAACTGGCCCATATTGGCGACGATGCGTTGCTGATGCAGGGGGTGCGCGTGGGCAGCCGGGTCCATATCGGGGATCGTTTCATCGCCCATCCGGGTGCGGTGATCGGTGGTGACGGCATGTCCTTCGTGACGCCGGAGAAATCCACCGTGGAACAGGTGCGCGAATCCATGGGGCAGGCCGAGGCCGTGGATCAAAGCTGGACCCGCATTCATTCGCTCGGGTCCGTTCGCGTCGGCAATGACGTCGAGATCGGCTGCAATGCCTGTATCGACAAGGGAACCATCCGGGATACGCAGATCGGGGATGGCTGCAAGTTCGACAACCTCGTTCATGTCGCGCATAACGTGCAGGTCGGGCGCGATTGCCTCTTTGCCGCGCAGACCGGCGTGGCGGGGTCGACCACTATTGGGGACCGGGCCGTTTTCGGCGGCCAGGTCGGTGTGGCCGACAATCTGACCGTTGGCAGCGACGTGATCGCCGGCGGGGCCACCAAGATCCTGTCCAATGTGCCCGCAGGCCGCGCGGTTCTGGGCTATCCGGCGGTCAAGATGGAAACGCATGTGGAAAGCTACAAGGCGCTGCGTCGCCTGCCGCGTCTGGCCAAGACTGTCGCGGAGTTGCAGAAAGCCGTTTCAAAACTCTCGGGCAATGACTAAGTCAGCCGCAGGCGCAGTAGCAGGGATTACGAAGCCATGACGGACGTTGCAGAAAAGGTCATCGGGATCATCGCTGAACAGGCGGTTCTCGATGTCGAGGACGTAAAGCCCGAGGCAACATTGGAGGATCTGGGGATCGATTCCCTTGGCCTGGTAGAAAGCATTTTCGCCATCGAGGAAGCCTTCGATATTCAGGTTCCCTTCAATGCCAACGAACCCGACGCGGGCGATTTTGACATTTCCAGCGTTGCGGCGATCATCAAGGCGGTCGAGGGACTGGTGGCCGAGGCCGCATGAAACGGGTTGTCATTACCGGGCAGGGCACGATCAACGCCCTCGGGTCCAGTGTTGCGGCCACCAAAGCCGCCATGCGCGAGGGCCGCTGCGGGATAGGCGAGCTGGAAATGCGCGATCTTGACCGGCTGTCGGTGCGGATCGGCGGCCAGATCAAGGATTACGACCCGGAGGCGCTGTTCAACCGCCAGCAGATCTCGCTTTATGACCGGTTCACGCAGTTCACTCTGATTTCCGCGCGTGAGGCGATCGGGCAGTCGGGCCTCGTGTTCAGCGGCGAGCTTGCGGCGCGGTCCGGCGTGGTTCTGGGCACCTCTGGCGGGGGGATGCAGACGCTCGACGAGAATTACCGCTCGGTCTACGAGGACGGCAAGAACCGGGTGCACCCCTTTGTGGTGCCCAAGCTGATGAACAATGCCGCCGCCAGCCATGTGAGCATGGAGTTCAACCTCAAGGGCCCCAGTTTCACCGTCGCCACAGCCTGCGCCTCGTCCAATCACGCCATGGGGCAGGCCTTCAACATGATCCGGTGGGGAATGGCGCCTGTGATGATCACCGGCGGCTCCGAATCCATGCTGTGTTTCGGTGGCGTGAAGGCGTGGGAGGGCCTGCGCGTCATGTCGCGCGATGCCTGCCGTCCCTTCAGCGCCAACCGTAACGGCATGGTGCAGGGCGAGGGCGCGGCGGTCTTCGTCTTCGAGGAATATGAGCACGCCAGGGCGCGCGGGGCCGAGATCTTGGCCGAGGTGGTGGGCTTTGCCATGACGTCTGACGCTGCCGATATCGTGATGCCATCCAAGCAGGGCGCGGCACGGGCCATTTCAGGCGCGCTGCATGACGCACGGCTGAACCCCGAGGACGTGTGCTACATCAACGCCCACGGCACCGGCACGGCAGCCAATGACAAGGTGGAATGCGCGGCGGTGGCCGATGTGTTCGGCCATCATGCCGATGATCTGATGATTTCCTCCACCAAGTCGATGCACGGCCACCTGATCGGGGGCACCGGCGCGGTGGAGCTGCTGGCCTGCATCATGGCGCTGACCGACGGGGTGATCGCACCCACGATCAACTATGAAGAACCCGACCCGGAATGCGCGCTGGACGTGGTGCCGAACGTGGCCCGCGAGGCCGAGGTCGGCGCGGTCCTGTCCAACGCCTTCGCTTTCGGCGGTCTCAACGCGGTTCTGGCGCTGCGCAAGGCGAGCTGATCCGACATCCGACAGGGAAAGGCCCGCCACGGATTTGTCCGGGCGGGCCTTTGTCTGGTGCTGGTCGGACAGGTCCGGTTACTCGGTCGCGGCACCGTCTTCCTCTGCAGCTGCTGCAGCGGCGGCGGCGGCCTGCAACTGGGCGATCACCTCTTCATTATAGGCTTCCAGGGCCTCGAATCCGGCAGTGAAGCCGGACAGCGACAGCGTCAACGGAACGACCTGATCGGGCGCCTGAAGCGGCACAATGGCAATCCGCGCTTCGCTTCCGGCGCGGAATGCCTGCACATCGGCACCGGTCAGGCCGAGGCGGACATAGCAGCCGATCGGCTGGCAGAAGCTGAACGGATAGACCCGCGCCTGACCGCTATCCACGGCCATGCGCAACTGGCCGGTCAGCAGCGTGTCCAGGGGCGTCACGATCGTTGCTCCTGCCATCAGTTCCCCTTCGTCTGGAACATCGAACAGGTTGAACTCTGCGACGGAGTTGCCCTGTGCATCGACCAGAAGCTGGTAAAGCTGGCAGGGATCGGGTTGACCCTCTGGCGAGACAATGCAGCGCATGTCCCAGTCGCCGAAGGTCTCGCGGCTATAGGCAGAGCCGACCTCGGGCTGGCCAAGCGACAGGCCAGCCTGTTCGGCGGCCGAAGGGGTGTCGGAGTCGGTGGCTTCCTGCGCGGCCAGGGGGAAGGCAAGGCCAGCGGCCAGAAGTGCTGCGGTCAGGGAAATGGTTTTCATCAAAGCGCCTCGTCTGTCTTCGTGTGAACAGGGTGTTTGGCAAATGGCTAGCACGGGGGCGGGGCGCTGTCAGGGGCAATTTTCCGCCAAGCGCCGGTTTCCGCCAATCGGAACGCAGGTTTCCGGCATGGGGGCGGCCAAACAAAAAGGGCCCAACAACGGGGCCCTTTTCAGTATCTTTTTTCTCTCCCTGTCGGACTGGCCGACTTTCTGGCCCGAACGCTAGGACAGGTGCGCGCGGTCGTCAACAGGGTAATTTACGTTTTTGGTCCGTTTTTCGAACCATTTCGGGAACACCGCCACCGACGCGGAAAAAACCGCGCCGGGGAATGCCGGCGCGGCCAGTCAACAGGGAGGAAAACCATGGCCTCGGGGTCAACCGGCGGCAAACTTGCCGGGGCCATGACGAGGAGACTGGCACAGGATGGTTAAGATTGTATTGTGCGGGGCGAAGAATTTCAGACAGGGGCAGATCATGTCGGACAGCATTTTCATTGGCGGCGGGGGTGAAGACTACGGGGTGGCGCAGCACATGCTGCTGAAATACGCCAACCGGCACGGGCTGATCGCGGGGGCGACCGGAACCGGCAAGACCGTCACTTTGCAGATTCTGGCTGAAAGCTTCTCCGCCAATGGCGTGCCGGTCTTCCTGTCCGACGTCAAAGGGGATCTCTCTGGCCTGGGCGCGGCGGGAAGCGAACGCTTCAAGCTGCATGACGCCTTCATGGAACGTGCGGGGCGGATCGGGTTTGCCGACTACGCCTACCGCGCCTTCCCGGTGACCTTCTGGGATCTCTATGGTGAGGCCGGGCATCCGGTGCGCACGACGATTTCGGAAATGGGGCCCTTGCTGATTTCGAGGCTTCTGGAACTGTCCGAGGCACAGGAGGGCATCCTCAACATAGCCTTCCGGGTGGCGGATGAACAGGGGCTGGCGCTGCTGGACCTGAAAGACCTGCAATCGCTGCTCGTTTGGGTGGGGGAGAACCGCAAGACGCTGAGCCTGCGCTACGGCAATGTCTCCACCGCCTCGATCGGGGCGATCCAGCGGCGGCTGCTGGTGCTGGAGGGGCAGGGGGGGGACAAGCTGTTTGGCGAACCGGCGCTGGACCTCACCGATATCATGAAGACCGATGCCGATGGTCTGGGGCGGATCAACATTCTGGCCGCCGACAAGCTGATGGGGTCGCCCCGGCTTTATGCGACCTTCCTGTTGTGGCTGCTCTCTGAACTGTTCGAGGAACTGCCCGAGGTGGGCGACCCGGACAAGCCGAAGCTGGTCTTCTTCTTCGACGAGGCGCATCTGCTGTTCGACGACGCGCCCAAGGCGCTGGTGGACAAGGTGGAACAGGTGGCGCGGCTGATCCGGTCCAAGGGCGTTGGCGTCTATTTCATCACCCAGAACCCGGCGGATGTGCCCGAGGATGTGCTGGGACAGCTTGGCAACCGGGTCCAACACGCGCTGCGCGCCTATACGGCCAAGGACCGGCGCGACCTGCGGCAGGCCGCCGAGAACTATCGCGACAACCCGGCTTTCGATATCGAGGACGCGATACGGGAAGTGGGCGTGGGCGAGGCCGTAACCTCGATGCTGGAACGCAAGGGCATCCCCGGCATGGCGGAACGCACGCTCATCCGTCCTCCCTCGTCGCAACTGGGGCCGATGGCCGATGCGATGCGCGCAGGCCTGATCGCAACCTCGCCCATTGCCGGGAAATACGAGGCGCAGGTGGATCGGGAAAGCGCCTTCGAGATCCTGCAGGCGCGGGCTGAAGCCGCTGCGCGGGAGGCAGAGGAGGCGGAGACGGTCGAGGAAGAGACCGAGAGCGCGGCAGAGCGCGAATACCGCGCCGGACGGCGCTATTCCGGCAATCGCGTGGGACGGTCCAGTTCGCGGGTGTCCCGGCCGGAACCCGAAGAGGAACGCCCGCGCCGCCGGTCGTCGTCGCGGCGCAGCGATTCGGTCGGGACCGCTTTTGCCAAGAGCTTTGCCCGGCAACTGGGAACCCAATCGGGCCGCGCGGTGGTGCGGGGCATTCTGGGGGGGCTTTTTCGCGGGAGATAAGCGGTTTCGCCGCCTGCCGGCGTCGACCCGGGAACGGCCCGGCTCGACCCCCGCTTGCGCGGGGGCACTCACCCGTGCCGTGTTGCCACGGAGATGTGGCGGGGATCGGGATTGACCTGACGCGGGGACGCCGGTTGCCGCGTCGGATGCCTCCGGCGGAGGTATTTGGGCCAAGATGAACGGGCAGTGCGGCAGGCGGTCACGGAGGCGTGTGTGGCGGACGGTTGGGCTTGGCGGTCGGGCATGGCTGCTCTAGGTTGGCAGACATGATCGTAGAGCTTGGACATTTCACCCTCATTCTCGCCTTTGCCGTCTCGATCTTCCAGACGGTTGTGCCCCTTGTCGGGGCCCATAAGGGCTGGCCCGAATGGATGGCCGCCGCCGCACCCGCCGCGAGCGCGCAATTCCTTCTGACGGCCGTCAGCTTCGGCGCGCTGACCTTTGCTTTCGTGACCTCCGATTTCTCGGTGGCGCTGGTGACCGCGAATTCGCATACGCTGAAGCCACTGCTCTACAAGATCACCGGGGTCTGGGGAAATCATGAGGGGTCACTGCTGCTTTGGGTGCTGATCCTGACCCTGTTCGGGGCCATGGCCGCGTGGTTCGGGGGCAACCTGCCGCCGCGTCTGCGCGCGCGGGTTCTGGGGGTGCAAAGCAGTATCGGCGTGGCGTTCTTTGCCTTTATCCTTTTCACCTCGAACCCATTCCTGCGGCTGGAAAGCCCGCCGATGAACGGGGGCGATCTGAACCCGCTCTTGCAGGACCCCGGCCTGGCCTTTCATCCGCCCTTCCTCTACCTGGGCTATGTGGGCCTCAGCATGGCGTTTTCCTTTGCCGTCGCCGCCTTGCTGGAGGGCCGTGTGGATGCCGCCTGGGGCCGATGGGTGCGGCCCTGGACGCTGGCGGCCTGGTTGTTCCTGACCATCGGGATCGGGCTTGGGTCCTGGTGGGCCTATTACGAGCTTGGCTGGGGCGGGTTCTGGTTCTGGGATCCCGTTGAAAACGCCAGCTTCATGCCCTGGCTGATCTCGGCGGCGCTGCTGCATTCGGCCATCGTGGTGGAAAAGCGCGAGGCGCTGAAAAGCTGGACGATCCTTCTGGCGATCCTGGCCTTCGGTTTTTCGCTCATTGGCACCTTCATCGTGCGCTCGGGCGTCATCACCTCGGTCCATGCCTTTGCCAATGACCCGGAGCGCGGCGTCTTCATCCTGTTCATCCTGGCTTTCTTCATGGGCGGGGCCTTCCTGCTGTTTGCCCTGCGGGCAGGCGCGATGGAGGCCAAGGGCGTGTTCGGTATTGTCAGTCGCGAAAGCGCACTTGTGCTGAACAATGTGCTTCTGGCGGTGTCCTGTTTCGTCGTCTTCATTGGAACGATCTGGCCGCTTCTGTCGGAGATGTTCTTCGACCGGACCCTGTCGGTCGGGCCGCCCTTTTTCAACGCGGCCTTCTCGCCCTTTGTCTTCGTTCTGGCCGTGACGCTGCCGATCGGCTCGGTGATGCCGTGGAAACGAGCCAGCATCGGCCGGGCCATGCGTCAGCAGATGCCGGCGGCCGCGCTGGCCGTGGCGGGCGGGTTGCTGGCCTACGCCGTCTTTACCGGGCATTCGGCCATAGGCCCCGTGTTCATCGCGCTGGCGGTCTGGCTGGTGGCCGGGGCGGTTGTCGACCTGTTCACCCGCACCGGGCGCGGAGCGCTTGGGGCGCGTCTGTCGCGGCTGACCCGGCTGCCGCGGGCGGATTGGGGCAAGGCGGTGGCCCATGCGGGCTTTGGCCTGACGCTGTTTGGCGTGGCTGCCCTGACCACCTATGAATCGGAGGATATCCGTATTGCCCGGCTCGGCGAGGCTTTCGACGTCGGCCCCTACGAGATCACCCTGACCGCCGTGAGAGAGCATGAGGGGCCGAACTATATCGCCCTGATGGGAACGGTCGAAGTGGCGCGCGACGGAGACCTGGTGTCCACCCTGCATCCGGAACGGCGTTTCTATCCGGTGGCGCGCATGCCCACGACCGAGGCGGCCATCGACAATGGTGTGTCGCGCGATGTCTATGTCGTGCTTGGCGAACCGCAACAGGGGGGCTTTGCCTTGCGCACCTATATCAAGCCCTGGGCAAACTGGATCTGGGGCGGGTCGATCATCATGGCGCTTGGCGGGTTGCTGTCCCTGTCAGACCGGCGGTACCGGGTTGCGGCCGGGGCACGCCGCCAGGCCGAACCGAAGGGAGTGCCCGCGGAATGAAGCGGCTCTTGCTGATCCTGTGCCTGTTGGCCTCCCCCCTGTGGGCGGTCGAACCGGATGAAATGCTGGCCGATCCGGTCCTGGAGGAACGGGCACGGGACATCTCGGCGGGGCTGCGTTGCGTGGTCTGTCGCAACGAATCGATCGACGAAAGCAATGCGGACCTGGCGCGGGATCTGCGGCTCTTGGTGCGCGAACGGCTGGTCGAGGGCGACAGCGATGACGAGGTTGTGGACTATATCGTCGAGCGCTATGGCGAATACGTGCTGCTCAGGCCGACGCTGACCGGGTCGAACCTGGTATTGTGGCTGGCGGGGCCGGGCATGGCGCTGATCGGACTGGGGCTGGCCTTCGGATATCTTCGCAGCCAGTCACGGCGGAAAGCCGAGGGAGAGGCCGCTCCTACCGGGCTCTCTGATGCGGAACAGGCGCGGCTGCGGCAGATCATGGAAGACTGACGCCGCGTTGCCCTTCCGGTCGGGCGGCTTGGCCCTTATCTGTCAGGGCGATTGCGCAAGACCGAGGGAATGCACGGCCATGGACTACCAGACACTTACCAGCGATTTGCACGACGGCGTTGCTGTCATTACCCTGCGGCGTCCGGATGTGATGAACTCCTTCAACACCCAGATGCGGGCCGAGCTGTGCCACGCGGTTCAGACGGCGGGACAAGCAGCGCGCGTGGGCGTTATCACGGGCGAGGGACGTGCCTTTTCCGCCGGGCAGGATCTGGGCGATACCGGCAATCTCAACGATCTAAACCTCGAAAAACTGCTGCGCGATGAATATTCCCCGATCCTGCGTGCCATTGCAGAAGTGCCGATTCCGATCATCGCGGCGGTGAACGGGGTCGCGGCGGGCGCGGGGGCCAATATCGCGCTGGCCTGTGACGTGGTGATCGCGGCAGAAAGCGCGTCCTTCATGCAGGCGTTTTCCAGGATCGGGCTGATCCCTGACGCAGGCGGTACCTACACGCTGCCGCGCAAGGTTGGCTTTGCCAAGGCCATGGGGCTTGCGCTCTTTGCCGAGAAGCTGAGCGCGCGCGAGGCCGACGAGATGGGGTTGATCTGGGAAGCCGTGGACGATGCAAGCTTCGAGGCCCATTGGAAGGCCCGCGCACAGCATCTGGCGAACGGACCGACACAGGCCTTTTCGCGGATCAAAAAGGCGCTGCGCGAAAGCCTTGGCAACGATATGGAAGATCAGTTGATGCTGGAGGCAAAGCTTCAGGGGCAGGCAGGCAAGACACGCGATTTCAAAGAAGGCGTGCTGGCGTTCCTGGAAAAGCGACCGGCGCATTTCGAGGGACGGTAATCGACGGTATTCACTGGGCGCGGGGAAGGCTTTTGCAAAAGCCTTTCAAGGATCTTGCAAGATCCTTCCACCGCCCCGTTGGGACGTTCTGAACGATTGTCAGAGGTCGCGCTTCAATCGGGCCGCGCGGCCGCCCCGTCGCTTCTGGATCAGGCTTTGGCGCCCCGGCAGCTCCGCCATGATGCGGTGGCGATCCTCGGGCGACATGCGGCTCCAGGCCCCGATCTCGTCGATGGAGCGCAGGCAGCCGGTGCACAGCCTCGCCTCAGGATGCACCACGCAGATCTTCACGCAGGGGCTTTCGATCTCGTCGCGTTTCCAGACCTGATCCGTCATCCATCGGCACCTTTCAAATGGGCCAGCCTGTCCAGCGCCCCTTGCAGGATAAACCCGGCGGCAACATGGTCGATCACCTCTGCGCGACGTTTTCGGGACGTATCCGCCTCCAACAGCGCCCGTTCGGCGGCCACGGTGGACAGGCGTTCGTCCCAGAAGGTGATGGGCATATCCACAAGCCGGTCCAGATTGCGGGCAAAGGCGCGGGTGGCCTGAGCGCGGGGGCCTTCGCTGCCATCCATGTTCATCGGCAGGCCGAGCACCAGCCCGCCAACAGACCGATGCGTCAGGATCTTCTGCAAGGCCGCAGCATCCTGGGTGAATTTCACCCGACGGATGGTTTCCAGCGGCGTCGAGACGCTGAGGAACGGGTCGGATACGGCTACGCCGATGGTCTTGGTGCCAAGATCGAGCCCGGCAAGGGCGCGCATGGGCGGCAGGGCGGCGGCAAAGGCCGCAACATCTTCGAAGATCACTCGTCTGGCTCCCGCAGGGGGGCATCGTCCGGCAAGGGCATATCGCCGGCTGCATCAAGCGGCGCACCCGCTGCACGGATGATTTCAAGCGCCGCATCAGACCGGGCAAAGGCGGACAGGGCCTCCTGATAGATCGGCCGCGCCCGGTCCGGTTGCCCCAGCACGATATAGGCAGAGATCAGCCGCGCCCATTCCTCGGGCGTGCCGCCCTCGTTGGCCAGCCGTTCGGAAAGACCCGCAACCATGCTTTCGATCATCGCCTGTCGGTCTTCTGCCGACATCGCGCCTGCGGCTTCGATATCTTCGGCTGTGGGGCCGGGCTGGTTGGGCAGGGGCGGCTGTGGCAGTTGTTCGACCGAGATGTCATCGCCCGCCATGGCCGCGACAATCTCGATCTGTTCGCGGATGGCGGTCAGCCAGGGGGCGTCGGGCTCGCTCTCGGCCAACAGGTTGCGCCAGATCGGATAGCCCAGATCGGGGCGCCCCTGTTGGGCATACATCAGCCCGACGTAATAGCGCGCGGCGCCGTTCATGCGATCTTCCTGCAGGACGCTGTTCAGCAGCGCTTCGGCCTCCGGCGAGACATAGCCACCGGCGGCCATGAACATCATCTCCGCCAGGTCCAGCCGGTGCTGCGCCGTGGCCTCGTCCCCCAAGACCTCGATCAGATGCGCCTGTGCCGTTCGGGCCGCGACGTAGTTGCCAACGCGCGCCTCCTCGAAGGCCAGAAGGCGCAGCCCCTCCGGTTCATCGGGGTGATCGCGCATGGTTTCACGCAATTCCGCCACCAGTTCGGCCCGGCGCGGGTCCGGGTCTTCGCGAGTCTGGCTGGGGGCGCCCGCCTCTGCCTCCGCTTGGGTCGGTCGTTCGGCGCGGGCCTGTTCGACGAGGGATATCCGCGTCTCGATCGGAAGGTCCGGGTAGCCCGGCGCACCGATGATGTTATAGAGCCAGAAGGCCCCCGTAATCACCACGGCAACTCCCGCCACGACGGTAATGCGCTGCGGACGCCCGGCATGTGCCTCCGCTGTCTGGGCCTGCAACGCGCGGTCGGCCTCCAGCACCCGGCGGGCGACCTCTGTGCGGGTGCGTTCGGCCTCGTCCTCGGTCAGAACTCCACGCGCCAGGTCCTTGTCGATCTCGCGCAGCTGGTCACGATAAACCTGCAGATCATAGGCCGCCGTCGGATCGGCCGCGTCACGAGACCGCCACGCGGCCATGACCAGCGCCGCGCCGATCAGCAAAGACAGCAGCCCTGCCAGCATCCAGAAACCCATGATCCCTCCGCGCTTATCCTTCTGGACACATCTATACACCGCAAGGCCGTATCAAAAGCCCCAAACCGGCCCGAAAAGCGACATCCCACTGCGCGCCTTGTCGCATTTTCCTTGCGAAATGCCGCCGGGGGGTGGACCGGATCGGGCGCAATCCAGCATGTAGTTCGGGCACGCAGCCGTCGGGGATTACCATGCGCCGTTATTCCGCCTTTGCCATCGCCCGCGAAGCCGCCCGCTACCATCAGGGATGGGAACGGGCCTGGGCCTCGCCTGAGCCGAAGAAATCCTATGATGCGATCATCGTGGGGGCAGGGGGGCATGGGCTCGCCACCGCCTTCTATCTGGGCAAGAATTTCGGCATCACCAATGTCGCGGTGATCGAAAAGGGCTGGCTTGGCGGCGGCAATACGGGCCGCAACACCACCATCATCCGCTCGAACTACCTTCAGGACGCCTCTGCCGCGATCTATGAGAAGGCCCGCAGCCTCTACGAGACGATGAGCCAGGATCTGAACTACAACGTGATGTTCAGCCCCCGCGGCGTCATCATGCTGGCCCAGACTCATCACGAGGTGCGCGGCTACCAGCGGACGGCCCATGCCAACGCGCTTCAGGGGGTGAAGACCGAGTTCATCAGTCCTCAGCGCGTCAAGGAAATCGTGCCGATCATCAATCTCGACGGGCCGCGCTACCCGGTTCTGGGCGGCCTCTGGCAGGCGCGCGGAGGCACCGCCCGGCACGACGCCGTGGCCTGGGGCTATGCGCGGGCCTGTTCCGACATGGGCATGGACATCATCCAGAAGACGGAAGTGACCGGCATCCGCAAGGAAAACGGCGCTGTTGTCGGCGTCGAAACCTCGCGCGGCTTTATCGGCACCAAAAAACTGGGCATCGTCGTGGCGGGCCATTCCGGCGTGCTGGCCGATATGGCGGGCTTCCGCCTGCCGATCGAATCCGTGGCGCTGCAAGCGCTTGTCTCCGAACCCATCAAACCCTGCATGGATTGCGTCGTCATGGCCAACACCGTGCACGGCTACATGAGCCAGTCGGATAAGGGCGAGATGGTCATCGGCGGCGGCGCGGACGGGTACAACAACTACACGCAACGCGGGTCGTTCCATCATATCGAGGAGACCGTGCGCGCGCTGGTGGAAACCTTCCCGATGATCTCGCGCCTCAAGCAGCTGCGCCAGTGGGGCGGGATCGTGGACATGACCGGCGACCGCTCGCCCATCCTGTCCAAGACGCCCGTGGAGGGTATCTTCATCAACTGCGGATGGGGCACCGGCGGCTTCAAGGCGATCCCCGGCTCCGGCTGGGGCTTTGCCGAGCTGATGGCACGCGGCTACTCGCCGCTGACCGCCGAATTCGGCCTCAACCGCTTCAGGGAAGGCCGCTTCATCGACGAAAGCGTCGCGGCCGGAGTGGCGCACTGATGGTCGGCAGGAAGAATTTTCTGGAAAATTCTTCGGGTCGAAAATTCTTCCAGAAGAATTTTCCTGCGCCCGGATCGGAAACCGAAGTAATCTACAAGGGGAAGAGCGAGAAATGCTGATCCTGGAATGCCCCTGCTGCGGCGTGATGGCCGATGAAACGGAACTCGCCCCCGGTGGCGAGGCGCATCTGAAGCGCTACGGCCCCGGCTCCTCGGACGAGGAGTTTGAGGGCTACCTCTTCCACCGCGCGAACCCCAAGGGCGTGCATTTTGAACGCTGGCGGCACGCGAATGGCTGCGGCAAGTGGTTCCTCGCGGCCCGCTGCACCAACACGCTGGAGGTCTTCGCCACCTATTCGGCCCAGACCCCGGAACCGCCCAAACACGTCATCGACGCCATTGCGGCCCGCCGCCCCGACTGGAGCATTGAGGCATGAGCACCCGTCTGTCTTCCGGCGGTCGCCTGATCGACCGCAGCGCCGCCCGCGACTTCACTTTCAACGGCAAGCGCCTGACCGGTTATGCCGGCGACACGCTGGCCTCCGCTTTGCTGGCCAATGGTCAGATTCTGATGGGCCGGTCCTTCAAATATCACCGTCCGCGTGGCGTCGTGGCCTCGGGCGCGGAGGAGCCCAATGCGCTGATGGGCATCGGCAAGGGATCGCGGTTCGAACCGAACCAGCGGGCCACCACGACCGAGCTTTTCGATGGGCTGGAGGCGGAAAGCCAGAACCACTGGCCGAGCCTCGAATTCGACGTAGGCGCCGTGAACAACAGCCTCGCGAAATTCTTCCCGGCGGGATTCTACTACAAGACCTTCATGTTCCCGCGTCCGGCGTGGAAGCACCTTTTTGAACCCATCGTCCGTCATTCCGCCGGTCTGGGCAAAGCCCCCAAGGACCGCGACGCGGATCGGTATGAGCATTTCTATGCCTTCGTCGATGTGATGATCGTGGGTGGCGGCATCGCCGGTCTTCAGGCCGCGCTGACCGCAGGGGCCACTGGCGCACGGGTGCTGCTGGTGGAACAAACCGCCCATTGGGGTGGCCGCGCGCCCGTAGATGGGGTCGAGATCGACGGCCAGCCTGCCGATGAATGGATCAAGAACGCCCTGCAAACCCTTGAAGGCATGGACAATGTGCGCGTTCGCAGCCGCACCATGGCCTCGGGCGTCTATGACCATGGCTATGTGCTGGCCTATGAACGTCTGACCGATCATGCGCCTGAAATGGATGGCCCGCGCCATCGCCTGTGGCGCATCCGCGCCAAGCAGGTCATCACCGCAACCGGCGCGCTGGAACGGCCCCTGTCTTTCGCAGGCAACGACATTCCCGGTGTGATGCTGGCCTCTGCCGTGCGCGATTACGTGGTGAACTGGGGTGTCAGCCCCGGTGATCGGACCGTGGTCGTGACCAATAACGACGACGCCTACCGAACCGCGCTGGCGCTGCATGGGGCCGGTCTGGCCGTGCCCGCCATCGTGGACGCCCGCGCCACCGTAACCGGCGATCTGCCCGAAGCGGCCCGCGCCGCCGGCATCCGGGTTCTGACCGGGACCGGCATCGCGTCGGTGAAGGGCAAGAAAGCCGTGACCGGCGTGGCGCTTTGTGCGCAGGCCGGGGAAGGCGCCGTTACCGAAGAGATCGCCTGCGAAGCGGTTGCCATGTCGGGCGGCTGGTCGCCGGTCGTGCACCTGTGGTCCCATTGCGGCGGCAAGCTGACCTGGGACGCGGCGCAGGCCTGTTTCCGCCCCGACCATGACCGCGCGCCCACCAGCCATGACGGCAAGCCCTTCGTGACAGCCGCGGGCGCTGCCGATGGTGTGCTTGGCTCTGCCGATGCACTGGCCTCTGGCAGCAACGCGGCGGTAAGGGTAGCCAAGGCACTTGGCCTCTCCGCCACCGCTTCCGCGCCGTTCGCCAATGACCCGCACGAGACCCCGATGGAGGCTGTCTGGATCATGCCGCAGGGCGCTGGCCCCGCGAAACGCATGAAGATGTGGCTGGACTATCAGAACGACGTGAAGGTTTCCGACGTGCGGCTTGCCGCGCAGGAAGGCTATGAAAGCGTCGAACACACTAAGCGTTATACCACGCTTGGCATGGCCACGGATCAGGGGAAGCTCAGCAATATCAACGGTTTGGCAACCCTTGCCTCGGCGCTGAACGACGAGATTCCCAACGTCGGCACCACCACCTTCCGCCCGCCCTACACGCCCATTTCCATGGGCGCCATCGCGGGCGAGGCGCGCGGGGACGTGTTCCAGCCGCTGCGCCGCACGCCGATGCATGCCTGGCACGAGGAACAGGGTGCCTACATGGAGCCCGTGGGCCACTGGCGCCGTCCCTATTGTTACCCGCGTGCGGGCGAAACCCATGAACAGGCGGTCCACCGCGAGGTTCTGGCAACCCGCAACAGCCTCGGACTGCTCGACGCCTCGACCCTTGGCAAGATCATAGTCAAGGGGCCCGATGCGGGCCGCTTCATGGATATGCTCTACACCAACATGATGAGCACCCTGAAGCCCGGCAAATGCCGCTATGGCCTGATGTGCAACGAAAACGGCTTCCTGATGGATGACGGTGTCGTGGCGCGGATCGACGAGGATACGTTCCTTGTCCACACCACCTCGGGCGGGGCGGAACATACCCATGCCCATATGGAAGACTGGCTGCAATGCGAATGGTGGGACTGGAAGGTGCACACCGTCAACGTGACTGAGCAATTTGCGCAAGTTGCCGTCGTCGGCCCCAATGCGCGCAAACTGCTGGAAAAACTGGGCACGGATATGGACCTGTCCGCCGAGGCGCTGCCCTTCATGGGGTGGGCTGAGGGCAAGATCGGCGGTTTCAACACCCGCGTCTTCCGTATCTCCTTCTCGGGCGAGCTCAGCTTCGAGATTGCCGTTCCCGCCAGCCAGGGCCGCGCTTTCTGGGACGCGCTGCACGAGTCGGGTGCCGAATGGAACGCCACCGCCTACGGCACCGAGGCGCTGCATATCATGCGGGCCGAGAAGGGCTTCATCATGATCGGCGACGAAACCGACGGTACCGTGATCCCGCAGGATCTGGGCCTTGGCTGGGCGATCTCGAAGAAGAAAGAGGACTACCTGGGCAAACGCGCGCAGGAGCGCAGCCACATGACCGATCCGACCCGCTGGAAACTGGTTGGGCTGGAAACGCTGGATGGGTCAGTAATCCCTGATGGTTCCTACGCGGTGGCCTCCGGCACCAATGCCAACGGGCAGGGAAATACCCAGGGTCGGATCACGTCGACATATCACTCGCCCACTCTGGGCAAGGGCATCGCCATGGGGCTGGTTCTGAACGGGCCGGACCGGATGGGCGAAGTGATCGAGTTCAACAAGGTGGATGGCACCACGGTGCCCGCGAAAATCGTGAACCCGGTGTTCTACGACCCGGAAGGGGAGAAGCAGAATGTCTGACGTCAGTGCATTGATGGGCGCGGTGGCCGAGGGCCGGACCCGCGTGGAAGAGGCGGGGCTTGCCGGGATGATCACCCTGCGCGGGGATCTGTCCAACAGCAAGCTGATTGCCGCCGTGACCGGGCTGGCGGGTGTCGAGATGCCCGGCCAGCGAGAGATCAAGACGGGCGATGACAAGGCCGTGGCCTGGATGTCGCGCGACGAGCTGCTGATCATGGTCCCCCATGAGGAGGCGGAGGCCGCTGTCGCCACGCTGTCCACCGCCCTGGCCGGGGAACATGCGACCGTCGCCAATGTCTCGGATGCCCGCGCTCTGTTCCGAGTGGAAGGACCACATGCGCGGGAAGCGATTGCCAAGCTGGCACCCGCCGATCTGCATCCCGAGAGCTTTGGTCCCGGTGAAATGCGCCGCACCCGCATGGCGCAGGTGCCTGCGGCGATCTGGCAAAGCGGGGACGACCAGTTTTCGGTCATCTGTTTCCGGTCCGTTGCGCAGTATGTCTTCGACCTGCTGGCGCTGTCTGCCAAGGACGGCTCGGAAGTCGGATATTTCTGAGCCTGACGGTTGGGGTGGGGAAGCGGTTTCGAAACCCCTTTGTCACGCGCATTCGAATGCGC
Organism: Nioella sp.; assembly: GCF_965215655.1. Lineage (GTDB taxonomy): Bacteria > Pseudomonadota > Alphaproteobacteria > Rhodobacterales > Rhodobacteraceae > Nioella. The sequence goes on from NZ_OZ244111.1 coordinate 1,743,921, forward strand.
GTTGAAAAGGGCCTTCCAAGGCCCTTTCTTCATGGCGCTTAGAAGCGCAATCCCGCCCGTCGGCACGGGTAGCGCGCATTGGCCGGGACCGGTCACCTGCATTTCCGCAGGTGAAAAACCTGACCGAAACGCTTGACCAACCGGGGCTTGGGCCTCAGGTAGAGAGTATCCGAATACCCACGCGAACAAGAGGGGCCCTTACAATGGCTTTTGAACTTCCTGACCTTCCCTACGCTCATGATGCACTGGCCGATCTCGGCATGTCCGCCGAGACGCTGGAATACCACCACGACCTGCACCACAAGGCTTATGTCGACAACGGCAACAAGCTGATTGCCGGGACCGAGTGGGAAAACAAGTCGATGGAAGAGATCATCGTGGGCACCTACAACGCCTCTGCCGTTGCGCAGAACGGCATCTTCAACAACATCAGCCAGCTCTGGAACCACAACCAGTTCTGGGAAATGATGGGCCCCGGCGAAAGCGCCATGCCCGGTGAGCTGGAAGCGGCCCTGACCGAAAGCTTCGGCTCGGTCGATGAGTTCAAGTCGCAATTCGCCGCCGCAGGCGCGGGCCAGTTCGGCTCCGGCTGGTGCTGGCTGGTGAAGAATGCCGACGGCTCGCTCGCCGTCACCAAGACCGAGAACGGCGTCAACCCGCTCTGCTTCGGTCAGACCGCGCTTCTGGGCTGCGATGTGTGGGAACATTCCTACTACATCGACTTCCGCAACAAGCGCCCGGCTTACCTCGACAACTTCCTGAACAAGCTGGTGAACTGGGAAAACGTGGCCGCACGCCTCGCCGGCTAATCGGTTTTCTGGACAAGCAGACACATGCGAACCCGTCGGTGATCTTCACCGGCGGGTTTTTTCGTGCTTACAGCAATACCGGTGCTGCTTGACCACATTCGGCCCTCATGAAAGGGGTGGGATGAGATCGACGGGGACCGAGTGGCCATGACCGAGATGCAAAAGGGTATCCTGGCCCTGATCCTGGCCTGCGCCATCTGGGGGCTGGCGCCGATCTTCTACAGAGAGCTTTCTCATGTCGCTCCGTCCGAGGTGTTGGTCCATCGTACCATCTGGTCCTTCGTCAGCTTTGGCCTGGTCCTGGCCCTCCAAGGTCGATTCGGCGAAATCTGGACCGGGCTTGGCGACAAGCGACAGTTGGGCATTTCCTGTTTTTCATCACTGACCATCTCGCGCAACTGGTTCATCTTCATTTTCGCCATTGGCGCGGGCCGGGCGCTGGAGGCGTCCATCGGCTACTACATCTACCCGCTGGTCGCGGTGGTGATCGGGCTTGTGGTGCTGCGCGAGAGCCTGAGCCGCGCTCAGGGGGTGGCGGTCGGGCTTGCCACGCTGGCGGTGCTGGTCCTGACGGTCGGTCTGGGCGTCGCGCCGTGGATCAGCCTCGTTCTGGCGGTCAGTTTTGCCACCTACGGGCTGCTCAAACGCTGGATCGACGCAGGCCCGGTGGTGTCCGTCACCCTCGAAACCCTGCTGCTGACGCCCTTTGCCCTGGCGTTTCTGGCAATCTGGGGACAGGGCGCGTTTTTCTGGGGCTGGTGGGAGGCGCTGCTGCTGGTCCTCTGCGGCCCCGTCACGGCGGTGCCGCTTATTCTGTTTTCCTATGCGGCCAAGCGCGTGCCGATGTCGTCCATGGGGCTCATCCAGTACCTGAACCCGACGCTGCAATTCCTCGTGGCCTGGCTGGTCCTGCTGGAGCCGGTCTCCCACTGGCACGCCATTGCCCTGCCGATGATCTGGCTGGCGCTGGCGCTTTACAGCTGGTCGGTGCTCAGCCCTTCTGCGCGCGGTAGAGCCCGGACATGAGCGCGGGCACATCATCCACGATCTGAAAGAAGTCCAGCAGGCTGGAATCGGCAAAGCCCTGACCGACGATATGGGTCAGAAGGTCGCTTAGCTTTTCCCAGTATCCTGCGGAGTTCAGAAGGAAAATCGGCTTTGAATGCAGGCCGAGCTGGCGCCATGTCAGCACTTCGAAGAACTCGTCCAGCGATCCGGCACCGCCCGGCAGCACCACGATGGCATCGGCATTCATCACCATGACTTTCTTGCGCTCATGCATGGTTTCGGTGACGATGAACGTATCCAGATCGCGCTTGCCGACCTCCATGTTCAGCAGGTGCTCTGGAATCACCCCGAACGTGCCGCCGCCTGCGGCCATGGCCGCCCGCGCGACGATGCCCATCAGCCCCACATCGCCCGCGCCATAGACGAGCCGCATGCCACCTTCTGCCAGCGCCGTGCCAAGCGCTTCGGCATCCTGTGCGTAGCGCGGGGACAAACCGGCACGAGAGCCACAGTAGACACAAACGGAATAGGACATGGGTGAACCTGACTTGATGGTGTTTTGACCCGTGATAGACCTGTTGCTAAGGTCATACAACTGCGCCGGCATGTGGGGACGTGCCGGGGCCTGAGGGGAGAGCAGATATGGCAGCTTCGGCAGGGTCCGGACTTGGGCTAGGCACGGTTGCGGCGGGGGTGGCTGTCGCCGCCGTGGTCGGTGTGGTCGGCTATCAGGTCATCTTTGCACCCGGGCCAGACCCGGTGCCGGAAGGCGTGCCGCAAGGGATCGCAAGCGATCCGGTGGCGGCGCCCGATCCCGATGTGAGCGACCCGGATGTGGAGGTCGCAGTCGAGACTCCCTCACCTGCGACCCCGGCAGAGCCTGACATCCTTCCCGACCTCATCGCCCCGCGCTTCGACCTGGTTCGCGTGGATGCCGCCGGGGGCGCGCTGATTGCCGGTCAGGCCGAAAGCAATGCGGAACTGCGCCTGCTTCTCGACGGGCAGGAAATTCACCTTGCAAGCAGCGATGCGGGCGGGGATTTCGTGGCGATGTTCGATATTCCACCGTCCGAACTGCCTCGTATCCTGAGCCTTGAGATGCTGATGGAGGACGGATCGGTTCTGGTGTCGGAACAAAGCGTTATCATCTCGCCGACCCTGCGCCCCGTGGGTGCGGCCACCGGCACCGAGGTTGCCGCTGCCAACGCAACCGGACCGGATGTGCCAGACGACAGCGGCTTGACAGAGCTTGCCATGGCGTCAGAGCCCGACACGCCCCCGGCCAGTGGCACCACGCCTCTTGCCCCTGCCACGCCCGATCTTCCCGAACAGACCGGCATTGCGGCTGGCGGCGAAGACAGCACCGCACCGGTCAGCGAAAACGGCACCGAGGTCGCGGACTCCGTTGCGGACGAGACGCCAGGTGGCGGACCCGAGCAACCATCGGCGCTTGCGGAGGACTCAGATGGCGCAGGCGAGCCCGATCTGGAAATCGCGTCGCTGGACATCGAGGAAAGCTCTGGCGGTGGCCTGAGCCGCGGCTTGCAGCCGGGAAATGCGGCGGCGGTCTCGGAGACTGACGCTGGCGCCGATGCCCCCTCCAGCGGGGCCGGTCCGGAAGGGCCGACACAGGCGGCTGCGGGCGATGCCCCGCAGGTGACCGTTGAAACCGCCAATGTGCCTCAACCGGATACGGGCGACGGGGCGGGACCGGTTGAGGTGGCGACGGACGCGCCTCCGGCGGATCGTGACAGCCCCGAGATTGCAAGCGCATCGGGTGCAGCGGACCCGGCAGCCCCGGCCGAGGGGACAGAAACCCCGGCTGTCGAGGACAGCAGCCCGGAGATCGCAACCGCCAGCCTTGAGGAAAATGCCGTCACCGTCCCGGAAGACAGTGCCCCCTCTGAGGCATCCGAGGGCACGACGGGGCTGGCTGCGCCAGAGGGCGTGAGCGTTGCGGCTTCGGACACGGCTGAAGGGGACACGGACCCGGCCGCAGCGCAAGGCGCGGGCGGCTCATCTGCGGATGTGGATATGGCGGATTCGGGTGACGCTTCCGCTCCTGCGGGAGGGAACCCGGATCTGGCCGCAGCGCAGGAGACAGGCGACTCGCCCATTGTGGACATGAACGTTGCGGACTCCTCAGCCCCATCACCCGGCGCAGCGGATGGGACCACGGAACTGGCAGCCGCGCAGGAGGCGGCAGATGCTCCTGCTGTGCAAGAAAGCGCGGCGGTTTCCTCTGCTGAGGCAGAGACGCAACCCGCCTCGCAACCCGATGTCGTTGTGACCGAGGACGATTCCGGCGCGTCCCCCTCCGGCTCGCCGCAAGTGGCGGCGACGGACAGCCCGGCAGAAGCCCCGCAGGACAGCCCGGTGATGGAGCCTCAGACACCGACCGTTCTGCTGGCCGACAGTCAGGGCATCCGCGTCATCCAGTCGGGCGACGAGGCCCCGCAGGTGCAATCACAGGTGACGCTGGACACCATTGCCTATGATACGGTTGGCGACGTGGTTCTGGCGGGGCGTGGCCCGGCGGAATCGGATGTGCGTTTCTACCTCAACAACCAGCCCATCCATCTGGCCCCGATCAACCTTCAGGGGGGCTGGCGCACGGCGTTGCCGCAGGTCGATCCCGGCACCTACACGCTGCGTCTGGACGAGGTCAGCGCCGATGGCGCGGTGCAAAGCCGGATCGAAACGCCCTTCCTGCGTGAAGAACCGGAGGCCGTTGCGGCGATCACCTCGGCCTCGGGCGAGAACGTGATCACCGTGCAATGGGGGCACACGCTGTGGGGCATTGCGCAGCAGCATTTTGGCGAGGGCGTGGCCTATGTGCAGATCTACGAGGCCAACCGAGATCAGATCCGCAACCCGGACCTGATCTATCCGGGCCAGATCTTCACCCTGCCGGAGCGGACCGACTGAGCCATGCTTCGGCACATCCGCACATATGGGTCGCGCCCAGGTGATCTGGTCATTCCGGCGGGGCGGGCTTAGGTTGCGCGCAATGCTCCGCCATCCGTGACAGAAAGCCCGCTTCATGCCGCCCACCACCATGACCGATCATCCCAAGGGTTACGAGGCCCGCCGCAGCGGCTGGCGCACCATCCGCAAGGTCGCGCCCTATCTCTGGCCCGACGCCCATCCATGGGTGAAACACCGGGTGCTGGCGGCTCTGGCGATGCTGGTTCTGGGGCGGTTGATCGCAGTCTATACGCCGTTTTTCTATGCCGATGCGGTGGATGTGCTGTCAGGAGAGCTGTCTCCCTCTGGCATGCTGATGATGGGGGCCGTCGGGCTGACCGTGGCCTATGGCGTGGCGCGGGCCATGGCCGTGGGGTTCCAGCAACTGCGCGACGTTGTCTTCGCCAAGGTGGGCCAGCGGGCGCTTAGGCAACTGGCACTGGAAACCTTCGAGCATATCCACGCGCTGTCGCTGCGCTATCACATCACCCGCAAGACCGGCGGCCTCAGCCGGATCATCGAGCGCGGTGTGAAAGGCGTTGAATTCCTGCTGCGTTTCCTGCTGTTTTCCATCGGGCCGCTGGTGATTGAGCTTTTGTTGATCGGCATCGTTCTGGCCGTGCTGTTCGACATCTGGTATTTCGTCGTCGTCCTCGTGACGCTCGCCATTTACATCTGGTTCACCTTCGCGGTGACCGAGTGGCGCGTGAAGATCCGCAAGGAAATGAACGACCAGGACACCGACGCCAATCAGAAGGCGATCGACAGCCTGCTCAATTTCGAAACGGTCAAGTATTTCGGGGCCGAGAAGCGTGAGGCAGAGCGCTATGACAGCGCCATGGCGGGATACGAACGCGCGGCGCTGAAAACGGCCTATTCGCTTGGCTTCCTGAATTTCGGTCAATCGGTGATCATCACCATCGGGTTGGTGATCGTCATGGTCATGGCCGCGGTTGGCGTGAATAACGGCACGCTGACGGTGGGCGATTTCGTCATGGTCAACGCCTATATGATCCAGATCACCATGCCGCTCAATTTCCTTGGCACGGTCTATCGGGAAATCCGCCAGGCACTCGTTGACATGGGCGAGATGTTCGACCTGCTGGAACAGCCCGCCGATGTGGTGGATGCATCGGATGCGCGAGAGTTGACCTGCGACAAGGGCGAGCTGATTTTCGAAGATGTGCGTTTCGGCTATGAGGATGCGCGCCCGATCCTGAAGGGCCTGTCTTTTGCCGTGCCACCGGGGCACACGGTGGCGCTTGTGGGGCCGTCCGGGTCGGGCAAGTCCACCATCGGGCGGCTTCTGTTCCGCTTCTACGACGTGGGCAGCGGTGCGATCCGCATTGACGGGCAGGATCTGCGGTCGGTCACGCAAGCCAGCCTGCACGCCCGCATCGGCGTGGTGCCGCAGGATACGGTGCTGTTCAACGATACGATCCGCTATAACATCGCCTATGGCCGCCCCGATGCGAGCTTCGCCGAGATCAAGGCGGCAGCGCGGGCGGCGAAGATCCACGATTTCATCGAGAGCCTGCCGGAAGGGTACGAGACACCCGTGGGCGAACGCGGGCTGAAGCTGTCTGGCGGGGAAAAGCAGCGGGTGGGGATTGCGCGCACGCTGCTGAAGGATCCGCCGATCCTGCTGCTGGATGAAGCGACCTCCGCGCTTGACACCGAAACCGAGCGCGAGATCCAGGAAGAGCTGAAGATGATGGGGCAGGGGCGCACGGTGATCACCATCGCGCACCGGCTGTCCACGGTGGTCGAAAGCAACCAGATCATCGTTCTGGAAAAAGGCGAGATTGCCGAGCGCGGGACGCATGAGGAGCTGCTGGCGCTGAACGGGCGCTATGCCTCGATGTGGGCGCGGCAGGCGGCCGAGCGCGAAGACGATCAGGGTTCGAGCCTGCGGATCGTAAGTGAAAGTGGTGGAGATGGCACTGCCGCGACCGGGAACCTGCCCGCAGATGGGAAATGGCGGTGGACGCCGGAGTCCTGAGGTTGCACTCGGCCTGACCGGTGTTTCGCCGCCTACGGCGTCGACCGGAGAGCGCTGCGCCTCAAGCCCCTTCGGGGCCCTCGTTGCAGCGCGTTGCCACGGATATGCGGTGAGTAGGACGTGCCCCTCTGACGATCGCACGCGTGGCGGGCGCTGGATGCATTCGGCGGGAGTATTTGGACCAAGAAGTAGGGGCAGGCGGTGCGATCCGTCTGCCCCTTGTGCTTGTGATTTGGGAAAATCGGGTTACTCCGCCGCGCGCAGCGGTGCGTCTGTGGAGGCGTCTTCTTCCTCCTGCGGCGGGTTTTCGGGCGCGGGGGCCTCTTCCGGGGCCTCGATGATGAACACGGGCTGTGGCGGTTCTTCCCACAGAATCTCCGGGTGCCGGGTGCGGCGGGCGGCGCGGGCCAGCGCCCAGTCCTGGGCCCGCTGGCTGACGCCTCGCGCACCGAGACGCCCAATGGCGCGGGCAACCCAGCTCAGGATGGTCCAGAACCAGACTCTGAGTGCCAGCAGTGAAGGGGTCAGGACCAGCGTCAGCACCGTGGCCACACCCAGGCCGAAGACCACCGCCGTTGCCAGTTGTTTCCACCAGAGCGCCGTGGGGCTGTCGACCGAATAGCCGCCTGCCGCGAAATCGAGGCTGATGCCGTACATCATCGGCATGAGACCCGCCATCGTCGTGATGGTGGTGAGCAGCACGGGGCGGATGCGCGCCTCTGCGGTGCGGGTGATCGCCTCCAGCTGCGGCATGTAGCGGCTGTATTCCTGATAGGTGTCGATCAGAACAATGTTGTTGTTCACCACGATCCCCGCAAGCGCGACGATCCCCGTGCCGGTCATGATGATCGAGAAGGTCTGGTCCATGACCAGCATGCCAATCAGGACGCCGACGGTGGACAGCACCACGGCTAGCAGCACCAGTACCGAGTTGTAGACCGAGTTGAACTGCGCCAGCAGGATGATGAACATGAGCCCAAGCGCCGCCCCGAAGGCCTGCCCGAGGAAGGCCTGGCTTTCCTGTTCCTCTTCCTGGTCGCCACCCCATTCCCAACTGACCGAGGCGGGCAGCGGGTTTTCTGTTTCCAGCCATTCAGTGATGGCCGCAATGCGTTCATTCGCGTTGACTGGCGTGAGGGTGAGCGCACCCGTGCGCAGGCCCTCCTGCACGGCAAAGCTGCCCTCTGCGGCGGTTGCATCCTCCAGCCAGCTTTCGCCGGTTTCGGTGTCCGTCAGCATCACGAGCCCGTCCAGCACATCGGCGCGGACGTTGAAAATGCGGCTCTGGTCGCGGCGGTCGATCTCGGCCAGTTGCGGCGCGGGGGTGCGAGTGACGAAATTGGCCAGCGGGACCAGCCCGTCTGCGGTGCGCACGCGCAACGTGTCGAGGGTGGACAGAACGCGGGCCTCTTCCGGGAATCGGACGCGGATCTCGATTTCTTCGTCCGAGGTCGGCACCCGCATCGTGTCCAGCAGAATGCCGCGCGTGACAAGCTGTACCATGGCGCCAACTGTGGCCACATTCGCGCCGTAGCGGCCTGCGGCTTCGACATCGACGGTCAGTTCCCAATCGACGCCGGGCAGGGGCAGGGTATCTTCTACCAGCGTCAGGGCCGGGGTGGCTTCAAACCGGTCGCGGACGAGACGGGTGGCTTCCTGAAGCTCTTCCCAGTTGTCGCCCGCAAGACGCAGGTTCACGGGTTTGCCCGAGGAGGGGCCACGGGACTGGCTGAAGATCTCGGTCCGGATGCCGGGGATCATGTCAAGATCGTCCTGCATGCCCGCGAGGATCGTGTCGCCATCATAGGCCGGGTCGATCACCGTGCGGGGGAACTGGATCAGACCGCCAAGCAAGGATACGGGCGCGTCCAGAACGGGCCGTTCATCCCAGGGCAGAAGGTCGAACTGGACCTGACCGATCGTGTCGCGGGGTTGTTCCGCTCCGCCGGTGTTGTTGTTCAGCCCGCCCTGACCGGAAAAGGCAAAGACATCGCGCACGCCTTCGGTGGCCAGAACCCTCGCCTCGACCTGACGCACCAGCATGTCCATTTCATCGACCGACAGGTTGCCGCGGGCCCGGACATAGACGATGCCGTTCTCGGGCTCTGATTCGACGAAGAACTCGACACCGTTGTTATTGGCCTGGAAGTAGACGAAGACGCTGACCACGAAGAAGATGACCGCACCGATCGTGACCAGCGGCATCACCGGGTTGCCGACGATGGCGTGGATGAACCAGCCGAACGGGCTGCGCCGATAGCCCGCGCGGATTCGCTTCTGTTTGCGATGAATGGCGACAGAGCCGATCATGACAGACATGAGCGAGGCCGCCGCCACGAACATGACCATGCCCGGCAGCATCTGGCGGAAGGCGCTGGCCTCGGGGGCGACGGGGATCAGCCCGCCGGGGCTGATGGTTTCCAGCGCAGCAAGGAACATCAGGTAGCCAGCGCCCGCAGTCAGCAACGCCCGAACCGGCCACCAAGGGATCAGCGCCTTGACGACGGCGGTGCCGTTGTCGATCAGCCGCGAATAGCGGGCGGCGACGCCACCCAGAACCGGCAGGTAGATCAGCGCCACGATCAGCGAGGCAGACAGCACGAAGATCAGCGTCACGGGCAGCATGCCCATGAATTCGCCGGGCACGCCGGGCCAGAACAGCATCGGCAGGAAGGCGCAAAGCGTCGTGGCGGTCGAACTGACGATCGGCCAGAACATCCGCTTGGCGGCATCCGTATAGGCCTGCATGGGACGGGCGCCCTCTGCCAGACGTTTGTCGGCATATTCGACGACCACGATGGCCCCGTCCACCAGCATGCCCACGGCGAGGATCAGGCCGAACATGACAATGTTGGAGATCGTTACCCCCATGATGCCGAGGAAGATGAAGCACAGCAGGAAGGATGTCGGGATCGCAAAACCGACCAGAAGGGCGGAGCGGGTGCCAAGCGCCGCCAACACCACGATCATCACCAGCGCGATGGCGGTCAGGACCGAGCCTTCCAACTGGCTGACCATGCCCTGAACAGTCACGGATTGGTCCAGAGTCGCGGTCACGCTCACTGACTGGCGCAGTTCCTCTGGCCATTCGGCCTGTGCGGCCTCGATCTCGGCCCTGACCAGCGCGGCGGTGTCCATGATGTTGAAACCGAGCCGTTTCACGACCTGCAATGCGATGGCGTTTTCACCGTTGAACCGGGCGGTGCCTTCGCGGTCTTCATAGGTCAGGCGGATCTCGGCCAGATCGCCAAGGGTCACCACCCGGTCCCCATTCACCTTGATCGGCAGGTTGTAGATGTCTTCGGTCGTTTCGAAGCTGGAGGGGATCGAAACGGAAATCGCCCCGCTGGCCGTCGAAACCTCGCCCGCCGCAATCAGCTGGTTGTTGTTCACCACGGCGTCGATCAACTCTCGCGCGGTGACGTTGTAGGCCTCCAGCGCCAGCGGGTCGATGACGACCTCGACCATTTCATCCCGACCCCCGGCAAGTCCGGCCTCAAGGATGGGGGGTAGGGCCTCCAGCCGATCCTGAAGCTCCTGTGCCAGTCGCAACAAGGTGCGTTCCGGGGCCTCGCCAGACAGGGCCACGATGATGATCGGGAATTCGGAGAAGTTGATTTCGTTAATCGAATAGCTTTCGGCGCCGTCCGGGAACTGCGCCTCGGCAGCATCCATCGCCTCGCGGACTTCGGCAATGGTGGCGTCCTTGTCCCAGCCAAACTCGAATTCCAGGAAGATACCCGCATAGCCCTCTGCCGCGGTGGCCGAGATGGTCTGCAACCCGTCGAGATTCTGAAACTCCGCTTCCATCGGGCGGACCAGCAGGCGTTCGCTGTCTTCCGCCGAGATGCCGGGGAAGGGGACCGAGACGAACAGGCCGGGAATGTCGATATCGGGCTCGCCCTCTTTCGGCAGGCCGATATAGGCTGCGGTGCCCACGACCACGGAGAGCACCACGAAAGCCACGACCATCCGGGCGCGTGAGGCGGCCCAGTCCACCATTCCCATCATTGCGAAAGCTCCTGGTAGTGGGGCTGCACGGGCACGCCATCGGTCACGAATTCCTGGCCCACAACGATCACATCCGCCGTGTCCGGCAGGCCGGCCAGAAGCACGCCGTTCATCGTGTCACGCAGATAAGTGACCGGTGCGAAGCGGGCGGTGTTCGTCTCGTCCACGATCCGCAGGCCGAGCAGACCTTCATCATTCAGGGTCAGGGCGGAGGAAGGAAGCAGATGCGCCATCTGCCCGGACGACGCGATCAGGATATCCGCGGTCTGCCCGTCGCTGATGGACAGATCGGTGTTGTCCACCGTGATTTCGACCCGGAAGGTCCGTGTCTGTGGATCGGCAGAGCGGCTGAGGAAAGTGACCGTGCCCACAACCTGCTGACCGGTTGCCAGGCGGGCGCCAGCGCTGGCACCGACGGCGACCCGGCTGACCTCGGCCTCTGGCACGAACCCGACCAGCTTGATCGGATCGAGCTGGATGACCGTGGCGCAGAGCGATCCGGGCTGCATCAGCGACCCGATTTCAGCGGTGTCGCTTTCCAGAAGGCCCTCGAACGGGGCGTGGATCCGAAGGTTGTCGATTTCCTGCTCGGCGCGCAGCACGGCGGCCTCGGCGGCGCTGATGCCGCTTTGGGCGGCCTGAATGGCGGCCTGAGCCGCTTGAACTCCAGCGGCGGCGGACTCGATTCCGGCCTCGGCGGCGCTGACCGTGGCGCTGGCCGATGCGGCGCGGGTTTCCGAGGCAAAGCCGCTTTCACTGAGCCGGCTGGCGGCGTTCGAGTCGATTTCTGCGGCGATCAGGCTGGCTTGTGCTTCAGCCACGCGGGCCCGTGCGGCGGGCAATTGTGCTTCGGCTTCGGGCAGTCGTGCCTGCGCCTCCAGCAAGCGTGCTTCGGCCTCGGCCAGCGCGGCTTCGCGGGTGCCGGGATCTATCTGGCACAGAAGCTGGCCTTCCTCCACGAAGGCCCCGGCGCGGATCGGGTCAGAGATGATGCGGCCAGACGTTTCGGCCCGCACTTCGACCTGCCGGGCGGCTTCCGTGCGGCCCCGAAGCAGAACCGCCGAGTCGACCTCTTCCGCGACCGAGCGGCGCACAACAACGGATACGGTGCCTTCTGGCAGGGCCACGGCGGTCTCTTCTTCCGCAAGCTCGGCGGCCGGAGAGGGGTCTTCGGCTACCGGCACTTCTGTGGAGGCGCGAAACCCGTTGGCGAATTCCACCAGACGCTCGCGCTCCATTACCACGCCGTAGATCACTGCGCACACGAGGATCGCCGTTATAATCGAAAAAATACGCATCATTCGCCTCTTGTAGCGGGCCTGGTTCCGTCGGCCCTACATCTGAGCCTTTGATCACCGTTTCAACCCGCTATTACGCTGAACCAGTCCGTTTAGTTTACTTTTTATGGAATCCGGCTGCAAGACTGAACTGACCAGTTCACTTTTTTGCGTTCCCCTCTGGATTTCCGGGGCTTGGATCACCCCAGACGGCTGCGGAGACTTGTTCCCGGGGCGCATCTCGCGTTAAGAGGCGGTAACGAGTGACACGCGGGCCGGGAATGGCCCAGATATTGGGGCGAACATGGCCAATACCGACAGTTTCATCGAAGAGGTCAACGAAGAGCTTCGCCGTGACCGGCTGTTCCGTCTGTTCCGGAAATGGGGCTGGATTCCGGTTCTGCTGGTGGTTGCGATTGTCGCGGCCGCCGCTTGGTGGGAATACTCGCTGGCGCAGGAACGCGCGGCCTCCGAGGCGTTCGGGGACGCTCTGATCGCCGCCCTTGACAATGACGACGCGGAAGCGCGTCAGGCGGCCCTGTCCGAGATCACTCCCACGAGCGAAAATGCCCGAGTGCTTCTGGCAATGCTTCTAGCCGGGGAACAGGCCAATGGCGAAAGCCCCGAGGAGGCTGCCGCAAGCTTGCGCAGCATCGCCGTGGACACCGCCTTGCCGGAACGCTACCGCGACCTTGCCTTGCTCAAGGCCCATATGCTGGCCCCGCAGGACTTTGCCACCGCGATGGCCGAACTTGACCAGCTGGCGCGACCGGGCCGCCCCTATCGCCCGCTGGCGATGGAACAGCAGGCACTTTTGCATGTCAGCAATGGCGATCGGGAGGCCGCAATCGCGCTGTTGCGCCTGTTGGAAGACGACAGCGAAGCCACGCCGGGCTTGCAACAGCGCGCGTCTCAGTTGATTGTGGCATTGGAATCCGGCGCTGCCCTGCAGGATCCGGCCCCGGTGGAGGACACCGCGACCGACGGGTCTGAGACAGCGACCGAAGAGGAAGCCGGTGCCGAGGCTCCGGTAGACGAGGGGGAAGAGCCCCCGGCAGCAGAAAGCGCCCCCGAACAATAAGGGGCAGGGTGCCGGTGGTTGAACGGTTTGAAGAGGCGGCAGTCAGATGAACAAGATCAGCATTGGTTTCCTTGGGCTCGGATTGCTCGCCATGCTGGCCGCATGTGCAGAACGCGAGGTCATTCTCGAAGGAGATCGCTTCGGCACCCGCACGCCGCTGGATCAGGCCTTTCCCGGTATCGAGGCACCCGAGGTAGCAGAGGATACCGCAGCTCCGATTTCGCTGGCTGAGCCGGTCACTCTCGACAGCTGGCCCATGCGGTCCCTGACCACGCGCAATGTGGTTCCGCATCTGTCCCTGTCCGCTGCGCCGGTGGAGCTTTGGGCCAGTGATATCGGGCAGGGAAATACACGCCGCGCCCGCATCACCGCCGATCCCGTCATGGCCGATGGCCGGATCTTCACCCTCGATTCCGACGCGCAGCTGACCGCGACTGGCACCGATGGTAGCACGCTTTGGACCGCCGATCTGACGGCGGGTTACGAGCGCGGCGGTGGCGTGTCCGGTGGCGGCCTCGCGGTCGTGGGCGGCGTCGTCTATGCAACCACCGGCTATGGCGAGCTGATCGCCTTGCAACCGGCCAATGGCGAGGTCATCTGGCGTCAGCGCCTCGGGGCCGGGATCACCGCGCCGACCGTCACCGATAACTCCGTCTATGTGGTCAGCCGCGACAGTCAGGCCTGGTCGCTGAACCCCGAAAACGGCCGCATTCGCTGGCAACTGCCCGCAGGTCCGGCCACGGCGGTTCTGTCCGGCGGCGCATCGCCCGCGCTGACCGATCGTCTGGTGATCTTCCCCTTCGGCTCGGGCGAGCTTGTGGCCACCCTGCGTCTCTCTGGCGTCCGGGTCTGGGGCACGACCGTCGCAGGCGCGCGCCGGGGCGTGGCCTATAACGATCTCAACGATATCACCGGCGACCCGGTGATCGTGGGCAATACGCTTTATGCCGGCAACCAGTCCGGTCGCGTCGTCGCGATGGAGGCCTCCTCGGGGGAACGCCTCTGGACCGCGCAGGATGGCGCCTATTCCCCGGTGCTGCCGGCCGGTGATTCCATCTTCTTCGTGTCCGACCGCAACGAGCTGATCCGTCTGGACGCCGAAACCGGCTCTCGCATCTGGGGCACCGAGCTGCCGCTTTACGTCAATGAGCGCGAACGCCGCCGCCAGGCTGTGTTCACGCATTACGGCCCGATCCTGGCCGGGGGCCGCCTCGTGGTCGCCTCTGGTGACGGCAATATCCGTTTCTTCGACCCGGAAAGCGGGGCAGAACTGTCGCGCGTCGAAATCCGCGGTGGCGCGGCGGCGCATCCGATCGTTGTGGGGGGCACGCTCTATGTCGTGTCCGGTGCCGGGCGGCTGCACGCCTTCCGCTGATCGCATCGCACAGGTTTTTTCGGGGGTTTGGCGTCACGACGGCTTTTCATTGCCTGTCAGCCGCGTTATGCCGCGCGATCTGGATAGAGTAAGGATAACGGGCCGATGAGCTTCGTTCTGGCCATTGTCGGGCGTCCCAATGTGGGCAAGTCGACGCTGTTCAACCGCCTCGTGGGCAAGAAACTGGCGCTGGTCGATGACCAGCCCGGCGTGACGCGTGATCTGCGCGAGGGGGCCGCTCGCCTTGGCGACCTGCGTTTTACCGTGATGGACACGGCGGGGCTGGAAGACGCCAATGATGACAGCCTGCCGGGCCGCATGCGCCGCCTGACCGAACGCGCCGTGGGTCTGGCCGATGCCTGCCTTTTCCTCGTCGATGCCCGCACCGGGATCACGCCCACGGATGAGGTCTTTGCCGATATCCTGCGCCGCTCGGGCACACCGGTGATTCTGGCCGCCAACAAGGCCGAAGGCCGCGCCGCCGAGGCGGGTGTGTTCGAGGCCTTCGGGCTAGGGCTTGGCGATCCGCTGGCGCTGTCGGCGGAGCATGGCGAGGGAATGGCCGAACTGGCCGTGGTCCTGTCCCCGCTCATCGAAGCGGCAGAGGCCAAGGCCGAGGAGGCGGTCACCGATATCGACATCGAAGATGGCGAGGAGGCGTCAGAGCGCACCAAACCCCTTCAGATCGCTGTCATCGGCCGCCCGAATGCGGGAAAATCCACCCTGATCAATAAGATTATCGGCGAGGACCGTCTGCTGACCGGACCCGAGGCCGGGATCACCCGCGATTCCATCGCCGTGACCGTGGATTGGGACGGTACCCCGATGCGGATCTTCGACACCGCCGGGATGCGCAAAAAAGCCAAGGTTCAGGAAAAGCTGGAAAAGCTCTCCGTCTCCGACGGTCTGCGCGCGGTGAAATTCGCCGAGATCGTGGTGGTGCTGCTCGACGCTGCCATCCCCTTCGAACAGCAGGATCTCCGCATCGCTGATCTGGCGGAACGCGAGGGCCGCGCGGTTGTCGTCGCTGTCAACAAGTGGGACCTCGAAGAGCACAAGCAGGAAAAACTGCGCGACATGCGCGAGGCTTTCGAACGGCTTCTGCCGCAGCTGCGTGGCGCGCCGCTTGTCACGGTGTCGGCCAAGACGGGCCGGGGGCTCGACCGGCTGCAACAGGCGATTGTGCGGGCCTATGATGTCTGGAACCGCCGGGTCCCGACCGCGACGCTGAACCGATGGCTGGCGGGCATGGTCGAGGCGCATCCGCCCCCCGCACCATCCGGGCGCCGTATCAAGCTGCGCTACATGACCCAGGCCAAGACACGGCCGCCGGGATTCGTGGTCATGTGTTCGATGCCCGAGAAACTGCCGGAAAGCTACTCTCGCTATCTTGTCAATGGGTTGCGAGAGGACTTTGACATGCCCGGAACGCCCATTCGCCTGCATATGCGCAGCCAGGCCGACGCCAATCCCTACAAGGATCGCAAGAAGTCGATCCCCTCGCGGCTGGCTAAACATGTGCGCAAAGGGGCCACCAAAAAGAGCTGAGCCGACCACCGCGCGGCCCCTTTCAGCTTGGCTAAAATACCTCGGGGGAGTCGCCTGAAAGGCGGCGGGGGCAACGCCCCCAAAGAAAACGCGGCCCGGAACGGGCCGCGCGGATCGACGCCGAAGGCGGCGAAATCCCTTGTGCCTCAGGCGTTCGCGGCCCGGATCTTGTCGGCGGCCTCTTTCGAATAGCCAACGCCCTTGTCATCGAAAAGCGTATCGAGCTCGCCCGACAGGGTCATCTCGGTCACGATATCGCAGCCGCCCACGAACTCGCCCTTCACATAAAGCTGCGGGATGGTCGGCCAATCCGAAAAGGCCTTGATGCCCTGGCGGATC
Source organism: Nioella sp. (assembly GCF_965215655.1). Classification (GTDB taxonomy): domain Bacteria; phylum Pseudomonadota; class Alphaproteobacteria; order Rhodobacterales; family Rhodobacteraceae; genus Nioella. Next base: position 1,760,338 of record NZ_OZ244111.1, read on the forward strand.
TCTTCGTCGGCCAGCACATTCACATCGGCAAACTCGACGCCCATGAAATTGAGAACCCCTGCCACGCGGCTGGAAAACCCGCATTGCGGCATGGTCTTGGTGCCTTTCATGAAAAGCACCACGTCATTGGCCTCGATAGTGTCTTTGATCTGGGTCTCTGCGCTCATCTCGGCGTTCCTCAAAATCGTGATAATCAGTCCGGTGTCCCTAATGGGCTCACTCCGGTGCCTTCGTCGTCAGCGCCAGTGCATGCACTTCGCCCTGGGCACCGTCCATCTTGCCTTTCAGCGCCGCATAAACCGCGCGCTGTTGCTGCACCCGGTTCATGCCCCTGAAGCTTTCATCCACGACCTGCGCGGAAAAATGGACGCCGTCATCGCCCTCGACGATGATCTTCGCATTCGGGAGACTTTCCCGGATCAGGTCTTCGATGTCCTGGGCCGTAATGGGCATGATGGGCAACTCCTGTCTGTCATCCCAGATGTAGTCCGCGACCAAGTATCCCGCAAGGGCGCGACGTGAAAGGATCTTCGAAGATCCTTTTTAAAGAATCTTCGAAGATTTTCCCCGTAACCGATGCTAGCCGAGCTTCTCTGCAAATGCGGTTCGATAGGTGGCAGAGAGTTCCGCCAGCGGCGCTTCGGACCCGCCCATGCGCACCTTATCCCCGCCAAACCGTCCCACGGTCGTGATCGAAACGCCTGCCTGGCCTGCCGCGACCATCAGCGCCTCGGCCTTGTCGAAGGAGCAGGCAATCAGGTAACGCGCCTGATCCTCACCGAAGAGCGTTGGCGTGTCGCCCGCGTCGAGCGTCACGCCCACACCGGAGGCTTCCGCCATCTCGAACGCCGCCAGCGCAAGACCGCCATCGGAAAGGTCCGAGCACATGTCAATGAGCGCCCGATTGGCACGGATGAAGTCGCCGTTGCGCTTCTCGGCCTCCAGATCCACATGCGGCGCATCGCCGTCTTCGCGGTTGAACACCTCGTATAGCAGGGCGGACTGACCCAGATGGCCGGTGGTTTCGCCCACCAGAACCGCCACATGGCCATCCCGCGCGGTGCCACCGATCAAATCGGCCATATTGTCCAGCAGTCCCACGGCTCCGATGGTGGGGGTGGGCAGGATGCCCTGGCCGTCGGTTTCGTTGTAAAGCGAGACATTGCCCGACACGATCGGCACGTCCAGCGCGGCGACCGCCTCGCCAATGCCTTTGATGGCGCCCACGAACTGCCCCATGATCTCTGGCTTTTCGGGGTTGCCGAAATTGAGGTTGTCGGTGGTCGCCAGCGGCAGCGCGCCGGTGGCGGTGATATTCCGATAGGCTTCGGCCACCGCCTGCTTGCCGCCTTCGAACGGGTTCGCCTTGACGTAGCGCGGGGTCACGTCAGAGGTGAGGGCCAGCGCCTTGTCTGTGCCGTGCACGCGGGTCACGCCTGCGCCAAGCCCCGGTGCGCGCACCGTGTCGGCCATGACCATGTGGTCATATTGTTCGTAGACCCACTGCTTGGCCGCATAGTTGGGCGACCCGATCAGCGCCTTAAGCCCGTCAATCGGGTCGACGCCCGTCACAGGCTCCATTTCCGCCGCAGCCGGGGTCTCCACCCAGGGGCGATCATATTCGGGCGCGGTCGAGGAGAGTTTCGACAGCGGAAGGTCGGCCATGACCTCGTTGCCATGGATGATCAGGAAGCGGTCCTCGGGGATGGTTTCACCCACGATGGCAAAATCCAGATCCCATTTTTCGAACACCGCGCGCGCTTCAGCTTCCAGATCCGGGTTCAGCACCATGAGCATCCGCTCCTGGCTTTCGGACAGCATCATTTCATACGCGGTCATATGGGTTTCGCGCTGCGGCACATGGTCGAGGTTGAGCTGAATGCCAAGCCCGCCCTTGTCGCCCATTTCCACCGCAGAACAGGTCAGGCCCGCAGCCCCCATATCCTGGATCGAGATCACCGCACCGGTCTGCATCAGTTCCATGCAGGCCTCCATCAGGCGCTTTTCGGTGAAGGGGTCGCCCACCTGCACCGTGGGGCGCTTTTCCTCGATCGTGTCGTCGAACTCGGCTGAGGCCATGGTGGCCCCGCCAACCCCGTCGCGGCCGGTCTTGGCGCCGAGATATACAACTGGCATGCCCACGCCGGAGGCCGCAGAGTAGAAGATCTTGTCTGCGTCCGCCAATCCGGCGGCAAAGGCGTTCACCAGGCAGTTGCCGTTATAGGCGGGGTGGAAGCGGACCTCTCCACCTACAGTTGGCACGCCGAAGCAGTTGCCATAGCCGCCGATGCCTTCCACGACACCATGCACCAGCTGGCGGGTCTTGGGGTGATCGACCGCGCCGAAGGACAGCGCGTTCATCGCCGCAATCGGCCGCGCGCCCATGGTGAAGACATCGCGCAGGATGCCGCCCACGCCGGTCGCCGCCCCTTGGTAGGGTTCGATATAAGAGGGGTGGTTGTGGCTCTCCATCTTGAAGACCACGGCCTGACCGTCGCCGATGTCGATCACGCCCGCATTCTCCCCCGGACCGCAGATGACCTGCGGGCCGTCCGTGGGCAGCGTGCGCAGCCATTTCTTGGAAGACTTATAGGAACAATGCTCGTTCCACATGGCCGAGAAGATGCCCAGTTCCGTGAATGACGGCTCTCGGCCGATGATCTCCAGAATGCGCTCATACTCATCGGGGCTCAGCCCGTGCGCGGCGATGATGTCGGGCGTGATGGCCGGTTCCTGCATATCTTCGATGTCCCTTGGGGCTCAGGTCGCTTGGCGCACTCTTTAGGGCAAGGCCCCGGCGGGGAAAAGGGGTGAGAGGTCACAGGGGGCGGCGGAATGTCAACGATGTGGCCTGTGCATGGCCCGGATGGGCGCTGGCACCGACTAGATGGAACCCCATGGCCCGGAATGTCCGGTGGTTTTCGCGCAGTTCCACCCTTGTTTGCAAACACAGCCCCTTGAGCCCGCGCCGGACCGCTTCCTGCGCTGCAGCATCCAGAAGCTGACGGGCAAGCCCTGTACCGCGATGTCTGCGATCCACCGCCAGCTTGCCAATATAATACTCCGTTTGCTGCGGATGGCCGAAGAGACAGGCAATTGGGAGGGAATCCTGCGTGATCAGAAAAAGGTCTTCTTCAGTGGCTTTCTGCTTCAGGCTTTCAGCAGTCATGCGCAAAAGCGAGGATGGCGGATCAATGCGGCCTTCCATGAAGGCAAAAGCCTTGTTCAGAAGGGCCAGAAGACCGTCCCAGTCCTGATAGCTGTCTGTATTGAGCGAAACTGCGTGGCGCATTGCGCCGAAATAGCAGGGGATTAGACCAAAAAAAAGGCCGAGACGAATCTCGGCCAAAGTCCAACAGGGAGGTAGTGAGCGCGCGATGTCTATCGCCCGTCACTGATGCTGAAATAGTCAGCAGCATGTTAACGATCAAGGGTTATTTCGCCGCATCGCCGCAAAGCCGCTATGCGCGTTGCACATGGCTCACACTTTTTGCGGGTGCAAGGCGCGCGTTACCCCTCTTGCTCGCGTCGTTTGCGGCGGTGCGCGATGATTTCCTCGGTCACGAAATCGCGGAACGCCTCGATCCGCTTGGAATGGCGCAGCTCCTCAGGATAGGCAAGAAAAACAGGTACTTCGTTGCTTTCCACCTCTGGCAAGACGCGGACAAGCTGCGGGAAATCCTCGGCCAGATAATCCGGCAGCAGACCAATGCCCAGATCGTGGATTACGCCCTGAAGGACGCCGAAATAGTTGTTGACCGTCAGGAAGCTGCCCACATCGTAGGACATGATCTCGCGCACCAGCAGGGCCCCGGCGCTGACCTGCGCGGAATGGGCGTTCTGGCTGATCAGCCGGTGCTGGCCCAGTTCCTCCAGCGAAGCGGGGGTGCCGTTGGCTTCCAGATAGGTTTGCGAGGCATAAAGCTGCATCCGCACACTCATCAGCTTCTTGCGGATCAGGTCGGCCTGGCTGGGTTCCTTCATGCGGATGGCGACATCGGCCTCGCGCATGGGCAGGTCCATCACCCGTTCTTCGAGGATCAGGTCGATCTTCAACTCGGGGTACTTGTTATAGAGCTGCGGCAGGCGCGGGGCGAGCCAGAGCGTGCCGAAACCGACGGTCGTGGTGACGCGCAACTCGCCAAAGACCTCTTCTTCACTGTCGCGAATGCGCGCGGCGGCGGCGTCCAGCCGTTTCGACATGGATCTGGTGGCGTCGAACAGCAATTCGCCCTGTTCAGTCAGGATCAGCCCGCGTGCATGGCGGTGGAACAGCGTCGTATCAAGGCTTTCCTCCAGCGACCGGATCTGCCGACTGACAGCGGACTGGCTCAGATGCAGGGTGTCGCCCGCATGGGTTAGGCTGCCCGCATCGGCAACAGCGTGAAAAATGCGCAGCTTGTCCCAATCCATAGGAGAGACTTTCTTTTCCTGAACCGATGCCCCGATACCCATGGCAACCTAGTCAGTTTACCCTACAGTTCAATGAAGAACTCTGAGGATTGCTCAAACATCGCTTGAAAGGTCAAATATGCTGACCTATAATGATGGAAATTGCGGCATTCCATCGGGAGAGGACCATGGGACTGGCACAAGTTTCACTGAACGATCGTTTCGATCTGGAAAAATCCCCCGTTCTGCTGAACGGCACACAGGCGCTGGTGCGGCTGATGCTGGCGCAGAAATGGCGCGACAGGCAGGCAGGGCTGAACACGGCGGGCTTCGTGACCGGCTATCGCGGGTCTCCCCTTGGCGCAGTCGATTTGCAGATGACCAAGGCCGAGAACGTTCTGACCGCCGCTGATGTGCTGTTCCGTCCCGGCCTGAACGAAGACCTCGCCGCCACGTCGCTTTGGGGGGCGCAGCAGGCAGAGTTGCGGGGCGAGGGTAAATATGACGGCGTCTTCGGGCTCTGGTACGGCAAGGGGCCGGGGGTGGACCGCTCTGGCGATGTGATGCGGCACGCCAATATGGCCGGCACCTCGCCCCATGGCGGTGTGATCATGGCCATGGGCGACGATCACACCGGCGAAAGCTCCACCGTCTGCCACCAGTCCGATTGGGCGATGGTCGATGTGCATATGCCGGTTCTGTCGCCCGCAGGCGTGCAGGAGATCCTGGATTACGGGCATTACGGCTATGAACTTAGCCGCTTTGCCGGGGTCTGGTTGGGCCTGAAGGTGATGAAAGATACGGTCGAGGCGACCTCCGTCGTCGATGGCCGCCCTGATCGGATGTCCTTTATCCGCCCGGATTTCACCATGCCACTGGGCGGCTTGAACATTCGCCTTGGCGATCACTGGATTCCACAGGAAGAACGGCTGCTGGCCCATAAACGCTTCGCCGCCGAGGCCTTCGCGCGGGCCAATGGCATCGACAAGCGGGTTCTGGGCAAGCCCGGCGCAAAGATCGGCTTTGTCGCGGCGGGGAAAAACTGGCTCGACCTCGTGCATGCGATGGAACTCCTCGGCATCCACGAGGACGAGGCCGACCGGCTCGGCATCACCACCTACAAGGTGGGCCAGACCTGGCCCCTGGATATGAAAAGCCTTGAGGACTGGGCCGAAGGGCTGGAGCTGATCGTCGTCGTCGAGGAAAAGCGCAAACTGATCGAGGTGCAGATCAAGGAAGCCATCTTCGACAACCGGCGCGGGCGCCGAGTCTATGGCTACAAGGGCGGCAAGGGAGAGGTTCTGTTCCCGACCCATTTTGCGCTCGACCCCAATGACATTGCCGTGAAGCTAGGCAATATCCTGATCGATGAGGGCCGGGGCACCGACCGGATCAAGGCGGGTATCCAGCAGGTGACCGACGCCATGCGCGCCGACAACGCGCAGGAACTGGCGACACGGCTGCCCTGGTTCTGCTCGGGGTGCCCGCACAATAGCTCCACCAAGGTGCCCGAGGGTGCACGCGGGGGCGCGGGCATCGGCTGTCACTTCATGGCCAAATGGATGGACCGCAATACCGAGGCCTTTACTCATATGGGCGCGGAAGGGGCGAACTGGACCGGCGAGGCGCCGTTTTCCACCCGCAAGCACATTTTCCAGAACCTCGGCGAAGGGACCTATAACCATTCCGGCATTCTGGCCATCCGCGCGGCCATCGCGGCGGGCACCAACATCACCTACAAGATCCTCTTCAACGATGCCGTCGCCATGACCGGCGGTCAGCACAATGAGGGCGATCTGGACCCGGCGCGCATCGCACATGAGATCCGCGCCATGGGCGTGAAACACATCGCGCTCATCTACGACCCCAAGGAAGAGATTGATTTTTCAGCCTTTCCCCGCGACGTGGAACGGCATGAACGCGACGACCTGATGACCGTGCAGGAGCGGTTCCAGGAGATCGAGGGCGTCTCCGCCATCATCTACGTGCAGACCTGCGCTGCCGAAAAACGCCGTCGTAGGAAGCGCGGCACTTTCCCCGACCCCGACAAGCGCGTCTTCATTAACACTGATGTCTGCGAAGGCTGCGGCGATTGCGGGGTGCAATCGAACTGCGTGTCCATCGTACCGGTGGAAACCGAACTCGGCCGCAAGCGCGCCATCGACCAGTCAAGCTGCAACAAGGATTTTTCATGCCTCAAGGGCTTCTGTCCCAGCTTCGTAACCGTCGAGGGTGGTAAGATCCGCAAGGAGGCCTCGGCCAGCGTCGATGTGGGCCATCTGCCTGCGCCTGATCTGCCCGCGATCACCGGCACCCATAACGTGGTGATCACCGGCGTTGGCGGCACCGGCGTGGTCACCGTGGGCGCGGTTCTGGCGCAGGCCGCGCAGCTCGACGGCAAGGGTGCGGGCATGATCGAGATGGCCGGGCTCGCGCAGAAGGGCGGCGCGGTGCATATCCACTTGCGCCTTGCGGAGCGGCCCGAGGATATCAGCGCGATCCGCGTCGCTGTGGGCGAGGCCGATGCGGTGATCGGCGGCGATCTGGTGGTTTCGGCCGGATCCAAAACGCTCGGCCTGATGACGACGGGCCGCACCAAGGCCGTGGTGAACAGCCATGAAATCATCACCGGAGCCTTCACCCGCGATACGGAATTCCGTATTCCTGTGAATGACTTGGAGATCGCTCTTCAAGCGCGTTTGGGGGATAATCTGGCCCTATTCGACGCGTCCGACCTGTCACGCAAGCTGATGGGCGATTCCATCTTCTCGAACATGATGGTGCTCGGCGCGGCCTGGCAGAACGGGCTGGTGCCACTGAGCCACGAGGCGATACTGGGCGCGATCGAGCTGAACGGAGCGGCGGTGGAGCGCAACAAACAGGCCTTCGAACTGGGCCGGTGGGCGGTGCTGAACCCCGAGGAGGCGGCGAAGATCGGTGGCGATGTGGTCGAGATGCCGAAATCTCTGGAGGACCGTATCGCCTTCCGCGAGGCGCATCTGGTGGACTACCAAGGCAAGCGGCTGGCCAGGCGCTATCGCAAGCTTGTGGACAGCGTGGAGGATGCTGCCCTGAAAGAGGCCGTCGCAATCGGCTATCACAAGCTGCTGGCCTACAAGGATGAATACGAGGTCGCGCGGTTGCATCTGGAAACCGAATCCAAGGCGCGCGAGATGTTCGAAGGCGATCTGAAACTGAGCTATCATCTCGCGCCGCCGATGCTGCCGGGCAAGGATGCCGCTGGCCGCCCGCGCAAACGGCAATTCGGGGCCTGGATGGGGCGCGGCTTCAAGCTGCTCGCCAAACTGCGCAAGCTGCGCGGGACGCCTCTCGATGTCTTTGGCTACACCGCAGAACGCAAGATGGAGCGCGGTCTGATCCGGCAGTATGAGGCCGACATGGCGGAAGTCTTGTCAAACGTCACCCCGGAATTGTCTGATATCGCGGTAGAAATCGCCACTCTCCCGCGTCAGATCCGGGGTTTTGGCCCCGTTAAAGAGGCTAATGTCGAGGCCGCAAATCGACGCCGGGAGGAACTGCTGGCAGCCTTCCGCGCCGGGGGCAGCCCGATGGCGACGGCCGCGGAGTAATGTGATCCAGCGGTGGCGCTGCCGCGCCGCTCTATTCCCGCCCGTGGAAAGGCGCCGCCAAACGTGGGTGTCGGGCCGGGTTGCGCGGTCATGATTTGAGTATTTGGACCAAGAAGAAGGGGTCAGGCGGCGCGGATCGTGAAGGCGGTGCCCTGATCCATGGGCTCGGTCAGCAGAAGCTCCACGCCTTGTTCGGCACAGAAATGCGGGATGTCGATGCGCGCGACCGGATCGTCGGCAAGGATGCGGATCACCGCGCCGGGACGGGCGGCCAGCAGCACCTTGCGCAGGCGCAGGACGGGCAGGGGGCAGAGCAGTCCGAGCGCGTCGATATCGTGGTCGGGGGTCATGAACCGCGCATTACGCAAGGCTGCGGCACTTGTCCACGGGAATGTGAGATCGCTTGGGCTGGTCTTTTGCCCCGCGGCGCGGCAGGAAGGGCATATGTTCGGAATTGATCTTTTCGATGCGGGGCTGCTGCCCGCGATGCTGGTCGCGCTGACAGCGGGGGTGTTGAGCTTCCTCAGCCCCTGTGTATTGCCCATCGTGCCGCCTTACCTCGCTTATATGGGCGGGATCAGCATGAACGAGATGCAGGAAGGAACAGGCCGCAGACGGGCGGTTCTGGCGGCGGCGTTTTTCGTGCTGGGGCTGTCGACGGTGTTCGTGTTCCTGGGTTTCACCGCCTCGATCTTTGGCCAGTTCTTTTTGCAAAATCAGGATCTTCTGTCGAAAATTGCTGGGGTGGTCGTGATCATCTTCGGTCTGCATTTCCTGGGCGTGTTCCGCATTTCGATTCTCGACAGGGATGCGCGGATGGATGCGGGCGACCGGGGGGGCTCGGCATTTGGGGCCTATGTGCTCGGGCTCGCTTTCGCCTTTGGCTGGACCCCCTGCATTGGGCCGCAACTGGGCGCGATCCTGGGCCTTGCGGCGGTGGAATCGTCCGTCGCGCGCGGTACGACGCTGCTGGCGGTCTATGCGCTTGGACTTGGGGTGCCCTTCCTTCTGGCGGCCATGTTCATCGAACGCGCCATGGGACTGATGACGCGGCTCAAGCGCCATATGCGGCTCATCGAGCGGATCATGGGCCTCCTGCTGATCGCCGTCGGGCTGATGCTGCTGACCGGGGCCTTCACGACGCTGTCCTTCTGGATCCTCGAAACCTTCCCCATGCTTGGCGAATTGGGCTGAGAGTTCTTAGCTTTGCCCGATTTTCCCTGTATGCTGCGCCCGAAAGCCGGTGCAGAGTGGTGTAATGAGTGAGGCACAGAGCCAAGAGGTCAGGACCCGGCGGGTTCTTTATATTCCCGGCTTTGACCCGGTCCCGGCGCGAAAATATCGTGAACGGTACCGGCGCGGGGGCGAGGAACAGGCGGAGATTTCCGGATATGAGCTGACGATGGGGCCGCAGCGGACCAAGGGCTATTACGGCTGGTCGGTGGAGACGGTCATTGGCGGGGACTGGACGCGCGCCGATATCGAGGTGCTGGTCTGGGCCGATATTGTCAAGGACAGCATGGGCCACGGGATTGCCGCGACATACTGGCAGCTGTTGAAAACGGCCTGGGCCTATATCGGCTCTGGCGCGCTGTTGCGTCTGATGCGGCTCAGGAAGGGGCCGGTGATCGCGGCGCTTTACCCGGTGCTGCTGCTGCTGGCGCAACTGGCCCTGGCCCTTGGGCTTGGCTTTGCGCTGGCATATGGCGCGCTAGCGGGGTCCGAGACGCTGCTGCGGGGGATCGAAGGGGAACGATCCGGCGGGCAAAGCCTCTTTGCCCTTCGCGCGGCCCTGGCGCTGGTGATGTGGCCCAGTCTGGTTTGGCTGGTGCTGCGCTGGTTCAAACGGCGCGACCCCTGGCTTGGGTGGTACCTGATGCATGACTACGCTTTCTCCGCCAGTCATGGCGGCGCTTACCCCCCCGCTCAGGAAGCGCGGATGCGGGAGTTCGCGGATCGGATCGCCGAGGCGCTGGTCGAGGACGTGGAGGAGGTGCTGATCGTCGGCCATTCCTCTGGCGCCTATATGGCGGTGTCGCTGTTGGCCGATGTGATCCGGGCGGGCAGGGTGCCGGATAGCGGGCCAAGGCTGGCGCTGCTGACGCTTGGCCATGTGGTGCCGATGGTGTCGTTTCTGCCCAGGGCGGGGCGGCTGCGGGCGGATCTGGCGTTTCTGTGCACGCGAGAGGAGATCACCTGGCTCGACGTGACCGCGCCGGGCGATGGCTGTTCCTTCGCGCTCTGCGATCCGGTGGCGGTGACGGGGGTCGCGCCGGAGGGGCAGCGCTGGCCCTTGGTCATTTCGGCGGCATTCACGAAGACGCTCAGTCCTGCGCGGCAGAGGGCCCTGAAATGGCAGCTGTTCGAGTTGCATTTCCAGTATCTCAATGCCTTCGACCGGCCTGGCGATTATGACTACTTCCAGATCACGGCCGGGCCCCTGACACTGGCCACGCGCTACGCAGGGCGCGCGCCGTCGCCGGGGCGCATTTCCAAGCCGGTCAACCGGCACCGGGGGTTGGCATGACCCCGCCCAAGCCCAGATCGCGGCCCGACAGGGTCTCTCTCTGGCGCTACATGCGGCTTTTCCGGCAGGACATCCTGTCGGCGCAGCCCGCGCGGCTCTATCGCGCGTGGATGGCGGAATTCAAAACACCGTTCTTCCGCAGTTTCATGGTCAACGAACCTGCCCTGCTGGACCTGGTCCTGAAAGAGCGGCCCGAAGATTTCCCCAAATCCGACCGGATCGGCGAGGGGCTGCGCCCGCTGCTTGGCGACTCGGTCTTCCTGACCAATGGCGAGACCTGGAAGCGCCAGCGGCGGATCATTGACCCCGCCTTCGAAGGCGGGCGCCTGCGCGACACGTTTCCGGCCATGTGGGCGGCGGCAGAGGCTGCCTGCACGCGGATGGGGGCGGGCGAGGTGGAGGTCGAGGAACAGATGAGTCACGCGGCGGCGGATGTCATTTTCCGAACCCTTTTCTCGATCCCGATCGAACATGAAGTGGCGGCAGAGGTCTTCACCCAGTTCCGCGATTACCAGCGCACACAGCCGATCCTGAACCTTGCGGCCTTCCTGCCCTTGCCGCGCTTCTTGCCGCGCGGGCATCGGCGCCGCACGCGGGAAACGGCGAAGGCGATCCGCGGGCTGATCACGCGGCTGACGGCAGAGCGGATGTCGGCGATAGAGGCGGGCACAGCCCCGGATGATCTGGCCACAAAGATCATGACCACGGCGGACCCACTAACGGGAGAGACCTTCAGCACCTCCGAGATGGTCGATCAGGTGGCGATCTTCTTCCTTGCCGGGCACGAAACCAGCGCCTCTGCTCTGGCCTGGACGCTCTACCTGATGGCGCTTTACCCCGACTGGCAGGGCAGGGTGTCCGAAGAGGCGCAGGCATTGGAAAATCCAGATTTTTCAGTCATGTCCAAGCTGAAGCTCAGCCGCGACGTGTTCCGCGAGGCGCTGCGGCTCTACCCGCCGGTGCCGATGATGGTGCGCGAGGCGGCCTGCCCGGAACGCTTCCGTAATCGCGAGGTGCCCAAGGGGGCACAGATCGTGCTTAGCCCCTGGCACTTGCACCGGCATGAAAGGCTCTGGGACAATCCCGACGGGTTCGATCCGGCGCGCTGGCAAACCGAAAACGGGAAGCGCTGTCAGCGCGAGGCCTATATGCCGTTTTCCACCGGGCCGCGGGTCTGCACCGGAGCAGGGTTCGCCATGGTCGAGGGGCCGCTTCTGCTGTCGATGCTGCTCAAACGCTACCGGTTCGAGCGGATCGAGGGGAAAGACCCTGTGCCCGTGGCCTTCCTGACCGTGCGGGCAAAAGACGGCATTCACCTGCGCGTCATCCCCCGTCAGGAGGCCTGAAGCGCCTCGACGATTGGTAGGAAATCGGCGGCCTTGAGGGATGCCCCGCCCACCAAAGCGCCGTTCACGTTGCTGACCGCGAAGATCTCGGCGGCGTTCGATCCCTTAACCGAGCCGCCATAGAGGATCGGCACCGCACGCCCCACGCCGACGCCGAAGCGCTTTTCCAGTTCGGCACGGATGAAATCATGCACCTCACCGATCTGGTGCATCGTGGGCACCTTTCCGGTGCCGATGGCCCAGACAGGCTCGTAGGCGATGACCAGCCGGTCAGCACTGACCAGATCGGGCACCGACCCCGCCAATTGACCGCCGATGATGGCGAGCGTATTCGCGGCCTCTCGCTCGTCCAGCGTTTCACCGACGCAAATCACCGCTGTCAGGCCCGCTGCAATCGCCGCATTTGCCTTGGCGCGCACGTCAGAGTCCGTTTCGCCATGATCGGTGCGCCGTTCGGAATGACCGAGGATCACATGGGTCGCCCCCGCATCCGCCAGCATCCCGGCAGAGATATCGCCAGTATGGGCGCCATTTTCGGCGGAATGGCAATCCTGCCCGCCCGTGGCAATGGCGCTGCCCGACAGCGTGTCAGACAGGCGCGAGAGCAGCGTCGCGGGTGGGCAGATCAGGACATCGACAGATGCAGAGGGCAGGGCGGCTTTCAGCGCCTCCGCCTCGGCAAGGCTCGCGCCCGTTCCGTTCATCTTCCAGTTCCCGGCGGCAAGCTTGCGGACCATGTCACACCCCTTTTGTTACTCTTTCGCAGGGGATAGCGCGAAACCGGCGGGGCGGGAAGGGCTATAGGTGGCGCAGCGCCCGGCGGGCCCAGTCACAGGCCATCTCCGGATCGTCGAGCGCTGCATCCGGCAAGGTCCAGTAGGGCATCGACGTGGGCTTGCCACCTTCGCGGGTGTAGGTCCAGCGGGTGCAGCCTTCTGCCTCCAGCTCGGCAATGAAATCGCCCGCGCCCTTCAGCCAGATCGACCCGTCCCCATGGACAATCGCGAAGATCGTGCCGTCGTGATACAGGCACAGCCCGCCCATCATCCGCCGGGTGCTCAGCTCGCCAAGGTCCGAAAACAGCTCTTTCGCGAAGGCAATTTCCTCCGCTGACAGGCTCATTTCCCGGCCTGCTCGGCCTGAAGCTCGTCAATATCCTTGAACTTGATCGATTCCCCGCAACCACAGGCATCGGCCACGTTCGGATTGCGGAACTTGAAGCCCGATTCCAGCAGCGACACCTCGTAGTCGATCTCGGTCCCGAACAGGAACATCTGCGCCATGGGCGCGATCATCACCCGCGCGCCGTCCTGTTCTACGACCTCATCGAGCGGGTCGATTTCGGACACGTATTCCATGGTATATTCCATCCCCGCGCAGCCGCCCTTCTTGACGCCAATGCGCAAGCCCTGCGACCCGCCGGATTCCATCAGTTTGGAAATCTGGCGCGCTGCGGCGTCGGTGACGGTCACGGCCTGTTTGCCGGGAATGCCGAACATGGGAGTGGTCCTTTTCCTGTTGCCTCAAATCTAGGGCAGGCGGCGCCGGTTCTCAAGCACCCCCTAAGTGGGAAATCAGCGCTGCGGTGCCAATGCCGGCCAGCAGGGCCCACCCGATCGACGCAAGCGTTCCGATGATAACATATTCCGCCAGGGTCCGGTCCTTCTCGATACTGCCCACCCGCAGGAAGGATTTCGCCGCGATCAGGAAGCCCACGCCCGCCATCTGCCCGCTGAGCACAAGGATGAAGGTCAGCCCCCGTTCCAGAACGCCGATCACCGCGCCGCCGTTGGACAGCCCCTCGGTATCGGGCAGGGCCGCCGCGTAAGGCGTCATCAACTTGCCAACGGCGAATTGCCCAGCCCGCGTCGCCAGCAGAAAACCCGCAATCAGCGCCATCGCCTCGGGCGCTTGTGCCGTCAGACCGGGCATCTGCCCCCAAAGGCCCGTGGCATAGGCATCGGTCCACAGCAGCCCGCCCGCCAGGATCGCCATCCCATGCGCGCCCTGATCCAGCAGGAAATGTGCCAGACTGTCATCCGACCCAAGCCGCGCCTTGGCATAGTCGATCTGCATATGCAGCGCCGCCACGAACAGCGCCGGCCAATGCGCTCCGCCAAGCGCCGCGTAGCTGACCAGAAAGACCACCCCCGTATGCGCCAGAAGTGGCCCCAGCCTGTCCTTGCCGGTGGCCATCGCCTTGGTCTGAAAGGCGAAATCGGCCAGAATATGTGCAAAGATCAGCGCGGTGAGGGTCTCAATCATGGCGGCTTTCCTCCTGGGCTTCCCAATGCGTGACGGCCTGAACAACCTCTCGCCAATGGGCGCTTTTCAGCCGGGAATGAATGGCTTGCGGCGAGACCCCAAGCGCATCTGCAAGGTCCTTCAGGGTCGGGGTCGACGGCGGAAGGAAGTGCATCATGGCTTCGGCCTGTTCGCGGCTCCAGTCTTGCACTTCCCGGTCAAGCAGAACGGCAATGCCTTTGTGGAGATACGCGGACTCACGCGCCGCGATGACGAGCTCTCGGTCCCTTGCCATGTCATCCAGGGCTTGGCCCGAGGCAATGAACGCAGGTCCAGACGCGTTTGACAGGTCGCCAACCGGCAAGGCGTCCACCTCTCCCAGGCCTATCGCAATGCGGCTTCGGGCACCGGACTGAGCGGATTTTAGGCTGGCCTGAATATAGAGCGCAGCGCGCAGGGCGCGGTGAGGTTCGCTCAGGACGATCTGCCAGCCATCGCCCCGATATCGGGTGAACCGCGGGTCATCAGCGTCGTCCCAAGCCCTGATCTCATGCGCACATGTCTTGATACGGTCAAGCGCTTGTGTCGTCCATTCAGGCGAATGATCGGTTGAGCCAATGAGGTCGCCGGTAAGGACGGCCATGGGATGGAGGGCAGTGGTCATGAATCAAGCCATATGACTTGATATCCCAAAAATCAAGCCAAAAGACTTGATGTCACATGAAGCCAAGTTCCAGCCGGGCCTCGTCCGACATCATCTCCATGCCCCAGGGCGGATCCCAGGTGATCTCGACATTCACCGTTTTGACCCCGGCCACCGGCAGAATGGCATCGGCCAGCCAGCCGGGCATTTCACCGGCCACGGGGCAGCCCGGCGCGGTCAGGGTCATGGTCACCTCGACCTCGTTCTCGGCGCTGATCTCGACCGTGTAGACGAGGCCCAGGTCATAGATATTGACTGGGATTTCAGGGTCATAGACCGTGCGGCAGGCTTCGACGATCGCATCGTAGAGAGGATGATCGGTCGAAGATGGTTTGATGAGGGGCGCCCCCTCCAGCTGCTCTTGCATTTGCGTGCCATCCGGCTTGGAAAACCAATTGTTGAGCAAAGATATAAGGAAAGCACCCCCAGAGGTCCAGAGCCGCCAGCCAATCCCGTCCGTTCATCTTGGCAAAAATACCTCCGCCGGAGGCATCCTGTCCTCACCACCATCACATCCGACCGGCCAGAAGCGCAGGTCTCGCAGATGTTCCGTGGCAACGCGGCATGACGAGGCCTCCGGCGTCAGCCGGGGGTTGAGGAGGGCCGCTCACGGGTCGACGCCAAGAGGCGGCGAAACACCCCTATTTTCCCTTGCGCTTGCGGGCAGGCGTCGGGCGCACCTTCTTCTCTATGGCATCGAAAAGATGCGCGGCGATGTTCTTGCCGGTCGCCTTTTCCACGCCTTCGAAACCGGGAGAGCTGTTGACTTCCAGCACCTTGGGGCCGTCCGAAGCGCGCAACAGGTCCACCCCGGCCATCCCGAGGCCGAACACCCGGGCAGACCGCAGCGCCGCCTCCCGTTCCTCCTTGCTGATCCGCACCGCCTTTGCAGTGCCGCCCTGGTGCAGGTTGGACCGGAAATCATCCCCCGCCGCGCTGCGTTTCATCGCAGCGACCACCTTGCCGTCGATCACGAGGCAGCGAATGTCCTCGCCCGCGGCTTCCTTGACAAAATCCTGCACGAGGAAATTGGCCTTGAGACCCCGGAACGCGTCGATCACCGATTGCGCGGCCTTGCGGGTTTCCGCCAGAACCACGCCTTTGCCTTGCGTGCTTTCCAGCAGTTTCACGATCAGCGGCGCGGTGCCCACGAGGCCAATCAGGTTGCCGGTGTCCTTGGGCGAGGCCGCGAAGGCGGTGCGTGGCATCCCGATCCGGTGACGGGCCAGCAACTGGTGGGCGTGGAGCTTGTCGCGGCTCGCCGTGATCCCCGCACTGCCGTTCACGCAAAATGTGCCGAGCGTTTCGAACTGGCGCAGAACGGCGGTGCCATAGGCGGTCACCGAGGCCCCGATGCGCGGGATCACGGCGTCATAGCGGGGCAGGCGGGCGCCGTCATAGTGGACCTCCGGCGCCAGCGAATTGATTGCCATGTAGCAGCGCGTCGTGTCGATGACCTCGATCGTGTGGCCACGTTCCTCGCCCTCATCGACCAGCCTGCGGGTGGAATAATTGTTCTCCCGGCTCAGCACGGCGATGCGCAGCGCGCGTTTCGGGGCCGAGGTCTTGACCTTGGCGGAATGATAGACGTCATAGCTCAGCAGCGGCTGACAACAGCTTTCCGTCGGGCTGACGATCCAGTCGGGCTGAAGCGCCTGCCGTCCCAACAGCATGCGATAGGCCATATTGGTGCGGTCGGTCAGGGTCACCTCGATTGGCACGCGCTGCCCGCCGATATCGAGCTCGGTCTCGATCACATAGCGTTGTTCGGTCTCGCCATTGGACGAAGTCACCTCGCGCCGGTCCCGCAGCGCGGCGGAACAGGCGATGGTGATATCGGTGCGCCCCGGCACCGGATGCACGGCAAAGCGCACCTTCGGTTTGCTGGCCGAGCCGAAGGTTTCGATATCGAAGGCGTGCAGCGCCGAGGTCTTGGCCCCGGTGTCGACCTTGGCTTTCAGCGCGGGCAGTCCGAGGCCGGGAAGGCTCAGCCACTCTTCCCACCCAAGACGAAGGGACTCTTCTGCAGTCATTTCATGGGTCCTCTCTTGGCATCGCGGATATTTCGCCTATGACAGTCGCCTGTCCAAAGCAATGGGTGACGACATGACAGGCCGGTTTGACTTTTCGGTGACAGCAACCAGCGGCAAGGCCCGCCGGGGGGTAATCTCGACCCCGCGTGGACAGATTCGCACACCTGCCTTCATGCCCGTGGGCACGGCGGCGACCGTGAAGGCGATGATGCCCGAAAGCGTGGCCGCAACGGGCGCCGACATTCTGCTTGGCAACACCTATCACCTGATGCTGCGCCCCACGGCGGAGCGGATCGACCGGTTGGGCGGGCTGCACCGCTTCATGAACTGGGAGAAGCCGATTCTGACCGACTCGGGCGGTTTCCAGGTGATGAGCCTTGCCGATCTGCGCAAGCTGACCGAGGAGGGGGTCACCTTCCGCAGCCATGTGGACGGCTCGCGCCACATGTTGACCCCGGAACGCTCGATGGAGATTCAGCGGCTCCTGGGCTCTGATATCGTCATGTGCTTCGATGAATGCCCGGCGCTGCCTGCCGACCGGGACCGGATCGCCGGGTCCATGCGCCTGTCGATGAGATGGGCGCAGCGCAGCCGCGACGCGTTCGGCGACCGCCCGGGCCACGCGCTTTTCGGCATCATGCAGGGCGGGCTGGAACAGGATCTGCGCGAGGAGAGTGCCGAGGCGTTGAAAGAGATCGGGTTCGAGGGCTATGCCGTGGGCGGCCTTGCCGTGGGCGAGGGGCAGGAGGCAATGTTCACCTGTCTCGACTACGCGCCCGATTTCCTGCCCGAGGACAAGCCGCGCTACCTGATGGGCGTTGGCAAACCCGACGATATCGTCGGGGCCGTAAAACGCGGGATCGACATGATGGATTGCGTTCTGCCAAGCCGATCGGGGCGCACCGGGCAGGCCTTCACCCGGCGCGGCGTGGTAAATATCAAGAATGCCCGCCACCAGGACGACCCGCGCCCGCTGGACGAACACTGCACCTGCCCCGCCTGCACCGGCTATTCCCGCGCCTATCTGCACCATGTCTTCCGCGCGAAGGAAATCATCAGCTCCATGCTGTTGACCTGGCACAATCTGCATTACTTCCAGGAGCTTATGCAGGACATGCGCGATGCCATCGAAGCCGACAGGTTCGACGCATTCGAAACCGCCTTCCATGCTGCGCGCGCGGAAGGCGATATCGAACCGCTCTGATCCGCCTCAGCGGGTCGCTGACCAGCCGCTGTCGTAGGGCGTACCCGGTCCACGATTGAACATGCCGGTGATCTCGCCGCCCGAGAGGGTGCCGACATAGTGCTGTGTTCCGCGTTCGCGATAGAACTGTACTTCGCCCGTCACGGGATCGAACTGAACGTTCTGGAGGATTTCCTCGAAGTCGTTCACGTTGAACCGCACCGTCGCGGACCAGCCGTTCGCGTGTCGGTCGAAGGTCAGCGTGCCGCCGTAGCCAAAGGAGTCGATGGTCCAGGCCCCTTCCAGGATAGACGCGTTGTCGCCGGGCTGGTCATGGGGCGTACCAGCCCCGGGAGGGTTTTCAAGATCACCCCCCAAACGCGTCGCACCGAACCGGAAGCCTTCGTTGTTGACGATTTCCAGTCGGTTTCCGGTCAGGGTGGCGTAGTCGGTGTAACCGTGGCTCCAGGTCAGGGTGTAGGTGCCGTTTGCGTCAGGACCGGTCCAGGTCATCGTGTTGACACCATCATGCCCGGTCCCATTCGCGTTGATCGTGATCGGGAGGCTGATCGCCTCCCAGTACCATTGCCCCGCGAGACTGGCACCTTGTGTGAAGCCCCCGGTTCCGGTGCCCCCGCTCGACCCCGTCGCAAAGGTTTCCATATACAATGTGCCCTGGCAGTCAGAGCCTGAATAGCTGCCGACCCAGATGTCGACACGGCCCTCGAGACCCGACGTAAGAGTGACGCGCGGGTCCAGATTGCCGTTGCTGTCATCGTCGAAGAACCACATGCCGCGGGCGGAATTGATCAACAGGGTGGAGTCGCACGTGCTCTCGACATCGAGCACAAGGTCATAGCCCACCATCCCCGACAACATCAGCGACGCCGTCGGCATCGCGGCCGCATAACCAGTGCCCGGAATGCCGCAGGAAGACAGTGCCGTTCCGCCAGTTGCAGTAATGGGCAGACTGTGGCGCGTGGAGAGCTGTTGGCCGGTCATCGCATAGCTCGGCCCGGGTCGGGACGGGTCTGGGCAACCCACGCCGGTAGAGCCTGCACCGCCGCCGCCCGAACTCAGGAACGTCTCCAGCGTCAGCGTGGCATCGCAGTACTGGCCATTGTAGCTGCCGACCCAGACATCGACCCTACCGTTCAATGCGCTGGCCCCGCGCAGATTGAGGCGCGGGTCGAGGTTGCCGTTGCTGTCGTCGTCGAAATGCCATTGGGCATCGGCCGTGTTGACCAAAAGTGTCGCGTCGCAGGCGCTGACAACGTCAAGCAAAAGGTCATACCGATTCATTCCGGACAAATAGAAGGTGAAGTCCGGCGCGGTCGTGACATATCCCACGCCCGGCTGCGGGCAGGTCCGCAGATCATTCTGACCGCCCGCAACCACGTTGAACGAGTCTGGACTGTATAGCTGGTCTCCGGTCAGGCTATAGGTCGTCCCGGTCAAGCTATAGGTGGGGCAGGCGTTGGCCCCCGTGGCCAGGGCAAGCCCGGCAATAAAGCTTGTAAGAAATACACGCTGCATTTGTTCCTCCCTCTCTGCAATTGACGACGGCAATTATCGAGGGAAATCGCTTATTGTCCTTGATTCAGAACAAGCCAGTCGCAACGCGTAGGATTGGCCTGAGAAACAGGGTGTTGCGGTTTGGCTTGCTTGGCGTATCCGGGCCGCCGTGCTAGCAGACATCAGGCAGATCGTTGAAACGAAAGGTGGATGCCTTGGACGAAGCACGGGGGCAAAGCCTGGTTGAAACCCGCAGCGACAAGCTGTTGCCGGGGCTGACCATTGCCCTTATCGGACTGCTCTACCTGCTGACCTTCCCGCAGAATTTCACCGAAGGGGAGGACGCGGTCTATTACGTCGATCGCGTATCGGGCGGGGTTGCCCAATGGCATCCGAACCACCTGATCTATGAGCCTTTGATGCAAGGCCTCACAGGCGTGGCTCAGGCGGTCTGGCCGGGGGCGACGGCGCTGGCTGTGATGCAGGTGGCAAGCCTGATTGCAGCGTTGTGGACTCTGGCTCTGGTCTGGAAGATTGCGCGGCTGGCGGGTGGTGGGCTGGCCGGGGCATCTGGCGCGGTATGGCTGTTGGCGGGCTGTTTTGCCTTCTGGCTTTATGGCATGTATCCCGACACCTACACGCTACCCTTGCCCTTCGTTCTGGCCAGCTTTCTGGCCATTTGGCAGGTCGGGTGGGAACAGTCCGGCCCCCGTGCCGTGATCCTTGCGGCGTTTCTGGCGGGCATCGCCACGCTGATCCATCAAAGCCATGTGTTTCTGGCGGTGCCTGCGCTGGTCATGCTGATCTCTGCGCGCAGGATCGGGGCGGCGGTCCTGTGGCTGGCGGTGTTTGGCGCGGTGGTCGGGGCGGTTTATCTCTGGGCCGGGTGGGTCTTGCTGGGGCATCGGACGATCGGCGAGCTGATCCTCTGGGCCAAGGGCTACGCTGCTGACGGGCTTTGGACGCCGCTCTCGGTCCTGGCTCCGGTCAAGGCGCTGATCGGGCTTGGGACCGCTATTTGGTCGAGCCTGTTTCTCTTTGCCTCTCCAGAGGCCGCAGGCGTGCTGGAGCGGGTGTTCGCGGGCCGTCAACTGGTGGAGGAAACTCATTTCGCTGAAACCGGACTTGCGTTCGGGTTCTGGCCCCTGCTGCTGTTGACTGTGCTCAGCGTTCTGGCCATTGGCGCATTGTCGGTCAGGGCCTTGCTGCGCGGGGGCAGGGCGTTGACGCCCGGCTTTGGGCCGCTTCTGATACTGCATGCGGGCACTTATGCGCTTGTCGCCACGATCTGGGAACCCACGAACAAGGAATTCTGGATCGTCGTGCTGCCGTTTCTGGCCCTGCTTGTCGTGCTTCGGTTGCCACCTGTCCAAGGCGTTCAGCGGGTGCTGGTGGCGGGCATCCTGGCCTTGTGGGTTGCCAACGGCGCGGGCGCGATGATGGGTTTCGCTCGGGCAGACAGCGATTACTGGCGCGTCACCCAGGCTCTGTTGCACAAATCGGTTGAAGGGCAGGCTTCCCCTTTCCCCGGACGGACTCATCCTACGGGCTCAGTGACGGGTATGCCAAGAGCGGTGTAGCGGTTGAGCACCGCGATCCGGATCTGGAGCTCAGCGACCTGCCGGTCGAAGTCTCTGGCCATCAGGCCTTGGCCAAGGAGTTTGACGCAGTGCATCTTCGTCTCTGCGCGGCTTCGTCGGTGATAGCCTGTCAGCTTTCGCCAGAGTGCCCGTCCGAGATATTTGCAGGCCCTCACGGCTTCGTTTCGCGCGATAGCACCCGCCGTAGTTGGCTTCCAGAGTTGCGCATTCTTGCGTGGTGGGATGACGGCAACGGCACCTCGAGCGGCAATCACATTGTGACATCTGCGCGTGTCATAGGCTCCGTCAGCGGTGACCGTGGCAATCTCTTGGTCGGGCGGGATCTGTGCCAGCAGGTCGGGTAACATAGGGGCGTCGCCGACGTTGCTTGTCGTGACACCGACTGCGCGGATCTCCAGTGTTTCCTCGTCCATACCAAGATGCAGCTTGCGCCAAAGGCGCTTCTTTGACCCGCCATGCTTGCGGGCATTCCACTCTCCCTCGCCCTCGGCTTTGATCCCGGTCGCATCGATCAGCAGGTGCAAAGGACCCGTTCCTCCGCGATAAGGGATGGCGACGCTCAGGGTCTTCTGGCGGCGAGACAGAGTGCTGAAGTCCGGCACTTTCCAGTCAAGGCCTGCCAACCGCAGCAGGCTTTCGACGAACCCGGTCGTCTGGCGAAGGGGCATGCCGAACAACACCTTTATCGTGAGACAAACCTGTATCGCCGCGTCGCTGAACTCGGGTTGCCGCCCGCGCTTGCCGGTGGGTGCCGCGTGCCAGGTCATATCGGGATCAAACCAGATCGATAGCGAACCGCGCTGCTTCAGCGCCGTGTTGTACGAAGGCCAGTTCCTGGTCTTGTACGTCATAAGGGACCAACTGCTCATGCTCGCCAGCTACCACGCTGGATTCACACAGGGAATCCCTCACCCCATTTGTGCAACAAAGCCCGTCACCCATGGGCCGCTGCTGCAAGAGGTGCGTCCCGGCGACATCGTCGTCGATGACTGCGGCTACATCTGCACGGGCTATCTGCTGCTGTTCTCTCCCGCCGAGTTGCTGCCTGCGCCTGCGCTCGACCGTGCGGCGCAGACAGGACCGGGGCGCATCCTTCTGACCTCGCGCGCCATTGCGGCGCTCGACGCCGATCCGCCGGATGGCTGGACGGACATATCTGCTGCGCTGCAACCGATTTTCGAAACCCCGGCGCTCTCGCTGTCCGAACTCCCGCGCTGACAGGACTCCGGCCCGAACCGTCTCAGCCCCCGAGATCAGCGGTAAGCTTCGAAGACAAACAGATCCGCGTGCTCCGGGTCCACGCAGCCTCCGTCAAGGTAGTCGCCGCTCAGCAGGCCATAGCACAGGGCGCCATCTGCGGTGGAGGTGAACTGGACGCGACCAGTGGCACCGTCGACAATGATATTGTCCAGCGCCGTATCCTCTCCCATCAGATGGACCAGCCCGCTCCAGTGCCCTTCGGCAGAGCGTGAGAAGCTCAGATCGGTCCGGAAGCCGCCGATAACCATTGTCCAATCGCCTTCGACCATATCGGCGATCTCTTCTTCCGTTGCCTCGCCGGGACCGGTCATCGTGAGCAGGCGGAAATACTGGCGACAGCTATCGCCGCTGGCGCTGCCTGCCCAGAAATCCACCCGGCCTTCGATGCCACGCGTCATTTCCACATGCGGCTCCAGCGTTCCGGGTACGTTGTCGGAGAAGAGCCATTGTCCACTGGCATCCCGGATCAGAAGGGTTGCATCACAATAGGCGTGCACAAAGATCGAGAACGTGTAGGCCTCCATGTCTGTTAGCTGCATGGAATAGGTGGGTTCCGCCTGGAAAACTCCGGGCAGGTCCAACCCACATTGAGAAAGGGGCGTGCCCCCTTCGAGGGTTCGATTGAATTCAACGAGGTCTTCCAGCCGTGGCCCGCTCCAGTTTCTGGGGTCTTCTGCGAGGTCAGGATCAGGGCAGCCCGCGCCGCTCGGAGGGTCGATTGGCGTTGCGAGGGGAATGTAGATGCTGCCCGCTGTTGGGGCCGTTGCAGCCGGTTCGACTTCGGGTTCCGGGAGGGATTCATTAACTGGGGCCGGTTCCGGTTCCGGCGTTGGGGCCGGTGTTGGCGCAGGTGCTGGCTCTTGCTCTGGTTCAGGCGTGGGCGCAGGCGCAGGTGCCGGTGTGGGGGTTGGAGCCGGGGTTGGTTCAGGCGTGGGCGCAGGGGCCGGCATTGGAGACGGAAGTGGGGCTGGTGCGGGCGCCGGAGTGGGAGCCGGCGCAGGAACCGGGGGTGGCGTTGCTTCGGTAATGGGGGGCTGTTCATCGGGCTTCTGACCCTGCGGGGCTGGAATAGGCTGCGGGGCTGGAGAAGGCACGGGTGTCGGCAGCGGGGCGGGAACAGGCGCAGGTTGTGGGCCAGGGGGTTCACCCGGTTTTTGACCCGTTTCGGGAGGCGCCGGGACCGGCTGCGGAGCGGGTGCAGGCGGTGCAGGAACGGGCACCACACCGGCAGGCTCCTCGCCGGGCTTTCCGCCACCATGAGCCAGAGCTGCGGTGGCGTTCATGCAAAGGGCAAGACAGATCGAGACGGCAAGTTCCTTCATGGCTGACCTCCAGGTGCACTGCTTCAAGGTCAGGCTAAGCCTCCACGGCACGGACGCATTGACTCATATCAATCTTGCCCGGCAGGTTCGGTCCCGTTTTCGTTCACCTTTTCGCAAGATCGCGCCTTGCCCCTTCCCGCGCCGGGGTGCAGACTGTGGGCGACCCGAAAAGGCGGGGGATCGCTTGAAATCGGTGGGCCATGCCCCCACTTTCAAGTGTCCCACCCGGAGAGGGCCGAGGGCTGCCGCATGACGGGGCCAGCGTCCTCTTGCCAAGAACAAGGAAGGCACCATGCCCGAGCAAAACACCACCTATCCTGTCCTGCCGCTGCGCGACGTTGTCGTGTTCCCGCATATGATCGTGCCGCTTTTTGTCGGGCGCGAGAAATCGGTGCGCGCGCTGGAAGAGGTGATGCAGGAAGACCGCCAGATCCTGCTGTCGAGCCAGATCGACCCGGCAGAGGACGACCCCGACACCGACGGCATCTACCGTACAGGCGTGCTGGCCAATGTGCTGCAACTGCTGAAGCTGCCCGACGGCACCGTGAAAGTGCTGGTCGAAGGCCGCAACCGCGTGACCATCACCGGATTCCTCGACAACCCCGAGTTTTTCGAGGCGACGGCAGAGGACCTCGCCGAAGACGAAGGGGATGCCGCCGCCATTCAGGCGATGCTTGGCCCCGTCGCGGAAGAGTTCGAGCGTTATGCCAAGGTCAAGAAGAACATCCCCGAAGAGGCGCTGACCTCGGTTTCCGAAACCACGGATCCGGCCAAGCTGGCCGATCTGGTCGCCGGTCATCTGGGCATCGAAGTGGCGCAGAAGCAGGATCTTCTGGAAACGCTGTCCGTCTCGGACCGGCTGGAAAAGGTCTATGGGCTGATGCAGGGCGAAATGAGCGTCCTGAAGGTCGAGAAGAAGATCAAGACGCGCGTGAAATCCCAGATGGAGCGGACGCAGCGCGAATATTACCTGAATGAGCAGATGAAGGCCATTCAGCGCGAACTTGGCGATGGTGAAGAAGGCGCAAACGAGGTTGCGGAACTGGAAGAGCGGGTGGCCAATACCAAGCTGTCCAAGGAAGCCCGCGAAAAGGCCGATGCCGAGATCAAGAAGCTCAAGAACATGAGCCCGATGAGCGCCGAGGCGACTGTCGTGCGCAACTATCTCGACTGGATGCTGGCCATTCCGTGGGGCGTGAAATCCCGCGTCAAGAAGGACCTGGGCCGCGCACAGGATGTGCTGGATGCCGATCATTACGGGCTTGAAAAGGTCAAGGAACGCATCGTCGAATATCTGGCCGTGCAGCAACGGTCAAAGCAGTTGAAAGGCCCGATCATGTGCCTTGTCGGCCCTCCGGGTGTCGGCAAGACCTCGCTTGGCAAATCGGTTGCCAAGGCGACGGGGCGCGAGTTTATCCGCATCTCGCTTGGCGGCGTGCGCGATGAAAGCGAAATTCGTGGCCACCGCCGGACCTATATCGGCTCCATGCCCGGCAAGATCATCCAGGCGCTGAAAAAGGCGAAGACCACGAACCCGCTGATCCTGCTCGATGAGATCGACAAGATGGGCCAGGATTTCCGGGGCGACCCGGCCTCCGCCATGCTTGAGGTGCTGGACCCGGAACAGAACTCGACCTTCGTGGACCACTATCTCGAAGTGGAATACGACCTGTCGAACGTCATGTTCCTGACCACGTCGAACAGCTACAACATGCCCGGCCCGCTTCTGGACCGGATGGAGATAATCCCGCTGGCGGGCTATACCGAGGACGAAAAATCCGAGATCGCCAAGCGCCACCTGCTGCCCAAGCAGACCAAGAACCATGGCCTGAAGGCCAAGGAGTTTGAGCTGACCGAGGATGGGCTGACCGACATCATCCGCTATTACACGCGTGAGGCCGGGGTGCGGAACCTCGAACGCGAGATCGCCAAGATCTGCCGCAAGGCGCTGACCAAGATCCTCAAGAAAGAGGTGGAAACGGTCCGCGTGACGCCGGAAAATCTGGAGGATTTCCTCGGCGTGAAGCGGTTCAAGTTCGGGCTGGCGGAAAAGGACGATCAGATCGGCGTGGTGACGGGTCTGGCCTGGACCTCTGTCGGTGGCGACCTTCTGTCCATCGAGGCGCTGCGCCTGCCGGGCAAGGGCCGGATGAAGACCACAGGAAAACTGGGCGATGTGATGAAGGAATCCATCGACGCGGCCAGTTCCTTCGTGCGGTCCATCAGTCCCGATATCGGGGTGAAGCCGCCGAAGTTCGACAAGATCGACATCCACGTCCATGTGCCGGAAGGCGCGACGCCCAAGGATGGCCCGTCTGCCGGGATCGCGATGGTGACCTCCATCGTCTCGGTCCTGACGCAGATCCCGGTCCGCAAGGACATCGCCATGACCGGCGAGGTGACGCTGCGCGGCAATGTGCTGCCGATTGGCGGGCTCAAGGAGAAACTGCTCGCGGCCTTGCGGGGCGGCATCAAGACGGTGCTGATCCCGGTGGACAACGAAAAGGATCTGCCCGAGATCCCCGACAACGTGAAGGAAGGGCTGGAGATCATCCCCGTCGCGCATGTGCGTGACGTGCTGGCCCATGCGCTCGTGCGCACGCCCGAAGCGATTGACTGGGACGAAGAGGCCGAAGAAGCCGCCGCCGCCGCAGCGCAGGCCGCTGCGGGTGGTGGGGCAGGGGCAACCGCCCACTGACGGCTGATATACTGATCAACAGTTCAGAACCCCGCCGATACTCTGTTGGCGGGGTTTCCTGTTTTTTGGCGTCGACGGTGACAGAGATCGGCACCAAAAAAATGGGACACCAGCGTTACCGCTGGTGTCCCATTCGATTTTCAGCCGGATAAGACCGGTCCATGCGCCGACCTGAACGAACTGAATGCACTGGCGTCCGATATAGGCCTTTCACACACGCCTTCTGCAATGCCGTCCGTGGCCCATCTGGGCCGTCGGCCGGATTTGCTTCAGCGAGAGCGATCAGCTTGGCATCTGGTAGCCACCGCCACCGGACGCAGCCATCAGCATCAGGATCATCGCAAGGATCGGAACAAGAATGCCGCCGTCGACGCCGGTATCCATCGCGTCCTGAGACACGATCTCAACCGGCATGGTCGGCGTGGTCTCGTCGGCATAGGTTGCGGTTGCACTCAGCAAGGTGAGCGCTGTTGTTGCAGCCATCAGTTTTTTCATTGTCTTCCCCTTCAGAGCCATCGGCCCGTTCTTACCCCAAGGTTGTTATCAACCGTAATCAATCACATTGCCGGTTTGCTATGCAAGAACCCCCTGTGTCGCAAAGGCGACACAAGTGGGGCAGGTGACACCCTTTTGCAACGGATCGGTGCCCCATTGCTGTGACACAACTTGATTCGCAGCCGATTCGCGGGTTGCCTAGCCAAATTGCCTTAAACCGCCTTGCCTGGTGACATAATGAAAACCAAACTGACACGTCGCAGATTTGCCGGCTGCCTGACGGCCATATTGGCCAGCCCCGCCCTTATTGGCCGCGCAGAGGCGCAGGCCCGGATGGATCTGACCATTCCCGAGGGGATCACACAGGGTGGTCCGACCACGATCACCCGGATTCCGACGGATCAGCCATTGGTCGCCATGACCTTCGATGACGGTCCGCACCAAACGCTGACGCCGCAACTGCTGGACATGCTGGCCGCGCGAAACATCCGCGCGACCTTCTACCTGATCGGTCGCCGCGTGGCGCTCTACCCCGAATTGACGCGGCGCATTGCGGCCGAGGGGCACGAGATCGGCAACCATACCTGGAATCATCCGCGCCTGACCTCGCTTGGCAATGACGGGCTGCTGCGGGAACTGGACCGTACCACGGTCGTGATCAACGAAACCGTTGGCCGCCCGCCGGTCACCATGCGCCCGCCCTATGGGCTGCTGTCCATGCGTCAGCGCAACCTGATCTACGAAGCGCGGCAATTGCCCACCATCCTGTGGTCCGTCGACCCCGAGGATTGGCGCCGTCCGGGCAGTTCGGTCGTGGCCAACCGCATCGTCAGCCGGTCGCATTCGGGCGCGGTGATTCTGGCCCATGACATCATCGGCCCAACCGTGCGCGCCATGCCGGCAGCGCTGGATGGTCTGATTGCGCGGGGCTATCGCTTCACCACCGTGTCCGAACTGATGGGATGGCCCCGGTGGGATACCCGCAATATTCGGCTCGCCTCCAGCAGCGCGGGCTGAAAAAGGCCCC
The DNA here is from genome assembly GCF_965215655.1 of Nioella sp. Classification (GTDB taxonomy): domain Bacteria; phylum Pseudomonadota; class Alphaproteobacteria; order Rhodobacterales; family Rhodobacteraceae; genus Nioella. The sequence continues at coordinate 1,788,274 of NZ_OZ244111.1, forward strand.
GACGCGGCTCTGGCGCAGCGGCACATCGGTTGCTAGGTTGTTTCCACAGAAGCAACAAACTGCCGACAGGGGGCCATATGTCAGCCGGAGAAATCGTGAGTCTCTCCTCTTCCGCGGATGCGGACAGCGCAACTGCCGAAACCACAGGCGCGGATAAGCCTAAAGCCTACAAGATGCAGGACCTGATGCAGGCCATCGCCGCTCAGTCCGACCTGAAGCGATCCGAACTGCGGGAGGCCGCGGGTCTGGTCTGCGACGCGATCGGTCGGGCTCTCGACGAAGGGCAGGTTATTTCGCTGCCGGGGCTTGGCAAGATCATGCCGCGAAAGCGCGACAGCAAAGCTTCCGGAGATCTGCTGACCGCACGCATCAAGCTCATGTACAAGGGGGAGAAACTGACCCCGGCAACGCCCGAGGACGATCCGGAAAAACCGTGATCTGGCCTCTTGCGCAGTCGGGAAAGCGCCGCTAAAAGACGGCCCCACGGCGGGTGATTAGCTCAGTGGTAGAGCGCTTCGTTCACATCGAAGATGTCAGGAGTTCAAATCTCTTATCACCCACCATTTTTCCTCCGAAAGGCGCCCGGCATCGTGGCGCCTTTTCGTTTTCACAGGACCTGATCCGACCGGAAAGCGCCTATGAGACAAGCCAGAACAGATTTTCCCGAACTCTGGGTGCTGCGCCATGGCGAGACCGAGTGGAACACCGAGGAACGCCTGCAAGGTCGGCTCGACTCGGCTCTGACGTCGACCGGGTTGGATCAGGCGCGGGTACAGGGTCAGATACTGAAATCCTGCCTGCCGGGGGCTGCTCGGGTCATCTCGTCTGACGCACCTCGGGCCCTGCGCACTGCCGAGATCGCGCTTGCAGGGCTGCCCCTGTCCATAGAAACAGATTCGCGGCTGGCCGAAATCGACCTCGGTCGCTGGCAGGGCCGCACCTTGGAGGAACTGCGCGCGGTCCATCCAGATATCGCCCGTGCGACCGACCCGCATCTGTGGAAATTCAGCGCCCCCGGCGGCGAGACGCTCGGCCAGATGGCGGCGCGGGTTCAGGCGGTGCTTGAGGGGCTGACCGGACCCACGGTTCTGGTCACCCACGGCGTCACGTCGCGCCTGCTGCGCTGTATCGTTCTGGGGCTGCCGATCACCGATCTGGCCTCGGTTCCGGGCGGGCAGGGGGTGGTTCATCACATCCGCGACGGCAAGGCGCAAATCCTGACCGCTTAGGGCTTGCACCCCTTCCGGACCCGCGCTATCAGAACCGCCGACGGGTCGTTAGCTCAGTTGGTAGAGCGCTTCGTTTACACCGAAGATGTCGGGAGTTCGAGCCTCTCACGACCCACCATTTTCCAAACAGAACCAAGTCGCATAGGTCTGATTTCCGGGGAAAATTTCCGTCCTGCGGAGTCCTTTCATACGAGGTTTTCATGCGTATCGGGTCACCTGAGGCATGTGTTCCCGCGAAAAAGCGAAACGGTCTGTTTCCCGTGAAATGCACAGCTTCACTCTAAAGTTGTGACGAAACATGGTTTAGAATGCGGCATAATTGTGGTTTGCCGGGTGGGGGCTCGACGACCGGTCAAGCGGATGGTTAACCGCGTCGCTGGTCACGACCAGAGGAACACCCCATGCCTGTCAACTCCAAGATATTCACCTACGAACTTGAGGGGCTGAGCTACACGGTTACCGTGTATGAAGATCCCCTTACCGGCGGTTTTGTCGCCGATATCGACGTTCTCGAAGGCTCGATGGATGTAAACGCCATCTACTATGGAGACGACGATTTCTCGGGCGATAGCGAATCCCTGAATGGACCTCTGAACATGAACGGTGCCCGACTCGACGGCGAGAACGTTCAATGGGATGAGGCCGTCCGGCTAAGCGATCCCGGCCTGGGACCGGATGCAGATGAGAAGGAAACCTATCTGAACGAAGGCGACACGCTTCGGATTGAACTTGATATCACCAGTCTTGACGAGATCGACGTTTTCGGCGTGCGGGCAACATCGACCAGCACCGCAGATGGGTCGATAAAGGCCGTTTCTGATGACCCGGAAGAGCCGGAAGAGCCAGAAGAGCCGACCTTCGACAAAATCGGCTTTGGCATTGACATCGGTGCGAATGGCGGAATCGAGAACGGCGTCTTTGTCCCGGCGGAAGCCCTGCCTGAAGGACAGGAAGCTACGTTCGAGAACTACGTTGCATATTACGACAGCCAGTTCGGAGAAGACCCCGACTACAACATCACTCAAGTGGAATCGGTCATCTTCTTCGAAATAACGCAAGGGACCGACGCTGACGGGAATACGCTGGACATACCACAAGAAATCTTTCGTATCGACGCGCCTGAAGGCGGGTTCGAGTCGTCACAAGATCTGCTGGATGCCTATGATGATGCGATCGCAAACGGTGCCCTTGAAGGCATGACCTCCGGCGATGAAGCTATGGACCTCATGGCGGCCCTCAGCCTTGACAGCACGTATGATGATCCGGGCGTCGAAGGCTCCCACATGGAAGAGGACGAGCTGGAGTTCATGTAACGGCCCGATCTCCAAAGGGCGGGGTATACCGCCTTCTGTCCTTCTGCGTTTGGGCACAGGTGCTGTTCGGTGCTCGGTGTTTTCTGAGTGTCCGTTCGCCCTAGCTTTTGTGCCACGCAACCCATTCAGGAGACGAAGGACATGAGCTGGAACCCCGCCCTCGACCCGCATTGCCCATTGGGTGATGGGGTCGATGCCATCGAGACATTGATCATCCCGCGCGCCCGCGACCTGGGTGGATTTGAAGTGCGTCGCGCGCTGCCAGCCCCCAAGCGGCAGATGGTTGGACCGTTCATCTTCTTCGACCAGATGGGCCCGGCCGAGATGCTGCCCACAAAGGGGCTAGACGTGCGCCCGCACCCGCATATCGGGCTGGCGACGATTTCCTATCTCTATCGGGGCCGGATGCATCACCGCGACAGCCTGGGCACCGATGGCTGGATCGAACCGGGGGATGTCAACCTGATGGTGGCAGGGCAGGGGATCACCCATTCCGAGCGGACCGATGACGAAACCCAGACCCTGCCCATGCCCTTCTTTGGCATCCAGACATGGATTGCCCTGCCCGAGGACCAGGAAGAGCGTGCACCGGAGTTTCATCACGCGGGCAAGGCCGATCTGCCGCTGCTGAAGGCCGAGGGCAAGGAGGTGCGCCTGATCCTTGGCTCCGCCTATGGCGAAACGGCGCCGGTGCCGGTCCCTTCCGAGATGTTCTATGCCGATGCGGTGCTGGAGCCGGGCGCGCAACTGCCCTTGCCCGATGATCATGAGGACAGGGGCGTTTATGTCGCCGAAGGCTCTGTGACACTGGCAGGCGACAGCCATGGCGCGGGCGAGATGATGGTCTTTCGCCCCGGTGACCGGCTGGCGCTGACGGCGGGACCGGCAGGGGCGCGGCTGGTACTGCTTGGCGGCGCAACGCTCAATGGCCCGCGCCATATCTGGTGGAATTTCGTCTCCTCCAGCAAGGAGAGAATCCTGGAGGCGAAGGAAGCATGGCGTAAGGCCGACTGGCAATCGGGTCCGTTCCACCTGCCCCCCGGCGATGACGCGGAGTTCATTCCCGCGCCGGATCGGGGGCCGCTTTGGGCGAAAACCGATTAAGGCCGCAGAGGGTTCTCAGGGCAGTGGTTTCGCGGTAGGGCTGGATCGAGCGCGGCGACATTCATCCTCGCCCGCGTCCGACCCAATGAAAGCAGACGAGATGCCCGGCCCTCCGCGCCCGACCGAGGAGACTCCGCCGCTTGCGATCCTCCTGATCCTGGCTGGCATGGTCTTCATCACCGTGAACGATTCCCTCATCAAGGCGCTTGGCGGGGACTACCCGTTGCACCAGATGGTCTTTGTGCGGTCCGCCATCGGGATCGTCTTTTCGCTGGTGATCCTGCAATTTGAGGGCGGTTTCCGCGAGTTGCGCACCGCGACGCCGGGGCTGCACCTGATGCGCGGGCTCTTCGTGGTGATCTCGAACATGCTGTACTTCGCGGCGCTGGCGGTGATGCCGCTGGCCGATGCGGTGGCGACCTTTTTCGTCGCGCCGCTGATCATCACGCTGCTGTCGGTCGTGGTTCTGGGCGAAAAGGTCGGCGTGCACAGGATCGCGGCGATCATCGTGGGCTTTGCGGGTGTTCTGGTCATGACCCGCCCCGGCATGGCGGGCGAAGACGCACCACAGCGCTGGACGCTTCTGCTGCCGGTCCTTGCGGCCACGGCTTATGCGGCGATGCAGGTGATGACGCGAAAACTGGGCGTCTATTCCAAAGCCTCGGCGCTGGCCGTCTATATCCAGGGTGTGTTCCTTGTTGTCAGCATCGGCTTCTACCTGGTGGCGGGCGATGGACGGTTTGCAGAAGGGGTGGAGGCGGAAAGCCTTGTCTTCCTGTTCAGGGCCTGGGTCTGGCCCACACCGGGCGATTGGCCGCTCTTCATTCTGCTTGGCTGCATGTCCGGCGCGATCGGATACCTTCTGTCGGCGGCCTACAAGATGGGCAACGCCGCGACGATATCCTCTTTTGAATATACGGCCCTGCCGCTGGCCATCGCCTCGGGCTGGCTGGTCTTCGGGGAGGTGCCAGACCTCTGGGTGCTGGCGGGCACCGTGTTGATCGCAGGGGCCGGGATCCATGTTTTCATGCGCGAAAGACAACGCCGCAGCCCGGTCGCCCCCCGCCGTCCGCTGAGGCGTGGATAGGCCCGCGCGGGGCGGTTGTGAAAAAAGTCGCCCGACAGGGATTTATGCGCAAAACCGCGCTTGACGGGGGGGCGCGGGGCACATAGAACCCGCTTCACGCCAAGGGGATCAACGCCCCGAGGCGGCAGCAGCGGGCGGTTGTAGCTCAGTTGGTTAGAGTACCGGCCTGTCACGCCGGGGGTCGCGGGTTCGAGCCCCGTCAACCGCGCCACCGCTGCCATATAGGGATGCAGATCCCAGCCGAAAGGCCCATGCGCGGTTGTAGCTCAGTTGGTTAGAGTACCGGCCTGTCACGCCGGGGGTCGCGGGTTCGAGCCCCGTCAACCGCGCCACTTTCCTCAATTTTTGGTGTTGTTGCCCTCACGGGCGGTGGCTGCGTACCACCTCAAACCCCCGCTTGCGCGGGGGCCTTCGTCGGCCCGCTGTCCGCTGAAGCGGACGGTTGGGTCGGGTGGAACCGGATGGAGGGAGACGGCTGTCCCGACGGCGTGACGCGCCATCCCTCTCCTGATCCGATCCCAGTCATTCGCCCCTGTGGCGTTTCTCGAAGCGGGGAAGCATGGCGGAGAAATCCATGCCCTTGCCGTCCTCGGCCTCTACGAATTGCGCATAGAGCGCCGCTGCTGCCTGGCCCATGGGCGTGTCTGCGTCGGCTGCTTCGGCTGCGGCCTGGGATAGGCGCAGATCCTTCAGCATCAGCTCCGCCGCGAAACCGGGCTTGTAGCCATTGTCTGCGGGGCTTTGCGGGCCAACACCCGGCGCCGGGCAATAGGCGTTCATGGTCCAGCTGTAGCCCGAGGAGGTGCTGACAACATCGAACATCTTGTCGCGGGCGAGCCCCAGCTTGTCGGCCAGCGCGAAGGCCTCGCAGGTGGCGATCATCGTCACGCCCAGGATCATGTTGTTGCAGATCTTGGCGGCCTGACCATTGCCCGCGGGCCCGCAATGCACCGCTTTCTGGCCCATGATGTCGAAAAGCGGTTTCGCGGTGGCGAAGGCCGCGTCGCTGCCGCCCACCATGAAGGTGAGCGTCCCCGCCGCAGCCCCGCCGACACCACCCGACACGGGCGCGTCGAGAAAGCCAAGCCCCGCCGCCTCGCACTGGCCTGCCACGTCGCGGGCGGCATCGACCTCGACGGTGGAGCAATCGAGCAGCACCGCGCCCTTGGCCATGGCCGGGATCACATCGGCGGCTACCGCCTTGAGGATCGCGCCATTGGGCAGCATGGTGATGACCACGTCCTGGCCCGTGGCGGCCTCGGCCGCGCTGGCGGCCATGGTGACGCCCTCTGGTGCAGGAGCAGCGAGGTCGAAGCCCGTCACCGCGTGGCCCGCCGCCACCAGATTGGCGGCCATGGGGCTGCCCATATTGCCAAGGCCGATGAATCCGATCTTCATGATATCTCTCCTTCAGAGGGTCAGGGCATCTGCCCCGAGGGGCCGGAACATGGCGGACACCTCGGCGGGGGGCACCGCGCCCGGCCCGGCATGGCGCCAGTTCGGCGCGTTGTCCTTGTCGATGATGAGGGCGCGGATGCCTTCTAGGAAATCGCCCTTCTCCATGGAGCGCGCGGTAAAGCGGTATTCCATGTCGAGCGCGCCTTCGATTGTGTCTTTCATGCGGGTGCGGTGGATCAACTCCACCGCGCAAGCCATTGAAATAGGGGAATTACCCTCCATCGCCTTCAGGGCGCTTCGGGCGAAGTCGCTATCGGTCGCCGTCAGCAGATTGACGATATCGCGCAGAGCTTCTCCGCCGAAAAGATCATCTATCTCAGCCTGTTGCGCGGCGATCTTAGAGTCCGGGGCGGGCAGGGCGCTGCGATCCACGGCCTCCCAATCGCCGGTTTCCGCAAGCGTCTCGATCAGTGACGCCCAGTGCACGCGCGGGATGTAATAATCGGCAAAGCCCGCATGGATCGCATCGCCCGGCCCCATCCGGGCCGAAGTGACGCCGAGATATTCGCCCAAGCGCCCCGGCGCGCGGGCGAGGATCAGGGACCCGCCCACATCCGGCACCAGCCCCACTTTGGTTTCGGGCATAGCAATGCGGCTGTCGTCACAGACGATACGGTGCGAGCCGTGGCAGCCGACTCCGACACCGCCGCCCATGACGAAGCCATGCAGGAAGGTGACGACGGGTTTGGGGAAATTGAACAGGGCCGCGTTCATGCGGTATTCGTCCTGCCAGAAGCGGCGGCCATAGCTGTAATCGCCCGCGCTGCCGGTCGCATACATCTCGGCCAGATCGCCCCCCGCGCAGAAGGCTTTCTCGCAGGGCAGCCCGTCGATGATCAGCAGCTTGACCACCGGGTCATCCGCCCAGGCAATCAGCGCCTTCTCGATCTCCAGGCACATGTCCCAGGTGAGTGCGTTCAGCGCTTTGGGGCGATTGAGCGTGATCCGGCCCGTTCGGCCCTCGATGCGGCAGGTGATATCCGACATTAACCGCGCTCCGCAAGCATCTGACGGGAAACGATAAGTCGCATGATCTCATTCGTGCCTTCGAGGATCTGATGCACCCGCAGGTCGCGCACGATCTTTTCGATCCCGTAATCGGCAAGATAGCCATAGCCGCCATGCAGTTGCAGGCAGGTATTGGCCACGTCGAAGCTGGCATCGGTCACATACATCTTGGCCATGGCGCAGAACTTGGTGGCGTCATGGGCCTTGTTGTCGAGCTTCCACGCCGCCTGGCGCAGGAAGGTGCGGGCGGATTGCAGCTTGACCTCCATCTCGGCCAGCTTGAATTGCAGCGCCTGGAAGCTGTCGATGGTCCGCCCGAAGGCCTTGCGTTCGCCCATATAGGCCAGCGTCAGGTCGAGCGCCCTCTGCGCGCCGCCAAGGGCGCTTGCCGCGATGTTCAGCCGCCCGCCATCGAGACCTGCCATGGCGTAGGTAAACCCTTTGCCCTCCTCACCAATCAGGTTTTCGCTAGGCACCTTGCAATCGTCAAACTGGACCTGCGCCGTGGGTTGGGCGAGCCAGCCCATTTTCTTTTCCAGCGCCCCGAAGGAAAGCCCCTCGGCCCCGTCCTCGACCACCACTGTGGAAATGCCCTTGGGCCCATCTTCGCCGGTGCGGACCATCGTCACGTAAGCGTCAGAATAGGAGCCACCCGAGATGAAGGCCTTGGTGCCATTCAGCGTATAGCCCTCATTCGTCCGCTCCGCGCGTGTGCGCAGCGCAGCGGCGTCCGACCCGGATCCCGGCTCAGTCAGGCAGTAGGAAAACACCTTCTCCATGCTGCACAGGTCCGGCAGCCAGCGCGCCTTGGTCTCGTCCGAGCCGAACTTGTCGATCATTCCGCCGCACATGTTATGGATCGACAGGAAGCTGCCGACGGCGGGGCAGGACATGGCCAGCGCCTCGAAGACGAGCGTCGCATCCAGCCGCGACAGCCCCGATCCTCCGTACTCCTCAGACACGTAAAGCCCGCCGAAGCCAAGTTCGGCGACCCGCGGCCACAGGTCCTTGGGGATCGTGCCCGCCGCTTCCCATTCCATCGCGAAGGGGGCGATATGCTCCTCTCCAAAGGCTTTCGCCATGTCGAAGATCATCACCTGTTCGTCGGTCAGTTCGAAATTCATGTGTTCATCCACCTCAGGACTTCGATAATCAGGGCCCAGAGGATCATCCAGGCCAGCGCCGCCCCGATCGGCAGCAGTCGCAACCAGAAATACTGTCGCCATGCTTTCAGGCCGAACGGGTCTTTCAGCGTCTTCCAGTCCCGCAGCGCCTGCCGGTAGCCGGGGTTGCGCCGGACGACGACATAGGCCGTGCCTATTCCGACAACGAAGGTAGAGATGACAACGAAGAGACCCAAGGGCAATTGGCGGCAATCCTCCCAGAATTGAACACTTGTTTAATTACCAAATCTTGCAAGAGTTTTGCAAGGAGATGCGTGGCGTCATAAATCCGCGTGAAATTCCTCGATCAGGTGGCGCACCACGTCGCGCATGGCCTCGTCTTGGGGTTTTCCAGCGGCTTCAGACGCGGCCAGAACCGCGCGCTGCCGATCAGACGAGGTGCCGCGTGAAACCATGTCTCGGGCGCGCTCCAGCTCGGCGGTGCAGCCAAGATAGGCGGCGTCCTCTGTGGTCAGTTCAATGATGTCCTCGATCAGGTCGGCCATCGGCAGAATCTCCCGCTTTCCGAAGTCTATGAGCCCCTCCGACGTGCCATAGCGCTGCGCGCGCCAGCGGTTTTCCTCGATCAGGAAGGCATCATAAAGCCGCCAGCGCTGGTTGAGGCCGCGCAGGCGGAAAAGCATGCGGGACAGGCTCTGGATCATCGCGGCCAGCGTCAGCGTGTCCTCCAGCCGCGGGTTCACGTCGCAGATGCGGGTTTCCAACGTCGGGAAGCGCGCGGAGGGGCGCAGGTCCCACCAGATCTTGGAGCTGTCCTCGATGATGCCGAGAACGACCAGCACATCAACGGTGCGTTCGTAATCGGCGAAGGAGGGGAAAGAGGGTGGCAGCCCGGTGCGCGGCAGGTTGTCGAAGACGGTCAGCCGGTAGGAGGCCAGTTTGGTATCTCGCCCCTGCCAGAAGGGGGAAGACGCTGACAGCGCCAGCAGGTGCGGCAGGAAATACGATAGCTGCCCCATCAGGTCATTGCGCAGGCCATCGGTGCCAAGCCCCACATGCACATGCATCCCGCAAATGAGCATCCGGTTGACGACGCCACCCAGATCGCGGGCCAAGGCATTGTAGCGGTCCTTGTCGGTGTGGTGCTGGTTCTTCCAATCGGCAAACGGGTGGCATGAGACGGCAATCGGGGCGAGCCCGTAGGCATCCGCCACGCGGGACACGGTGGAGCGCAGCCGTTTCAGATCCTCGCGCGCCTCGGAGATATCGGCACAGACGCGGGTGCCAATCTCGATCTGGCATTGCAGGAATTCCGGGCTGACCTGACCTTCCAACTCGTTGACGCAGGCCTCCATCAACTCCTTGGGGGCCTCGACCAGATCGCAACTGGTCTGATCGACCAACAGGTACTCTTCCTCGATCCCGAGCGAAAAGGGGGGCTCTTTCTGGGCCATGATGTCCTCCACCGTTTGCATCAGCAAAACCCGAGACCGGCCATTTGCCAAGAAAAAAGCCCCGACGCGGGGTCGGGGCTTTCGGTCTCGGCAGAAGAACCGGGGTCAGGCGACGGTGATCGTTCCGGTCATGCTGGGGTGGAACGCGCATTTGAACGGGAAGCTGCCGGCGGCGGTCAGCGTGATTTCCCCGGATTGCCCCCGGTTCAGGCGACCGGTGTCAAAGCTGCCGTCATCGGCGGTCAGCGTGTGGGGGGCGCCGTCATTATTGGTGACGGTGATCGTATCTCCGACGGCGGCCGTCAGTTCGGCGGGCGAAAAGGCAAAGCCTTCGATCGAGATAGAATGGGTGGCGGCCTGCGACCGGCCTGCGATCAGTGCGAACGGGGTTGCCAGAAGCGCGGCGAGCGTCGTGCGGCGGGTGAGGGTGGGCATGGGTAATCTCCTGTTGGCGAATGCAGTCAGCGTTGCAGGCCGCGACGGCTAAAGCAACCTTTGGTTGCGAAAACGACCGGGCTTTGAACAAAGTTCTGAACCGGGGGCGGGGGTGGGACGACAGACAGGCATACCCTTTGGAAAGACCAGACAGGACGGACCCATGACCAAAACCCTTGCCATTGCCCTCAGCCTCACTGCCCTTCTTGCTGGCGCCGCTCAGGCCGATCAGGTGACCGGCCGCAGTACCGGCCTGATTGCCCAGATTGACGGATTTGCCTCGGAAGGCGGCCTCGGCACCACCCGCGGCGGCGGTGACGGTGGTCGTGGAACGACGACCCGCTGAACCCACCCCCCCTCATTTCAGCACGTTTCGGCCCGCCTGGTTTCAGGCGGGTCTTTTCGTTGACAGGGCGCGTTCGGCAGGCAATCCTGAAACCCATTCAGACGGTTCAATTTCAAGCTAAAGCCAGGAGCATTCTCATGAAAAGACGAAGCTTTCTTTCTCTCGCACTGACGTCAATGGGCGCGCTCGGCGTGCCGCTCTCGGCGCGGGTTTTCGCGCAGGAGACCAACGGAGTCTCGCCCATTGGTATCGCGGTCGCGGACAGTCCGCGCGGACGGATCGTGACGCGCGTCTATCCCGGCAACCGGCGTCGAGAGGTCGTGATCATGCTGCGGACTGCTGAAGGGGACGAGTTTCGCCGCATGACCCTGCCGCAGGGAATTGTCCGGCTTTCGCGCCGCTTCCTGCAGGAAGGCACGATGCCGCTGCGCGTGGTGGACGTGAACGAAGACAGTGTCGATCTCGATTTCAGGCTGTCCGGTCAGGCCCCCAATATCTCGTTCGATTACCGCGTCGGAAACATCAGCGGATCGGGTCAGGCCGCCGGCGATGACGATGACGACGATGGCGGCACCCAGGCGCTTGGCTTCTGGGGGTTCATGCTGGCGGTTTTCGCAATGGCCTTCGCCCTTGCCGCCTATGCCATTCACGAGGGCGCATCGCTGAAACTCAGGTTCCGCTGCGATTCCGGGTTCGAGCCGGGATGTGAGGGTGAAATTCAGGTCGGCAATCCAATGGAGGATGATGGCGACAACTTCATCGCCGATGAATCCTGCGAAGGTCTGCCTCCCCTTCCATGCTGATGTGACGGGCCTGAGGGAAAGCCCTGCACGCGCGGCGTTTTCCTGCGGACAATCCGGGCTGCAGACCTAACGGGCGGTCTGCAGCAATTCCTCGAAGCTCCGCTCTGGCTGGCCCAGCAATTGCAGGGATTCGCGCTCATCTTGCTGGATCAGGGGAATGACAGACCCGGACGGTTCCCAGGACCGGATAACGGACTCGGCCAGTTCCATCGAGACACTGGTCGGGGCGTAGTAGACCAGCAGGGTCTGAACGTCATGCCCAAGGAACACGTCCGCCTTGCGCGCCTGCAGGGCAAAGAGTTTGACGTAGTTGGTCTCTATCCCGGTGACGTCCGAAAGGTCCACCAGTTGCTTCTGCCCCGGTCGGAAATCGGGATGGGTGGCGTATTGGCCGAAGACCTCAAGGCTTTCATCCAGCCGCGCGAAGCCTGTGTAGCGCACGTAAACGAGCCCGCGTTCGGGAAAGATCTTGAAGCTGACCGGCATCCGTTGCCTCTTTCGAACCAAGGGGTTGCGGGATCATACTCAAGTCAATTGGTGCAAATCCAGTCGCAATTTGCCGCCGTTTCACCTGATCAGGGCACCGGATGTCCCGATTGGGCCAGATGAGCTATCATGCCACCGGGAGCGGTTCGTTCCCATTTCTCTATTCGATTATGAAAACCCGGAGATTTGATCATGCAGCGCAGAGCATTGCTCGCTGGCCTTGCCAGCCTTCCCATCCTTCGCTCCATTCCGGCTATGGCCGATACCGCCTCCCCGATCATCCAGGTCGCTGCCGCCCCGCGCGGGCGTGCCAGCATCAGCCCGGTACAGGGTGAGGGCTTCCTGCTGGAGGTCAGCGGGTTCAATATCGGCATGCCGCCCATGGCACAGTTCAACATCGGGATGCCACCCGCCTCGCAACTGGGCAATTTCGAGATCCAGCGTCTGAGGGGGCAAAGGATCACGGTCCAGATCGGCAGTAACCTGGGCAATTTTGAAATTCAGGACTTGATGTCATCGCGCTGGAGCTGGGGTGAAACCGCCAGCGGCAGCCTCAGCATTGAGATGACCAGCCGCCATCCGGCCAGCGGGTTCCTTGTCCTCGTGGCCAGTGCCGCGGCGGTCTTTGGCGCAGAAGGATTGGGGCGCGGCGGGCGAGGCCAGGTCACCGTGGGGCCCACCACAACCGGGTTCCTGTTGGAGGTCTCGGGCTGACACAGCAAAAGGCCCGGCGAAACACCGGGCCTTCTGATTGTTCCTGGGCGGTTGGGATCAGTCCATCGCCTTGAAGTTGAACTCGCCGCCTTCCTTGATTCCAGAGGGCCAGCGCGAGGTGATGGTTTTGGTCCGCGTGTAGAAGCGGAACCCGTCCGGCCCGTGCTGGTTCAGGTCGCCAAAGCCCGACTTCTTCCAGCCGCCGAAGGTGTGATAGGCCAGCGGCACCGGGATCGGAACGTTGATGCCCACCATGCCGATATTGATCCGGTTGGCGAAGTCCCGCGCGGTGTCGCCATCACGGGTGAAGATCGCGGTGCCGTTGCCATATTCGTGGCTCAGCGCCAGGCCGATCGCCTCTTCGTAGCTGCCCGCACGGACCGTGGACAGGACCGGGCCGAAGATCTCGGTCTTGTAGATGTCCATATCGGGCGTCACGCGGTCAAAGAGGTGCGGGCCGACAAAGAACCCGTCCTCATAGCCTTGCAGGCTGAAGCCACGACCATCCACGACCAGTTCCGCACCCTGATCGACGCCGGACTGCACCAGACGTTCGATATTGGCCTTGGCGGCGGCGGTCACAACGGGGCCGTAATCCACATCGTCACCAGCGGTGTAGGGGCCGACCTTCAGCTTTTCGATGCGCGGCACCAGCTTTTCGATCAGCCGGTCGGCGGTTTCTTCGCCAACGGGAACGGCCACGGAAATCGCCATGCAGCGTTCGCCCGCCGCGCCGTAACCTGCACCGACCAACGCGTCGGCAGCCTGATCGAGATCGGCATCGGGCATGATGATCATGTGGTTCTTGGCACCACCGAAGCACTGCGCGCGCTTTCCGGATGCGGCGGCGCGCTCGTAGATATACTGCGCGATCGGGGTGGAGCCCACGAAGCCAACGGCCTGGATCACTTCGCTATCCAGGATGCCATCCACGGCTTCCTTGTCGCCGTTCACGACTTGCAGCACACCATCGGGCAGGCCCGCTTCCTGGCACAGTTCCGCCAGCATCAGCGGGACAGAGGGGTCACGCTCGGATGGCTTCAGGATCATCGCGTTGCCGGAGGACAGGGCAGGACCCATCTTCCACAGCGGGATCATGGCGGGGAAGTTGAACGGGGTGATGCCCGCCACCACGCCAAGCGGCTGGCGCATGGAATACATGTCGATGCCCGGGCCGGCGCTGTCGGTGAACTCACCCTTCAGCATCTGCGGCGCGCCGATGCAAAACTCGATCACTTCCAGACCACGCTGCACGTCGCCCTTGGCGTCGGGGAAGGTCTTGCCATGCTCGCGGCTCAGCGCTTCGGCCAGCTTATCCATGTCGCGGTTCAGCAGGCTGACGAGCTTCATCATCACACGCGCGCGGCGCTGCGGGTTGGTGGCGCCCCAGGCTTTCTGCGCCTCGGCGGCGTCGGCAATAGCGCTGTCCAGCTCCGCCTTGGAAGCCAGCGCCACCTTGGCCTGCACCTCGCCCGTGGCCGGGTTGTAGACATCGGCAAAGCGGCCCGACGTGCCCGCCACGCGCTTGCCGTTGATCCAGTGACCGAGTTCTTCCATGGAACCTCTCCTCATCTCCAAATGCGTTGCGCGCAGCATAGTCTTGCATTCCTGCGTTACAAAGGGGCAGGTTCTCAAAATCATTTTGCATTTCTGCAAGATGGGGGTAAACCCCTGTCATGACACAGAACTGGGACGATCTGCGGGTGTTTCTGGCGGTGGCACGGGCCGAAAGCCTGAGCCGGGCCGGGCAGGAATTGCGAATGGACCCCGCGACGGTCGGTAGGCGGATTGCCCGGCTGGAGTCGTCTCTGGGCGCCATCCTCTTCGCCAAATCCCCGCAAGGCTACGCGCTGACCGAGGCAGGTGAGCGGATGCTGGAGCCATTGGAGGCCGCAGAGGCCGCGCTCAATGCAGGGCAGGGCGCGGTGACCGGGACCGATGAGGGGCTGTCGGGCACCATTCGCATTGGCGCGCCGGACGGGTCGGCCAATTTCCTGCTGCCACAGGTCTGCGCGCAGATCCGCGAACAGAACCCCGATCTGGAGCTTCAGATCCTCGCGCTGCCCCGCGTCGTGAACCTGTCCAAGCGAGAGGCGGATATGGCCATCACCGTCAGCCCGCCCCAGACCGGGCGGCTCACGGTGCAGAAAGTGGCCGATTATCACCTGCATCTTGCCGCCCCGAGGGAGATCGCAGGCGAGATCCGCAACCTGTCCGACATCCGGGACCGGCCGGTGATCGGCTACATTCAGGACATGATCTTCGATCAGGAACTGGATTACCTGTCCGCGATCGGGGCCAAGAGGGTCGACCTTGCCTCGAACTCCTTTTCCGTTCAGCTCATGCTGATGCGCACCCGGCGCGGCATCGGCATCGCCCATGACTTCGCCATGCCCTTCGCGCCGGAACTGAGGCTGGTCCTGCGCGATCATGTCTCGCTGACGCGAACCTTCTACCTCGTGCGTCACGCCTCCGACCGGGGGTCCGAACGGCTCAACCGCTTTGCACAGGCGCTGGTGACCGGCATGCGCGCTGAAATCGCGCGTTTGGAGGATCTGGCCCGTCAGGACGCTTGACATGCCCCAAGGTTAGGGGGGACGCTGGAGAAAACCACAAGCCACGAAAAATGGAGGCCGCGATGCTGGTGCAGCAAATTCTCAAGTCCAAACCGGATCAGGGGGTTGTCACGATCAAACCGGGATCGACGATCGGGGACGCGGCTGAATTGCTTTCGGGCAAGCGGATCGGGACCGTGGTGGTGTCGCCCGACGGCAAGTCGCTCTCCGGTATCCTGTCCGAACGCGATATCGTGCGCGAGCTTGGCAAGCGCGGCGTGGCCTGCATGACCGACAGCGTTGACGATGTGATGACCTCCGAGATCATCACCTGCACCGCCTCCGACAGTTCTGACGCGGTTCTGGGCAAGATGACCCAGGGCCGGTTCCGGCACATGCCGGTGATGGAGGGCGACGCCATGATCGGGCTGATTTCCATCGGTGACGTGGTCAAGGCGCAGTTGGCAGAGCTTGCCATGGAGAAGGAAGCGCTGGAAGGCATGATCAAGGGGTTCTGACCCCAATTGCCGCAGGTGCGAAGGCAACAACCCCGAAAGGGTTGCAATGCATCGCGCAATATTGTTGCGTGCGGCCAAGACATTGCGGGATGGAAAGGGACCACCCATGCGCATCGGCCTCTATCCGGGAACATTCGATCCGATCACGCTCGGCC